>NZ_JBLFFK010000011.1:0-199529 GCF_051400715.1 Neorhizobium descurainiae
CAGCATCCGCCAACTTCTCTAGGAGGTCTCAGAACAAAGGACTTCGTCGCCAGCAGCGCCGCCGCCCTCGTCAGTGACACGGCTTATAGAGGCACACTTCACAGCAAGTCAACAGGGCTTTTTAAAAAAATGTCATTTTTCGTCCGGACAGCGAAACCGGCATCAAAAGCGGATAGAAAATGGGCGTAGATTAAGGAAGAGGCATATTTCGAATATCAAAAACCGCTTCCAAGCCCCTCTTTTCGATTGCTAGATAATAGCCGATTTCGGCATCTGGAGTATGACATGCTGGTACTGAACGAGGAACAGACGCGGGCCGCGCTCCCCTTTCCGGAGCTCATCGACGCGATCGAGACGATGTTCAAGGGCGACTGCGTGATGCCCGTCCGCCACCATCACGACATGGAGGTGCCGGGCGAAGCGAACGCCGTGATGCTGCTCATGCCGGCCTGGGTGCCGGGCGACCATATCGGCGTCAAGATTCTCAACCTCTTTCCGGACAATCATCTGCGCGCGCTGCCGACCATCATCGGCAGCTATCTCCTTTCCTCGGGCAGAACCGGGGAAATGCTGGCAATCGTCGAAGGTGGCGAACTCACCGCGCGGCGCACGGCCGCGACCTCGGCGCTAGCCGCAAGATATCTGGCGCGCCATGACGCCGAGGTCATGCTGATGGCCGGCACCGGCCGGCTGTCATTGAACCTGATGCAGGCCCATGCCGTGACGCGTCCGCTGAAACGGTTCCTGATCTGGGGCCGGAATGGGGAAAAGGCGGAGGAAACGGCAAAGGATGCGCGGGCGCTCGGCCTCGATGCGGCCGCCGTCGGCGATCTCGCAACCGCGGCCCGCGAAGCGGACATCATTTCCTGTGCGACGCTCTCCAGCGAACCGCTGATCCGCGGCGAATGGCTGAAGCCCGGCGCGCATCTCGATCTCGTCGGCGCCTTCAAGCCGAGCATGCGCGAGAGCGACGACGAAGCCGTGCGACGCTCGTCCGTATTCGTGGACGCGCGCGCCGGGGCGATGAAGGAGGGCGGCGACATCGTCCAGCCTCTGGAAAGCGGCGTTCTAACCAAGGACGGCATCAAGGCCGAGCTTGCAGAACTCGTCCGTGGAAAGCATCCCGGTCGCACCGGCCCCGACGAAATCACCCTCTTCAAGTCGGTCGGCGCGGCGCTCGAAGATCTCGCCGGCGCGATCCTCGCCTACCGCAATGCCAGAGGACAGGTTTCCCGCTGATGGCCGCTTCGCCCGAGGCGGGATCGATCACCGAAAGCCTGCCCACGCTGCCGGTCACCGCGGTTTTGGAAGACATCACCGAGGCCCTGGCGCGGGGTACACGGGCGGTGCTTTCCGCTCCGCCGGGCGCCGGCAAGACGACGCTCGTGCCGCTCGCCCTGCTCGACCAGGCCTGGTGCACGGGAAAGATCGTCCTGCTCGAGCCGCGGCGGCTCGCCGCCCGCGCCGCCGCCTCGCGCATGGCCTCCTTGCTGAACGAAACCGCCGGCGACCGGGTCGGCTACCGCATGCGGCTCGACAACCGCATCTCGGCAAGAACCCGGATCGAGGTCGTGACCGAAGGCGTCTTCGCCCGGATGATCCTCGACGATCCGGAGCTCGCGGGCATTTCGGCGGTGATTTTCGACGAATTCCACGAGCGCTCGCTGGATGCGGATTTCGGGCTGGCGCTGGCGCTCGACGTGCAATCCGCATTGCGGGAGGACCTCCGTATTCTCGTCATGTCGGCGACGCTCGACGTCGAGCGGGTCGCGGAACTGCTCGGCAGCTCGGGCCATCGGCCGGCGGTGATCAAGAGCGAAGGCCGGAGCTTTCCGATCGATATCCGGCATCGCGACCGGGCGTCGAACGAACGGACCGAAGACGCAATGACGCGCGCCATTCTCGAAACGCATGCGAGCGAGCCAGGCTCGATCCTCGCCTTCCTGCCGGGACAAGCGGAAATCCTGCGCACCGCCGAACGGCTGGGAGGCCGGTTCGGGCCGGAGACGACAGTCGTGCCGCTCTATGGCAACCTTTCCCAGAAGGAACAGGATCTGGCGATCAGGCCCGCTCCCGCCGGAAGCCGCAAGATCGTGCTCGCCACCTCGATCGCCGAGACCTCGATCACCATAGACGGCGTGCGGATCGTCATCGACAGCGGGTTGCAGCGCCTGCCCGTCTTCGAGCCGGCAACGGGAATCACGAGGCTGGAGACGGTGCGCCTGTCGCGCGCCTCGGCCGATCAGCGCGCGGGCCGCGCGGGACGTACCGAACCGGGCATTGCGGTCCGGCTCTGGCATCCGGGACAGACGGCGGCGCTTCACCCCTTCACTCCGCCGCAAATTCTCGCAAGCGACCTTTCCGGGCTTGCGCTCGACCTTGCCCATTGGGGCGTGCAGGATCCGAGAACGCTCGCCTTTCTCGACCCGCCGCCCGGGCCGGCCTTCAACGAGGCGAAGGCGCTGCTCACGGAGCTCGGCGCGCTCGACCCCCAAGGTGGCTTGACGGAGAAGGGCCGGCTGATGCGGGAGGTCGCTCTTCCTCCCCGGCTCTCGGCCATGGCGATCTCGGCGGCGGAAGAGGGCTTTGGCAGGCAGGCCTGCCTGCTGGCCGTGCTTTTGACCGAACAGGGGCTTGGCGGAAACGATGTCGACCTGGACGAACGACTGCGACGATTCCGCAACGAGCGCGGCGACCGGGCGGATTCGGCCCGCAAGCTTGCGGATCGAATCGCCTCCGGCCTGCCGAAAGGAAAGCAGCCAAGTGAACCCGTGCCCGCGGGCCGCCTCCTGCTGCACGCCTATCCGGACCGGATTGCGCTTCAGCGCGGCGGGCGCGGGCGCTTCGTCATGGCGAACGGCCGGGGCGCCGAACTGCCAGAGACGGAACGTCTCGCAGCTGCACAAATGCTCGTCATTGCCGATCTCACCGGCCGGGCAGCGCAGGCCCGCATTCTTGCTGCAGCGGAGGTAAGCCGGCTGGATGTCGAGACCGAGCTGGCCGGCGCAATCCGCGAGAGTAACGAATGTTTCTTCGACCGGGTCAGCCGGCAGGTGCGTGCCCGCAAGGTGACGCGGCTCGGTGCGATCATCTTCGAGGAAAAACCGCTCCCCCGCCCGACCGGCGAGCAGGCGGCACGGGCACTGGCGGACGGGGTACGGGAGCTTGGGCTGCAGGTCCTGCCGTTTTCGAAGGACGGAGCACAGTTGCGCGAGCGGATCGGCTTCCTGCACCGGTCGATCGGCGAGCCCTGGCCGGACATGAGCGACGAGGCGCTGCTTGCGCGTCTCGACGACTGGTTCGTGCCGTTCCAGGGTCAGACTCCGGGGCTCGATTCGATCAATCCCGGCAGCCTTTCGGAAGGCTTGCGGTCGCTCGTCCCGCACGAGGTCGCGCGTGATCTCGACAGGCTGGCGCCGACGCATTTCGAGGCGCCGACCGGCCAGCGGCATCCGATCCGCTACGACGGCGAGGAGCCGACGCTCTCCATTCGCGTGCAGGAACTGTTCGGATTGAAGAAACATCCCGCCGTCGCCGGCGGAAAGCTGCCGCTTCTGCTCGAACTCACCTCGCCGGCGCACCGGCCGATCCAGACGACGCGCGACCTGCCGGGTTTCTGGGCAGGGTCCTGGAAGGACGTGCGCGCCGAGATGCGCGGACGGTATCCGAAACATCCCTGGCCGGAGGATCCCGCAGAGGCTTTGCCGACGACGCGTGCCAAACCGCGCGGGACGTGACAGAATGCCGCCTGCGACCTTAAGCCGGGCCGGTTTATGAAGCAGGCACGGACAACAGGTCCGAAGGAGCAGGTTCAGGCAGTGAGCGTAGACAGTCCTTCCGTGCGTCATGCGCAATTCGGTCCCTCGAGCCGCCGCATCCGGCTCCAGACTTTGGTGCGGCTGCGCTGGCTTGCCGTCGCAGGCCAGACGATCACGGTCCTGATCGTCGGGCTGCTGCTGCGGTTTCCGTTGCCTTTGCAGGAAGCCGCCATCCTGGTCGGCGCGCTGGCGATCGCCAATCTCATCCTGCAGGCCTGGTTTCCGCCGACCCATCGCCTTGGACCGAGGGCGGCG
Source organism: Neorhizobium descurainiae (assembly GCF_051400715.1). NCBI lineage: Bacteria > Pseudomonadati > Pseudomonadota > Alphaproteobacteria > Hyphomicrobiales > Rhizobiaceae > Neorhizobium > Neorhizobium descurainiae. The sequence continues at coordinate 4,074 of NZ_JBLFFK010000011.1, forward strand.
CTGGCTCTCCTCGGCTTCGACCTATTGCAGATGGCGGCGCTGCTTTTCATCACCGGCGGGCTTGCCAATCCCTTTGCGCCGCTGATCTGCGTGCCGGTCATCATCGCCTTTGCCTCGCAGCCGCTGCGTCATTCGCTGGTGCTGATCGTCTTTGCGCTGATCTGCACCACGGTGCTCGCCTTCTCTCCCTATGACGTCCCCTGGTACGAGGGCGAAACGCTTCGCATCCAGCCGGTCATGCAGCTCGGCGTCTGGTGTTCGATCGCCTCCATGATGATGTTCGCGGCCTTCTACGCCTACCGCGTCAGCCACGAGGCGACGCTGCTTGCCGATGCGCTTGCCGCGACCGAACTGGTGCTGGAGCGGGAAAAGCATCTGTCGCAGCTCGACGGTCTTGCCGCCGCCGCCGCCCACGAGCTCGGCACGCCGCTTGCCACGATCAGCGTCGTCGCCAAGGAGATGGAACGCGAGCTTTCCGATGACGACCGATTCCGCGAGGATGTGCAGCTGTTGAGGAGCCAGAGCGAACGCTGCCGGGACATCCTTCGCCGGCTCACGTCGCTCTCGGCCGAAAGCGAGGCGCATATGCGGCGCCTGCCGCTCTCCTCGATGATCGAGGAGGTCGTGGCGCCGCACCGGCAGTTCGGCATCGAGATCGAGCTCGTCGAGAAGGACGACCGCGCCACGGAACCGGTCGGCAACCGCAATGCCGGCATCATCAACGGGCTCGGCAACCTGATCGAAAACGCCGTCGACTATGCCAAGAGCAAGGTGACCGTCACGGTCGAGCACGACGCGGAGCGGGTGGCGATCACCATCGAGGACGATGGACAGGGTTATGCGCCGGATATTCTTTCCAGGATCGGCGAACCCTATATGACGAAAAGACCCAGGGAGGACGAACGGGCTGGCGGCCTCGGCCTCGGCCTCTTCATCGCCAAGACGCTGCTCGAACGGTCGGGCGCCTCGATCCGGTTCGGCAACCGCGACAGCGGTGAAGCAGGCGCCCGCATTCATATCGAATGGCCGCGATCGGTCATGGAAACGCAGGATTCGAAGTGATTGCGCGATCGCGCCAACGGATCATAATGAAAAGGAATGCAGGTTCCCGAACAGGCCTGCGGAGAAGAAGAAGAGAAGATGGAAACGCACCTCGAAAAGACCAAGGATCATGTCGATCATGGACTGGGGCCTGATCCTTCCCTGCTGATCGTCGATGACGACGGACCCTTCCTGCGCCGGCTGGCGCGCGCGATGGAAAGCCGCGGCTTCGTGGTCGACACGGCGGAATCGGTCGCCGAAGGGATCGCCAAGTCGAAAGCCCGCCCGCCGAAATACGCGGTGGTCGACCTGCGCCTCGGAGACGGCAACGGTCTCGACGTGATCGAGGCGATCCGCCAGAGCCGTGAGGACACCAAGGTGATCGTGCTGACCGGCTACGGCAATATCGCCACCGCCGTGACGGCCGTAAAGCTCGGCGCGCTGGATTACCTCGCCAAGCCCGCCGACGCCGACGACATCTTCAGCGCGCTGACGCAGCGCCCCGGCGAAAAGGCGGACGTGCCTGAAAACCCGATGTCGGCCGACCGGGTACGCTGGGAACATATCCAGCGGGTGTACGAGATGTGCGAGCGCAACGTCTCCGAAACGGCCCGCCGGCTCAATATGCACCGCCGGACACTGCAGCGCATCCTCGCCAAGCGCGCTCCGAAGTGATCACATCTCTTCAAAACTCTTGCCGTTCGCCCATTCGGCCAGCATCAGCCGCTGGGCGGCGGCGCGCGAGAAATTGAGCGTCATCGCCTTGCGCGTGGCAGGCGGCAGCTTATGTTCCGGCGCGTCGCGCAGGAGATGTCCGCCATAAGCATCCGAGAGGAAGAGGCCGCAATCTTCCGGAAAGATGTCGAGCGGCACATCCTTTTGGGTCGCGAAAAACAGCCGGTCGCAATAGGCGCGGTATTCCGGCCATTTCCTGTCGACGCGAAAGTCTTCGATCGAAGTCTTGATCTCGACGATCCAGATCTCGCCCTTTTCCGAGATGGTGACCAGATCGGCGCGTCTTCCGCTTGAAAGGACGAGCTCCGGCAGGATTGCGTGGCGCATGTCGTGCAACAGAATCTGCATGCCCCTGCGCACCATCATGGCCCGCGCCGACTGGCGTCCATCTATTAACGGATTGTTACTGGCGACGTTGAGTATAGTCATGAATTCTCATTGCCGCTGCCGGTAATGTTGCAAAAACGCAATGGCAATTTTCAATTATGCGCCGACCCTCTGTGGACGCACTGCAGCGGCTTGCCAACCCCAATGTAATCGAAAATAACCGGTGATCAAAGGTGGTCACACACCTGCCTCAATCGATTCGTTCATCCCAAGAGATTTCCATGCGCTTCCGCAATAGCATGCTAGCACTCGGCCTGTTGGCGACTGCCGCCCTGGCCGGTTGCTCCACCACGGCTCCCGGAACCCAGGTCGCCGGCGCCACCACCTACACGGAACAGATCTTCACCGACTCCTACGGTTCCATCAAGGATGCCGGCTATACATTGCCGGCGATCCCGATCAACCGCGTCGACAAGAAGTTCGTCCGGCAGATCGTCAGCTACTCGACCAACGAGAAGCCCGGCACCGTCATCGTCAATACGCGCGAGCGCTTCCTCTATTATATCCTGCCGGGCGGCAAGGCCGTGCGCTACGGCATCGGCGTCGGCAAGCAGGGTTTTGCCTGGTCCGGCACGGCCTACGTCGCCTGGAAGCAGGAATGGCCGACCTGGCACCCGCCGAAGGAAATGGCCGCCCGCCGTCCCGACGTCGCCCGCTATGTGGAAGAGGGCATGGGGCCTGGTCTCAGCAACCCGCTCGGCGCCCGCGCCATGTATCTCTTCAACGAGAAGGGTCAGGACACGCTCTTCCGCCTGCACGGCACGCCCGAATGGAACTCCATCGGCACCGCCGCTTCGTCCGGCTGCATCCGCCTGATGAACCAGGACGTGATCGATCTCTATAGCCGCGTCCGGCCGGGGCGCAACACCAAGGTCGTCGTGATCCAGTAATCGCGAAAACCGATCAGAATCGAAAAGGCCGCCCGAGGGAATCTCCGGCGGCCTTTTCGTTTGGCTGTGAGGACGAGCATCTCAGTCTCGTCTTGCTGATACGCTCCACTTGCACGCCGTCATCCGGGCTTGTCCCGAGGATCTACGGTTGCCAATTTAAATTCAAGCCGTCGCAGACGCTTGGGACAAGCCCGAGTATGATGAAAGAACGGTTCTTTCCGCCGCTATACAACAATCAGCCGGCAAGCCTGGCCTTCAGCTCCTGCCTGCGGCGATGCAGCACCGGCTCGGTATAGCCGTTCGGCTGCTCGCGGCCCTTCAGCACCAGGTCGAGGGCCGCCTGGAACGCCACGGAACCGTCGAAATCCTTTGCCATCGGCCTGTAGAGCGGATCGCCCGCATTCTGCCCGTCGACCACCGCGGCCATGCGCTTCATGGTTTCGACAACCTGTTCCCTGCCGACCAGCCTGTGATGGAGCCAGTTCGCCATGTGCTGGGCCGAGATGCGCAGCGTCGCGCGGTCTTCCATGAGCCCGACATTGTTGATGTCCGGCACTTTCGAGCAGCCGACGCCCTGATCGATCCAGCGAACCACATAACCCAGAATGCCCTGGGCGTTGTTGTCGAGCTCGCGCTGGATCTCCTCGGGCGTCCAGTTCGGCCGCTGCGCCACCGGCACCGAAAGGATATCCGACAGCTTTGCCCTGGCACGGCTCTTGAGGCTCTCCTGAACGGCTGCCACGTCGATCTTGTGGTAATGGGTCGCATGGAGCGTGGCCGCGGTCGGCGACGGCACCCAGGCGGTGTTGGCGCCGGCCTTCGGATGAGCGATCTTCTGTTCCAGCATCGCCGCCATCATGTCTGGCATGGCCCACATGCCCTTGCCGATCTGCGCATGGCCGGAGAGACCGCATTCGAGGCCGATGTCGACGTTCCAGTTCTCGTAAGCCGCGATCCATGCGGCCTGTTTCATGTCGCCCTTGCGGATCATCGGCCCGGCTTCCATCGAGGTATGGATCTCGTCGCCGGTGCGGTCGAGGAAGCCGGTATTGATGAAGACGACGCGCTCGCGGGCCTCGCGGATGCAGGCCTTGAGGTTCACCGTCGTGCGGCGCTCCTCGTCCATGATTCCCATCTTCATGGTATTGGTCGGAAGGCCCAGCGCCTGTTCGACGCGGGAGAAGATCTCGCAGGCGAAGGCGATCTCCTCCGGTCCATGCATCTTCGGCTTCACCACATACATGGAGCCGGTGCGTGAATTCTGCAGGCGGCCGTTCGGGCCGATATCGTTGATGGCGATGAGCGCCGTCACCATGGCGTCCATGATGCCTTCCGGAACCTCGTTGCCATTCTGGTCGAGGATGGCCGGGTTGGTCATGAGGTGGCCGACATTGCGGATCAGCATCAGCGACCGGCGCTTCAGCACAAAGTTCGAACCGTCCGGCGTCTTGTAGTCCGTGTCGGGGTTGAGCTTGCGCGTAAAGGTCTTGCCGCCCTTGGAAACCTCCTCCGAGAGATCGCCCTTCATCAGTCCGAGCCAGTTGCGATAGACGACGACCTTGTCTTCCGCATCGACGGCGGCAATCGAATCCTCGCAGTCCATAATCGTGGTGATCGCCGATTCCAGCCAGACATCGGAAATCCTGGCCGGATCGTCCTTGCCGATCGGCGTCGTGGCATCGATCAGGATTTCGATATGGAGACCGTTCTTCTTGAGGAGCAGATGCGTCGGCTCGGCAGGTTCGCCGAGATAGCCGGCAAATTGGCTCGGATCGGAGAGTTCGACCGTCTTGCCGTCTTGAGCGGCGGCGGTGAGCTTTCCGCCGGTGACGATAAAAGAGGTCACCTGGCTCCAGCTCGCCCCGGAAAGCGGCACGGATTGATCGAGAAATTCGCGAGCCCAGGCGATGACCTTGGCGCCGCGGACAGGATTGTAACCCTTGCCCTTTTCCGCACCATCCGCCTCGGGGATGGCGTCCGTGCCGTAGAGAGCGTCATAGAGCGAGCCCCAGCGGGCATTGGCGGCGTTCAGCGCATAACGTGCATTCATCACCGGCACCACAAGCTGCGGACCGGCGATCTCGGCAATTTCCGGATCGACGTTTTCCGTGGAGACCGTGAAGTCCGGCCCTTCCGGCAGAAGATAGCCGATGTCACGCAGGAAGGCTTCGTAGACTGCAAGATCGGCCGGGGCACCGTTCCTGCGGTACCAGTCGTCGAGCTTTTCCTGAAAGGCGTCACGCTTCGAAAGCAGCCCGCGGTTTTTCGGCGCAAGGTCGTGGACGATCTTCGAAAATTCCGAGAAGAACCGGCCGGCATCGACACCGGTGCCCGGCAGAGCTTCCTTCAGCAGGAATTCGTAGAGCGTTTCGTCGATCGAGAGACCATTTTTCTGAATCCGAGCCATCGGCTTCTCCAATTTGCGATATTCCGGCAAGTCTCATTTGCGGGCCAAGAAATTGCAATCGCACAAATTTCAAATGACTTGTGCAATATCGGAGACAATCGCTGCCGCAAACAAGCCCCGTCCGGCCTATACCGCAACCTCGCCATGCCGTTCCCAATAGGGCACCGACCCGTAAAGCTCCGCGAGATATTCGATGAACGCCCGAACCTTGGAGGGAAGATGCCGGCGGCTCGGGTAGACTGCCGAAACGGAGACGTTCCTTGAGCCTTCATACTCCGGCATCACCCGCACCAGGCGCCCTTCCTTCAGCTCGTTGCCGATGTCCCATGTGGATCTCAGCGCAATACCAAGCCCTGCGATCACCGCTTCCCGGACCACTTCGCTCGAATTGGTGTTCAGCCTTCCCGCCGGTCGGTACACCAGAGGGCCTCGCGGACCTTCCAGCCTCCACGGTTCGCCATTGTGCGCCGTCAGACAATGATGGTGTGCCAGATCCTCCATTCCTTCCGGGAAACCATACCGTTCGATATAGGACGGAGCGGCACAAAGGATACGGCGAACCTGGACCAGCTTGCGCGCGACAAGGCTCGAATCCTTCAACTCGGAAATTCGAATGGCGACATCGTAGCCCTCGGCGATGATGTCGGTGAAATCATCCGAGAGCACGAGGTCGATCGAGAGATGCGGATGCGTCCGCATGAACGTCGGGAGATGCGGCGCTATGTGCATCCGTCCAAAGGAAGTCGGCGCGGAGATCCGCAGGTTTCCGGCGATCTCGGTCGACTTCCCCGAAACGAATTTCTCGGCTTCCTCGATGCCCGTCACGACATTCGCAATCCGCTCGTAGAAACCTTTGCCGGCGTCCGTCAAACCGATCTGGCGCGTGGTCCGCTGCAACAGACGTGCCCCAAGCTGTTCCTCCAGCCGCTTGATGCGCTTCGAAACCACCCCCGGTGAAAGACCAAGGCTCTTTGCCGTGGCCGACATGCTTCCCGTAACGACGACTTTGACGAAGATTTCCAGGTCGTCCAGATTGGTGATCACAGTGACTTGTTCCCGATCGGCATGAATGGCGGGCCACTATAGACAATATCGCAATTATGGCCCCGGCAACAGCGGCAAGCGTCAGGCAGCGGCAATCCTCGGCCGGCCGGTGGCCGTGGCAATGATGCGGGCTTCGATCAGTTTTCGTGCCCCTTCGATTTCCGGCGCATCCGCTTCTTCCGAAAGGGTGACGACCGCATCAGCCGCGCCGTCCGACTTCGCCTGGGCCAGCGCTGCGGCGATGGCATGCTGGCGGGCGACCGCCAGCGCCTCGCCCTCCCCGAGAACCAGCAGCCTCTCGCCGGCACCGGACACGACGAACCGCCCCTCTTCAGGCGACGTCACGACGATCGTGACGCTCGCCCGCACCTGTCCGACCACGGCGCCGATCGCATTGGCGACATCGGCATCGGCCGGGATGACCGGTTGCGCTCCGAGCATCTCCGCGACCGCCGGATAATAGACCGGTGCCGAAGCGCCGAGCCCGATCAGCGGCCGATCAAGCGAAACGGAAAACCGCGCGATGCCGGGCGTCCTCTTGAGTGCCCGGTCGACGGCGAGCGAAACCGCCGGATCGATCGCCTCCGCGCCGTCTTCCGCGAGGCAGGAGGCAAGCACCGCCTCGACCGACTGGCGCGTCAGCCGGCTCACGATCCTTTCCGCCAGCTCCTCCGGCGAAGCGGCTATTTCCCGCCCTGCACCGTTCTTGCGGCGAGCCGCCAATTCAAGCCCGAGACGGGCCGCATCCGCCCGCCATTGGTTCTGACGGCCAAGCACGTGCAGAGCATCCGAGGGCGTGATCCCCAAGAGATGCACAAGCCCGCGCGCCACGAGCCGATCGAGCAGCGCCCTCTGCGAATTCATCGTAAGGAGATCGTTGAGTGCCGTCGGCGCAGATCCGATTCGGGCATAAAGCGCCCGCTCCTGCGGCGGCAGGCCTTGCGCCATCGCATCCGGCACGCCGGTGCGGACTGCGAAACGGCCATCGCGGCGCCCGGCATGGCCGGCACGGAGCTGCTTTTCCAGCGTCGAGAGAATGGCGTCGCCATGCGTCATGGCCGCAAGGCTGAGCGGCAACAAGCGGCGAGGACCCAGCGTGAACCGCACCTCGAGGCCCCGGTCGTCGATATGCACTTCGGAATCGCCGCCAAGGCCATAGGTGCGCAGCGCCACCGCTTCCACCATGGTGCGATGGCCGCCGACCACGGCGCCTTCTTGCGCGAGCTTCGGTCGCCCGCCATCGAGAACCGCGACATCCGTCGTCGTTCCGCCGATATCGGAAACCACGGCGCGGTCGAGGCCGGTGAGATAGCTCGCGCCGACAAGGCTCGCGGCAGGGCCGGACAGGATAGTCTCGATCGGCCTCAATCGCGCCTCGGCTGCGGAGATCAAGGCGCCGTCGCCGCGCACCACCATCATCGGCGCGGATATGCCCCGGCTGGTCAGAAAACCTTCGCAGGAGCCGACCAGCCGGTCGATGATCGAAACCAGCCGGGCATTCAGCAATGTCGTCAGTGCCCGTCGCGGGCCGCCGAGTTTGGAGGAAAGCTCATGACTGCAGGTGACCGGCAGATGCGAGAGCTCCCGGATGCGATCCCTCACCCGGATTTCGTGAGCCGGATTCCGGACGGCGAAATAACCGGCGACGGCGAAGGAGGATACCGTTCCAATAAGGTCCGGCATGGCCTCTTCCAAAGCCGTCACGTCGAGCGCCGTTTCGTCGCCATGCACGTCGTGGCCGCCGGGCAGGAAGATCACGGGATCATCGCCAAGCGCTTCCGAAAGCCCGCCGCGGGTGAGATCGTCCGGACCGAAGCCGATCATGATCAGCGCCGCCCTGCCGCCCTGCCCTTCGACCAGGGCATTGGTGGCAAGCGTCGTGGAAAGAGAAACCAGGCCGATCTGCGATGCCGCAGCGGCGCTTCTTTCCAGTACCGCCTCGACGGCACCGGCGATGCCGACCGCCAGATCGTGCCGCGTCGTCAGCGACTTCGCCTTAGCGACGACGCCTTCCTCCTCCCGGAACAGAACCGCATCCGTATAGGTGCCGCCGGTATCGATGCCGAGAAGAAAGGGTGAGGCCACGCGGAAATCCTGAAGATCGTCTCAAGCGATCAATATCGCATGGCCGGCGGAGGTCAATTCGTCAGGAAAGACGCGTCGCGTCGCAGGCTGACCCGCATCGGCATTCCGTCGCGCGGCTGGGTGGTCAGCTTCTGCACGGGCCAGACCTTCGTCTCCGGCGTCACGTCGAAACGGTAGCGGTACATCAGCACGGCAAGCGCGATCACCGCCTCCTGAAGCGCAAAGGTCGCGCCGATGCAGGTGCGCGGGCCGACGCCGAAGGGCAGGTACTGGAAACGATTGATGCTGCCGCGGTTTTCCGGCAGGAAGCGCTCGGGCATGAAGGCGCGCGGCTTTTCCCAAAGAAGCTCGTGACGGTGCAGCGTCCAGGGCATGACCAGCACGGTGACCCCGGCGTCGATCTTCACGCTCTGGCCCTCGGGACTTGTCCAGGAATCGTCTTCGATCGCGGCACGATTGATGGACGGCGCCGGCGGATAGAGCCTCAGCGCCTCCTCGAACGACGCCCGCACCCAGGGCATCAGATCGAGCCATTCCACCGGCTCCGGGCCGGTCGCAAGAACCCGGTCGATCTCCTCTTCCATGCGCTCGCGCACCTGCGGTGACTGCGCGACGCAATAGAGCGTCCAGGCAAGCGCCCGGGCGGTGGTCTCGTGGCCCGCGCCGATGAAGGTGAGGATATTGTCCTCGATCTCGTCCATGCTAAGCCCGTCGGGGCCTTCGAGCTGCAGCAGCAGCGTCAGGAAATCCTGTGGGACCTTGTCCGGCTCGTCGCGCATCCGCCTCTGCCGTTCGATCATGGTCTCCGCCACGATGCCGCGGAACTTCTCGAGCACTTTCTTGCCGCCGATGCGGGTCAGCCGCGGCACCCAGGGCGGCGCGCGCATCAGGTCCATCGGGTCGATCCGGCCCATCCGGTGCAGGAGCGCGTCGACATCCTCGGAGACCGATTCCTTGTCGCCGGCTATCTCGCCGGAAAACAGCGTTTCGGACAGGATGGCATAGGTGAGGTCTGTCATGTCGACGGAAATGTCGAAGACCTTGCCCTCGGCGCCGGCCCCAGCATACCGCTCGGCGAACTCTTCCGCCTTGCTCAGCATCTGCCCGGCAAAGCCCCTGGAATGTCTCGGCGTGAAGACGGGCGCCATGGCCTTGCGCGACCGTTTCCAGACCTCGCCCTCCGCCGTCAGCAGACCGTCTCTCAGGATCGGACGCAGAACGAGCTGCCGGATCTCCGACATCTCGTAATTGCCGGCATTGTCCACCAGAACATGCCGGATGAGACCGGGATGATTGACGATGAGCGTGCGTTCCTTGAAGAACTTCGTCTGGATCCAGGGCAATGTGTAGGAAGGTTTTCCCCAGAGTTCCAAGGGGTTGCGCAGCGCGATCCAGATCACCTCGATGGGGGTGAGCAGCCGGTTCCGCGGCACCGGGGCCGGCGGAGTGAAGGGTTCGGGGCGCATGTCCATCGACAACCCTCCTCAGGGAGGTTTCCTACGGGACGAATATCAGCCTTCAAAGAAGGGATTTCAACTCGGCAAGCTTGTCGTTGACGAGCCAACCGTAATAATTTTCCTCCGGCAGACCGCCCCTCGCCTTGAGAGCCGCCGCGCGGGCAGCCGAGCCGCCGGTATTGTAAAGCGTCGCCGTGATGCCGGGATTATGGGAGATATCCATGCCGGCAATCGTCTTGTAGTCGTCGATCGCCCGGCGGATATTGGCCGCCATGTAGGCGAGCGATTTGTCGGGATCCATGATCGCGTCATAGACGCCCGCCGCCTTGTTCTCGTCGAGCCTCGGATAGCCGGATGTCTTCGCCACCATGTCTGACAGCATCAGCGCGGTCAGCGGATTGACCTGGCCGAGGCCGAAGGTCTGGCCGGCATAGAAAGGCTGGAAGAAGACGGCGCTGAAACGGTTGTCCGGAAAAGACCTGCCGCCGACGATGCGTCCCCTGAAGCTCTTTTCCCAGACGTTTTCGCGGCAGGTCCAGAGCTTGTAGGAGTCGGAATAATCGTTGCATGGGCCAAATTCCGGCCGGGTGAGAAAATCCTCGACGGTTTCGTCGCCGTAGCCGAAGCGGAAGCTGTTGCCGGCGTAGGCGGCTGCCTTCACGTAATAGGTCTGCAGCCGGTCGTAGGCATCCACATTGTAGGTGTGCTCGCCGACGATCGCGCCGATCATATGGATCGGATCGATGCCGTAATCGGCCGCTGTCGCCCTGATCTTGGCGATCAGCTTCCTGTCGCTCGCAAGCAGATCGCGGATCTTCTCGTATTTGTCGTCGAATGTTGAACGCGCTGCGCGCGTGCGGCGCATCGAGGCGCCGGGCACTTTCGGCTGCTCCACGTGCCGGTTGCCTTCCGGCACCATGATGAGGCCGCCCGCGAATGCGGAAGAGGCCGCGGACGTCGCGACGACAAGGAACAATGCCAGAAGAGTGCGTTTCAAGATTTGCGTATCCAGGATTTCGTAGCCGATCTTCGGCAGGAGATGCTTGCAGCCATTCCAACCGACCCACGTCTTGGAGGCGGCCATTTCCATGAAAACGCGTCTCCCTTACGTGAAGCATAAGCTCCATGTCGAGACGGCGATATTCAAAATCCCGTCAGATGCTAATGAATGGCCGCCGGACGTTGCCCGGCTGCCACGTTCGTCTTTTTAAAGAATGTAGCGCGACAGGTCCGTATCGGCGGCGAGATCGCCGACATGCTTGCGCACATAGTCCGCATCGATCGTCACCGACGTACCGCCCTGATCCGGAGCGTTGAAGGAAATCTCGTCCAGCACGCGTTCCATGACGGTCTGCAGCCGGCGGGCGCCGATATTCTCGACCGACGAGTTGAGGTGCACGGCCACGTCCGCCAGCGCGTCGATCGCATCCTCGGTGAAGTCGAGGGTGAACTCTTCCGTTCCCATCAGCGCCTTGTACTGGCGGATGAGGCTTGCCTCGGTTTCCGTCAGGATGCGGCGGAAATCCTCCTTAGTGAGCGGCCTCAGCTCGACACGGATCGGCAGGCGGCCCTGCAGTTCCGGCAGAAGATCCGAGGGCTTCGAGACATGGAAGGCGCCGGACGCGATGAAGAGGACGTGGTCCGTCTTCACAGGCCCGTATTTGGTCGAAACCGTCGTGCCTTCGACGAGCGGCAGGAGGTCGCGCTGCACGCCTTCGCGGGAGACACCGGCGCCGAGCCCGCCGTCGCGGGCGGCGATCTTGTCGATCTCGTCCAGAAAGACGATGCCGTCGTTTTCCACAGCCCGCACCGCTTCGCGCTGGATCACCTCGCTGTCGATCAGCTTGTCGGACTCGTCGCGGATGAGCTCGCCATAGGACTTTGCAACCGTGGTGCGGACTTTCTTGGTGCGCCCGCCGAGAGCCTTGCCGAACATCTCGGACAGGTTCAGCACGCCTATATTGGCGCCCGGCATGCCGGGGATCTCGAAGCCGGGCATGCCCGAACCGGTCTCGGCGACCTCGATCTCGATCTCCTTGTCGTCCATCTCGCCGTTCCGGAGCTTCTTGCGGAAGCTTTCGCGGGTGGCAGGCGAAGCGGTCGAGCCGACCAGCGCGTCCAGTACGCGTTCTTCGGCGCTCATATGCGCCTTGGCCTGCACTTCGGCGCGCTTCTTCTCGCGCACGAGACCGATGCCGACCTCGACGAGATCGCGGATGATCTGCTCCACGTCGCGGCCGACATAACCGACCTCGGTGAACTTGGTGGCCTCGACCTTGATGAAGGGCGCACCGGCAAGCCTGGCCAGCCGGCGGGAGATTTCCGTCTTGCCGACGCCGGTCGGGCCGATCATCAGGATGTTCTTCGGCATTACTTCGTCGCGCAGGCTCTCGTCGAGCTGCTGGCGGCGCCAGCGGTTGCGGAGCGCGATCGCCACGGCGCGTTTCGCCTCATGCTGGCCGATGATGTAGCGGTCGAGCTCCGAGACGATTTCCCTGGGTGAAAAAGTAGTCATTGCAAATCCGTTTCTTCTGGTGCGTCCAGCGCCATGAAATGGGCCGGACCATAGATGGATGTCCTGGTGTCGACGTAGCGGAAGCCGGCCTTCTCGTAAGCCCGGATGGCAGCCGAGTTTTCCGGATCGGGATCGATGACGATGCGTTTGGCGCCGGAAGCGAAAAGCTCGCGTACGAACTGGCGGATGATCGCGCTGCCGTGTCCCTTGCCGACAAGTTCCGCAATCCCGATCGAGATATCGATGCCGAGCGTGCCCTTCGGCTGGTCCTGATAGGGGTGCCCCTCCTCAAGATGAGGATCGTAATACTGGAGATAGGCGATCGGCCTGCCCTCCAATTCCACGATCATCGGCCGGGTTTCGACACTCGTCATCGCTTCCTCGATGCCAGCGAGTTCCTCGTCGACCTCACCCCACCATTTCGCGATATGCGGCTCGGCGAGCCACTTCGCCAGCAAGGGAAAATCCTCACGGACGACGTCGCGGAAATGGTAGCGGGGCGCGTCGTCAGCCATCGGCGTCCAGCGTTTCGACGACGATGTTGTGGTTGGTGTAGACGCAGATATCGGCGGCGATATCGAGTGCCTGTCTGGCGATCTCCTCGGCCGACTTGTCGGTGTCCATCATGGCCCGCGCGGCCGCATAGGCGAAATTGCCGCCGGAACCGATCGCAATCGTGCCGTGCTCGGGTTCCAGGACGTCGCCATTGCCGGTGACCGCGAGCGTGATCGACCTGTCGGCGACCAGCATCATGGCTTCGAGATTGCGGAGATACTTGTCCGTCCGCCAGTCCTTGGCGAGCTCGACGGCCGCGCGCATGAGCTGGCCCGGATATTGTTCGAGCTTCTTTTCGAGCCGGTCGAGCAGCGTGAAGGCATCCGCCGTCGCGCCGGCGAACCCGGCGACCACCTCGCCCTTGCCGATGCGGCGCACCTTGCGGGCATTGCCCTTCATCACGGTCTGGCCGAGGCTCACCTGGCCATCGCCGGCCATGATCACCTTGCCGCCTTTGCGAACAGTAATAATCGTTGTCATTCGGCACCTGTCTGGCCCCGATCCGGGGCATGGGTTGGAGGCACTTGCCCGCCTCGTTGAGCCCTATGTAAGAGGAGCTTCGTCGAATGCAATCTTGCAATACGCCGCCGGACAAAATGCCCGGCTTTTGCTGGATATTTGGCTTGGCCCCTGATAAGGAGCCGTGATCAGGGCCGGGAACCCGGCCTCAGCATGGAGCAGACCCTTATGGGCGAAACGACGGCCGCACGCACAGGAAGCATTTCCCGCAAGACCAACGAAACCTCCGTCTCGGTTTCCGTCAATCTCGACGGCACCGGCACGGCCAAGATTTCGACGGGCGTCGGCTTCTTCGACCATATGCTCGACCAGCTTTCGCGGCATTCGCTCATCGACATGGAGATCGATGTGAAGGGCGACCTCCATATCGACGACCACCACACGGTGGAGGACACCGGCATTGCGCTCGGCCAGGCGATCTCCAAGGCGCTCGGCGATCGCCGGGGCATCACCCGCTACGCCTCGCTCGATCTTACCATGGACGAGACCATGACCAAGGCGGCTATCGACGTGTCCGGCCGGCCTTTCCTCGTCTGGAACGTCGCCTTCAGCGCGCCCAAGATCGGCGCGTTCGATACCGAGCTGGTGCGCGAGTTCTTCCAGGCCTTTGCCCAGAATGCCGGCATCACGCTGCATGTGCTGAACCATTACGGCGCCAACAACCATCATATCGCCGAGACCTGCTTCAAAGCCGTGGCGCGGGTCTTGCGCACGGCAACCGAAATCGATCCGCGGCAGGCCAATCGCGTCCCCTCCACGAAGGGAATGCTGGTCTAACCGCTTCCGGGAGAAAATCCTTGAGAAGCTATCTCGTTCTGACGCCTCCCGACGATCCGACACGGGCTCCGGACAGGGATCACCGCTCGACACTCGTCCTGCCGGACGGGTTTTCGTGGACGGCGTTCTTCTTTCCCTGGGTCTGGCTCCTCTGGAACCGGCTCTGGCTCGCCGGGTTCGTCGTATTTCTCCTGCAGGGGCTGAGCGGTTTTCTGGTGCGCATGCCGGAATTCGAAATTGCTGGTATTCTTCTGGGGCTGGCGGTCGGGCTGCTCGTCGCATTCGAAGGCCGACATTATCGCTCCGAAGCGCTGGTTCGCCGCGGATGGACCCTGGAAACGGTGATTTTCGCACCGAACCTCGATGCCGCAGAGGAGATTTACTTCTCCGGCCTGCCGCAGCCGGAAAAACAACAGCTGCCGGCCTCGGCCGAGTGGGCGAAGCAAGCAAAGCCGCCCGCCGCCGGCTCGCCCAAGGGCTGGAATGAGCCGCATCTCGGCCTTTTCGACCATCAAGGAGGACGCTGATGCGCGTCGCAATCATCGACTACGGATCCGGCAACCTCAGATCCGCGACCAAGGCCTTCGAACGGGCCGCCCGCGAATCCGGCATCGACGCCGTGATCGAGCTCACCGACAAGGCGGATGTCGTGGCGACCGCCGACCGGATCGTGCTGCCCGGCGTCGGCGCCTATGCCGATTGCCGCGCCGGCCTCGATGCCGTGCCCGGCATGCGGGAAGCCGTCATCGACGTCGTCGAACACAAGGGCCGCCCTTTCCTCGGCATTTGCGTCGGCATGCAGCTCATGTCGTCGCGCGGGCTCGAAAAGACGGTCACCGAAGGGTTCGGCTGGATCGAGGGCGATGTCGTCGAGATGACGCCGAACGATCCGGACCTGAAGATCCCGCAGATCGGCTGGAACACGCTCGACCTGCACCACCCGCACCCGCTCTTCGACGGCATCCCGACCGGGCCGGAGGGCTTGCACGCCTATTTCGTGCATTCCTATCACCTTGCCGCAAAGCACCGGCACGACGTCATAGCGACCGCCGATTATGGCGGCGCCGTGACGGCATTCGTCGGGCGCGACAACATGGCCGGCTCGCAGTTTCACCCTGAGAAAAGCCAGGCATTAGGTCTTGCACTCATCTCCAATTTCCTGCGCTGGAAGCCCTAAGAGACAAAATCCCGGCTCGCGCGACTGCCAAGGACTTGAAAACAGAATGATCCTATTTCCCGCAATCGACCTCAAAGACGGCCAGTGCGTTCGCCTGAAACTCGGCGACATGGACCAGGCGACCGTCTACAACCCCGATCCCGCCGCCCAGGCGAAAGCCTTCGAGGACCAGGGCTTCGAATGGCTGCATGTGGTCGATCTCAACGGCGCCTTTGCGGGAACAAGCGTCAATGGCGCTGCCGTCGACGCCATTTTGAAGGCCACCAGGAACCCGGTGCAGCTCGGTGGCGGCATCCGCACGCTCGACCACATCGAAAACTGGCTGGCGCGCGGGCTTACCCGCGTGATCCTGGGTACGGTGGCCGTCCGCAATCCGTCGCTGGTCGTCGAGGCTTGCAGGAAATTTCCGGGCAAAGTAGCGGTCGGCATCGACGCCAAGGGCGGCAAGGTGGCGGTCGAGGGCTGGGCGGAAGCCTCCGAACTCGGCGTCATCGAACTCGCCCAAAAGTTCGAAGGCGCCGGGGTTTCGGCGATCATCTATACGGATATCGACCGCGACGGCATTCTTGCCGGCATCAACTGGGCCTCGACGCTGGAACTCGCCAACGCCGTCTCCATTCCCGTCATCGCATCGGGCGGACTTGCCTCGCTCGACGACATCCGCCGCATGCTGGAGCCCGATGCCGCCCGCCTCGAAGGCGCGATTTCCGGCCGCGCGCTCTATGACGGCCGCATCGACCCCAAGGAAGCGCTGGCGCTGATCCGCAGCAGACAAGGACGTGCCGCATGACCCTCAAAGCCCGAGTCATCCCCTGCCTCGATGTCAAGGACGGCCGCGTCGTCAAGGGTGTCAATTTCGTCGATCTCATCGATGCCGGTGACCCGGTCGAAGCAGCACGAGCCTATGACGCCGCCGGTGCCGACGAGCTCTGCTTCCTCGACATCACCGCCTCGTCCGACAATCGCGAGACGATCTTCGACGTCGTCGCCCGCACCGCCGAGCATTGCTTCATGCCGCTCACCGTCGGCGGCGGCGTGCGCGCCATCGCCGATATCCGCAAACTCCTGCTTGCCGGTGCCGACAAGGTCTCGATCAATTCGGCGGCGGTCAGCAATCCGGATTTTGTTGCGGAAGCCGCCGACAAGTTCGGAAACCAGTGCATCGTCGTGTCGATCGATGCAAAAAAAGTTTCGGCTTCCGGAGAGGCGGACCGCTGGGAGATATTCACCCATGGCGGACGCACCCCCACGGGCATCGACGCGGTCGAATTCGCGGCAAAAATGGTGGAGCGGGGCGCCGGCGAGCTGCTCGTCACCTCCATGGACCGCGACGGCACCAAGAGCGGCTACGATCTCGGCCTGACGCGGACGATCGCCGACAGCGTTCGGGCACCGGTGATCGCGTCGGGCGGCGTCGGCACGCTGGACGATATGGTCGCCGGCATCAGGCAAGGCCATGCGACTGCCGTTCTCGCCGCCTCGATTTTCCACTTCGGCACCTATACGGTCGGCCAGGCAAAGCATTATATGGCGGAACGCGGGATCGCCATGCGGCTCGATTGAACGAGCGGGAAGAGCGCTATGAGTGAATTTTCGTTGAACGATCTGGAGCGGATCGTCGCCACCAGGGCCAAGGCTTCACCGGAGGAATCCTGGACGGCCAGGCTCGTTGCCGCCGGCCAGGAAAAAGCCGCCAAGAAGCTCGGCGAGGAAGCGGTCGAAACGGTCATCGCCGCCATCCGGCAGGACCGCAGGAATCTGACGGCGGAGAGCGCGGATCTCCTCTTTCATCTTTTAGTCGTCTTGAATATCGCGGCGGTGCCGTTACAGGATGTGCTGGATGAACTCCAGAGGAGAACCGGTCAGTCGGGTCTTCAGGAAAAGGCGGGCCGGCAGACATCATGAACGTCGTAACTCAACCCGCAGAGATGCCGGACGCCGTGGGCAGCAGTACGGAATATTATTCTCCCTATCATCACTTCACCGCGGAAGAGTGGGCGAAGTTTCGCGCCGATACGCCGCTGACGCTGACCGCGGACGAAGTCGCCCGGCTGCGCTCGCTGGATGACCCTATCGATCTCGAGGAAGTGCGGCGAATCTATCTTTCGCTCTCGCGCCTGCTTTCCTCGCATGTGGAAGCCTCCCAGCTGCTCTTCCAGCAGAGGAACCGTTTCTTAAGCCTTTCGAATGTCGCAAAGACACCTTTCATCATCGGCATTGCCGGATCGGTCGCGGTCGGCAAGTCGACGACCGCCCGCATTCTCCAGGAGCTGCTCGCCCGTTGGCCTTCGAGCCCGAAGGTCGATCTCATCACCACCGACGGGTTTCTCTATCCGAACGCCGTGCTCCAGCGCGAAAACCTCATGGAGCGCAAGGGTTTTCCGGAAAGCTACGACGTCGGTGCGATCCTGCGCTTCCTTTCCGCCATCAAGGCCGGCGAGCCGAACGTCAAGGCGCCACGCTATTCGCACCTCACCTACGACGTGCTGCCGAACGAGTTCACGCTTGTCGACCGGCCGGACATCCTGATCTTCGAAGGCATCAACGTGCTGCAGTCGCGGGCGCTGCCCGCGGACGGCAAGATCGTGCCGATCGTCTCCGACTTCTTCGATTTCTCGATCTATATCGATGCCGACGAGGAGCAGATCCACAACTGGTATGTCCAGCGCTTCATGAAGCTGCGCCAGACGGCCTTCCGCGATCCGACCTCCTATTTCAAGAAATATGCCGCGATCGATGCGGACGCGGCACGCGCCGTTGCCGAAGGGCTCTGGGAAAACATCAACCTCAAGAATCTCAGGCAGAACATCGTACCGACCAGACCGCGCGCCGACCTCATCCTGCGCAAGGGCCGCAACCATCTGGTCGAAACGGTTTCGCTCCGCAAACTGTAGTCGCTATCCCCGGCTGTTGAGATGGTCAGCTGTTGACCCGGCGCAAGGTCAGGTTGATGCGACCACCGTTCCTGAGAAGCGTCGAGGTGCCGGGATAGATGCGGTCGATCCCGTGGAAAGCCAGGCGGCCCTCTCCGCCGAGGATGACGATATCCCCGCTCGACAGCCGGAACGAGCCGGTCGGCTCCTTGCGGTTGAGCCCGCCCACCCGGAAAAGACAACTATCGCCAAGCGATATGGAAAGAACGGGCGCCGAAAGGTCGGTTTCGTCTCTGTCCTGATGCAGGCCCATCTTCGCATCGTCGGAGTAGAAATTGATCAGGCAGGCTTCCGGCGGTTTCGGATGGCCCGCAAGCCTCTCCCAGAGATCGGTGAGTTCCTGCGGCATGGCCGGCCAAGGCTTTTTCGTGACCGGGTGGAAGGATTGATAGCGATAGCCCTTCTCCTTGTCGGTCACCCAGCCGAGCGGACCGCAATTGGTCATGCGCACCGACATGGGTTTGCCGGTGCCGGGCATTTCCGGCACATATAAGGGTGCTTCCGCCACGATGCCGCGGATCAGCTCGACCAGGTGCTCCTGCGCCGCGCGATCCAGATAGTCGGGCAGATGCCGGATGCCATTTGCAAGCGTCGACAATTCATTCTCCCGTCGGGCGGCCGCGCATCTTCTTCACCTCCGAGCGGCCGGATTTTTCCTTCAGCCGGCGCTCGACCGAACCTTTCGTCGGCTTGGTGGCCTTGCGCGGCGGCGGTGGCGGCTTGGCGGCTTCGAGGATCAGTTCCTTCAATCGCTCGCGCGCCTCTTCGCGGTTGCGCTCCTGGCTGCGGAAACGGTTCGCCTCTATCATCAGCACGCCCTCCTTCGACACCCGTTTTCCGGCAAGCCTGATGGCGTTCTGTTTGACCCGGTCAGGCAGTGAGGGAGAATTGGCGATATCGAAGAAAAGCTGGACGGCGGTCGAGACCTTGTTGACGTTCTGGCCGCCCGGCCCGCCCGCCAGCACGAACTGCTCGGTCAGTTCCCATCCTGCAATGGTGATGCGGCTGTTGATGACGAGGGGATTGCTGGCCATGGCGGTCTGATCGTTTTCCTGAGGCGCATGTCGCTCGAAACTCGTGCCCATATTCCGGCGATAGGCGCAGGCCGCATCTTTCCCACAAAGCCGTCCAAAAGAAAACCGCCGGCGCGAAGGTCGGCGGTTTCACGTGAATCCTTGAAGGATTTATTCGGCGGCGACGAGCATGCCCGGAGCGGCGTCGCGTACCTTGCTGTCGACGTGATCTTCGAACTTCCCGAAGTTCGCGATGAACATAGACACCAGTTTCCGGGCCTGAGCGTCGTAGGCGGCGCCATCCGCCCAGGTCGAGCGCGGATCGAGGATGGAATTGTCGACGCCCTCGACGGCGACCGGCACAGCGAAGCCGAAATTCGGATCGACGCGGAATTCCGCGCTGTTGAGGCTGCCGTTCAGCGCGGCCGCCAGAAGGGCGCGGGTCGCTTTGATCGGCATGCGCCGGCCGATGCCGTAGGCGCCGCCGGTCCAGCCGGTGTTGACCAGCCAGCAATCGACGCCGTGACGGGCGATCAGGTCCTTGAGCAGGTTGCCGTATTCGGCCGGATGGCGCGGCATGAACGGGGCGCCGAAGCAGGTCGAGAACGTGGCTTCCGGTTCGGTCACGCCCTTTTCCGTGCCGGCAACCTTGGCGGTATAACCGGAGAGGAAGTGGTACATGGCCTGTTCCGGCGTCAGCTTGGCGATCGGCGGCATGACGCCGAACGCATCGGCGGTCAGCATGATGATCGTCTTCGGATGCGGGGCAAGGCCGGTATCGGACGCGTTCGGAATGAAGTGCAGCGGATAGGCGCTGCGGGTGTTTTCCGTCAGCGAGCCGTCGTTGAAATCCGGCACCCGGTTTTCATCGAGCACGACATTTTCGAGCACGGTGCCGAAACGCCGGGTCGCGGCATAGATTTCCGGCTCCGCCTCGGCCGACAGCTTGATCGCCTTGGCGTAGCAGCCACCCTCGAAGTTGAAAATGCCGTTTTCGCCCCAGCCGTGCTCGTCGTCGCCGATGAGGGTGCGGCTCGGATCGGCAGACAGCGTCGTCTTGCCGGTGCCCGAAAGGCCGAAGAAGACAGCCGAATCTCCGTCCTTGCCGAGATTGGCCGAGCAATGCATCGGCATCACGCCCTTGGCGGGCAGAAGATAGTTGAGAACGGTGAAGACCGACTTCTTGTTCTCGCCCGCATAGGACGTGCCGCCGATCAGGACGAAACCGTTCGTCAGGTCGCAGGCGATCACCGTCTCCGTGCGGCAGCCATGGCGGGCGGGATCCGCCTTGAAGCTCGGCAGGTTGATGATCGTCAGCTTCTGCCGGAAGTCCGTCAGCGTGTCGCGGGTCGGGCGGATCAGAAGGTTGCGAATGAAGAGCGCGTGCCAGGCAAGCTCCGTGACCACCCGGGTCGGCAGGGCATTTTCCTCGTCGGCGCCGCCGATCAGGTCCTGCACGTAGAGCGTCTTGCCGGCGGCGTGCGCCAGCATGTCCTTGCGAAGCACTTCGAAATGCTCCGGCGACATGGGCTTGTTGTTGTCCCACCAGATCCGGCTTTCGGTATGCGCGTCGCGGACGACGAATTTGTCCTTCGGAGAACGGCCGGTATGCTGGCCGGTGATCGCCCGAAGCGCGCCGTCGGCGGTGACATCGGCTTCACCGCGGCGAATGGCTTCCTCGTAAAGCTCGACCTCGGAAAGATTGTAATTGACGCGCGATACGCCGCCGAGACCGATCGCCGCTAACCCATTGGATGGGTTGTGAAGTCCAAACTCCTCCATGCGCGCATTCCTTCCGCTGACGTTGAACGTGCCGCGAAATTAATGACAGAATTCTAAAAGGGCAAGAGGGGCGCTTTAAATTGTTTAATAATATCAATTAATTAATCGATTTAAAAAATTTTATTCCTCTTTAAATCGGTTTAGGAACTCTTTTGATCCTCGCCGGGGCTAGCGTAGGATCGGAACTTAAATAGTGCGATCGTAAGCCGCCCCTTTAACTTTGCCACAATTTGTTCCACCTTTATACTCATGAAGCGCGTCGGCTTATGGCGCCTGGGCTGGGGTGATTCCAGGAGATGCGCATAAATGGTGACGGAGACGGAGAGTATGCAGACAATCGCGCTCGTAGATGACGACCGCAATATCCTGACGTCGGTGTCGATCGCACTGGAAGCGGAAGGATACAAGGTCGAAACCTATACGGACGGCGCCTCCGCGCTCGACGGGCTGGTTGCCCGTCCCCCGCAACTGGCGATCTTCGATATCAAGATGCCGCGTATGGACGGAATGGAGCTGTTGCGCCGGCTGCGGCAGAAGTCCGACCTGCCGGTGATCTTCCTCACCTCCAAGGATGAGGAAATCGACGAGCTGTTCGGACTGAAGATGGGTGCGGATGATTTCATCACCAAGCCTTTCTCCCAGCGGCTGCTGGTGGAACGGGTGAAGGCGATCCTGCGCCGCGCGGGCAGCCGCGATGCGCAAGCCGGCGGCGCCAAGGCGGTGCCGGACCAACAGGCGGCCCGCACATTGGAGCGCGGCCAGCTTCTCATGGATCAGGAGCGTCATACCTGCACCTGGAAGGGTGAGCCCGTGACGCTGACGGTGACCGAATTCCTGATCCTGCATTCGCTGGCGCAGCGGCCGGGCGTGGTCAAAAGCCGCGACGCGCTGATGGATGCGGCTTACGACGAGCAGGTCTATGTGGACGACCGTACGATCGACAGCCACATCAAGCGGCTGCGCAAGAAGTTCAAAATGGTTGACGGCGACTTCGACATGATCGAAACGCTCTACGGCGTTGGTTATCGCTTCCGTGAGGCTGCCTGACCGGCTCCTTGCGAAAGCTTAACTTGAGGCCACGGCCGGACCGGCTATAAGCTGGTCCGGTGGAAGGACTGCAGTGGCAGATCAGACGTTCGACAGCGAGATGGCCGGAATGGAGAAGGTCGAGACACGCCGTGCGCCGCGGCGGTTCTGGTCGCGTCCGTTCACGCTCATTCGCAGGGTCTTCGGCCACGCGGTCTTTTCGAGCCTCACCCGCCGCATCCTGTTCTTCAACATCGCCGCGACGGTGGTGCTTGTCGCCGGCATTCTCTACCTCAACCAGTTCCGCGAAGGACTGATCGACGCGCGTGTCGAAAGCCTCCTGACCCAGGGCGAGATCATCGCAGGCGCGATTTCCGCCTCTGCCTCCGTCGATACCAATTCGATCACCATCGATCCGCAGAAGCTTCTGGAACTGCAGGCCGGCCAAAGCATCACGCCGGTGCCGAACGACGAGGACCTCGATTTCCCGATCGATCCTGAACGCGTGGCGCCGGTCCTGCGTCGCCTCATCTCGCCGACCCGCACCCGCGCCCGCATCTTCGATGCCGACGCCAACCTGCTGCTCGATTCCCGCCATCTCTATTCGCGCGGGCAGGTGCTGCGCTTCGACCTGCCGCCGGTGGAAAACGAATCCCAGACCTGGAGCGACTGGTTCGCCGGGCTTTTCAATCGCCTGCTGCAGCCCGGCAACCTGCCGGTCTACAAGGAAGCGCCGGGCGGCGACGGCTCGATCTATCCGGAAGTCATGAACGCGCTCACCGGTGTCCGCGGCGCCCTGGTGCGCGTGACCGACCGCGGCGAGCTGATCGTCTCGGTCGCCGTGCCGATCCAGCGCTTCCGCGCCGTGCTCGGCGTGCTTCTGCTGTCGACCCAGGCCGGCGACATCGACAAGATCGTGCATGCGGAGAGGCTTGCGATCATGCGCGTCTTCGGTGTGGCGACGCTCGTCAACATCCTGCTTTCGCTGCTTTTGTCCTCGACGATCGCCAATCCGCTGCGCCGTCTTGCGGCGGCGGCGATCCGGGTCAGGCGCGGCGCCAAGCAGCGCGAGGAGATTCCGGATTTCTCCTATCGCCAGGACGAGATCGGCAACCTTTCCATCGCGCTTCGCGAAATGACCACGGCGCTCTACGACCGGATCGACGCGATCGAAAGTTTCGCCGCCGACGTGAGCCACGAACTCAAGAACCCGCTGACGTCACTGCGCAGCGCCGTCGAGACCCTGCCGCTCGCCAAGTCGGAGGAGTCGAAACGACGGCTGACGGAGATCATCTTCCATGACGTCCGCCGCCTCGACCGCCTGATCAGCGACATTTCCGACGCCTCGCGGCTCGATGCGGAACTCGCCCGTTCCGACTCTTCGCCGGTGGACATGGAAAGCCTGCTCGGCAATCTCGTCGATATTTCCCGGCAGATCCGCACCGGACGCAAGCCGGTGGAGATCGAGCTTGCGATCGACAGCAAGGGGGGCAACAAATCGGCCTACCTCGTCAACGGCCATGATCTCCGCCTCAGCCAGATCATCACCAACCTCATCGAGAATGCCCGGTCCTTCGTGCCGGAAAAGGGCGGCCGCATCTCGATCCGGCTGTCGCGGACGAAGGACCGCGTCACCATCACGGTGGACGACAACGGCCCCGGCATTCAGGCGGAGGATATCGACCGCATCTTCGAGCGCTTCTACACGGACCGGCCGGAAGGCGAGAGCTTCGGGCAGAATTCCGGCCTCGGCCTGTCGATCAGCCGGCAGATCGCCGAAGCGCATGGCGGTTCGCTGAGGGCCGAGAATCTGCATGACCCGAAGAGTGGCGCCCTGGCAGGCGCCCGCTTCACCCTGTCGCTGCCTGCTGGCGAAACCCCATGAGCCCGGACGCCGTCAATATCCACGGCACGGCGATCGTCATCGGCACCAAGGGCATCCTGTTCACCGGACCTTCCGGAAGCGGCAAGTCCATGCTCGCCTTCTCGTGCATCGCGTCGGCCAGGCGGCAAGGAGCCTTCGCCGCCTTGGTCGCCGACGACCGGGTCCTGATCTCCCGACATGGCAGCCAGCTTCTTGCCAGCCGCCCGGAAACCATTGCCGGTCTCATCGAATTGCGCGGCAGCGGCATTGCGGCAGTCGAAAGCCTGCCGGCGGCCGCGCTGGACCTCGCGGTCGAAGTCATCTCGCTGCCGGAAAGCGAACGCCTTCCGCTTGAAAACGAGCGGTTTTCCATACCCCGCATTGGCGAGCTTCCTCTCCTGCGGATATGGCAGGGAACACCCGATCCCTTGGCCATTCTCGCGGCATTGGCACCCGGTTTTCACGGCGAGATGCCGTTTTGATCATCTGGAAGCCTGTTTTTTGACTTGCACTTCAATTCTACTTGGAGAAGATGGCTTCCCACCGCTGGACGGCTTTGTTGCAATGCGATAATGGCCGCGAGTTTCCATAGCAGGGGGCAGTTTTCATGATCGGACTTGTGCTTGTCACCCATGGCAAGCTGGCTGAGGAATTTCGTCATGCCGTCGAGCATGTCGTTGGACCCCAGAAATTCATCGAGACCGTATCGATCGGCCCCGAGGACGACATGGATCAGCGCCGGCAGGATATCGTCGATGCGGTCGCCCGCGCCGACGACGGCAGCGGCGTCATCATTCTCACCGACATGTTCGGCGGCACACCGTCCAACCTTTCCATTTCCGTCATGGACAGCGGCAAGACAGAAGTCATCGCCGGCATGAACCTGCCGATGCTGATCAAGCTTGCCGGCGTGCGCAGCGACAACAACATGGACAAGGCGCTTGCCGAAGCCTCCGAAGCGGGCCGGAAATACATCAATGTCGCAAGCCGCGTATTAAGCGGCAAATGAGTCCTCAACCTAAATGTCATCGACGCTTTCCCGCGAATTCCTGATCGTCAACAAGCGCGGTCTCCACGCGCGCGCTTCCGCCAAATTCGTGCAGATGGTCGAAGCCTTTGACGCGCACGTCACCGTGTCGAGAGACGGCACCACGGTCGGCGGCAATTCGATCATGGGCCTGATGATGCTCGCCGCCAGCACCGGCTGCACGATCGAGGTCTCCGCGAGCGGCAGCCAGGCCGCCGAGGCACTGGACGCGCTGGAACAGCTCGTCGCCAATAAATTCGGCGAAGAGGCCTGAGTCTACCTTAACTCCACTGACATAACGATATAAAGACTTCTTTATATCCCGTTGCCAGTTTGCAGGAAGCCTGCTAAACCGCTGGCCAGCTTCCGCCTGTCCAGGCGGACCTTGCCACGTCCGCCGGTCTCCCGCGGAGAAGGCACCACCGAACGCTTGGAGAGCTTTATGAGCACTGAGAAGGATTACGTCGTCGCGGATATCAATCTTGCCGCCTATGGCCGCAAGGAACTCGACATCGCCGAAACCGAGATGCCGGGCCTCATGTCCTGCCGGACCGAATTCGGGGAATCGAAGCCGCTGAAGGGCGCCCGCATCTCGGGCTCGCTCCACATGACCATCCAGACGGCCGTTCTGATCGAGACGCTCAGGGAACTCGGCGCCGAAATCCGCTGGGCTTCGTGCAACATCTTCTCGACGCAGGACCATGCCGCCGCCGCGATCGCCGCCGCCGGCATTCCCGTCTTCGCCGTCAAGGGCGAGTCGCTCACGGAATACTGGGAATATACCGACAAGATCTTCCAGTGGGCCGATGGCGGCTTCTCCAACATGATCCTCGACGACGGCGGCGACGCCACCATGTACATCCTGCTCGGCGCCCGCGCCGAAGCCGGCGAGAACGTGCTGTCCAATCCCGGTTCGGAAGAAGAGGAAATCCTCTTCGCGCAGATCAAGAAGCGCCTTCAGGCATCTCCCGGCTGGTTCACCAGGCAGCGCGACGCGATCAAGGGCGTCACCGAAGAGACCACGACCGGCGTCCACCGCCTGTACGAGCTCTCCAAGAAAGGCCTGCTGCCCTTCCCGGCGATCAACGTCAACGACTCGGTCACCAAGTCCAAGTTCGACAACAAGTACGGCTGCAAGGAATCGCTGGTCGACGGCATCCGCCGCGGCACCGACGTGATGATGGCCGGCAAGGTCGCCGTCGTCTGCGGTTACGGCGACGTGGGCAAGGGTTCCGCTGCCTCGCTCGCCGGCGCCGGCGCCCGCGTCAAGGTCACCGAAGTCGATCCGATCTGCGCGCTGCAGGCTGCCATGGACGGTTTCGAAGTGGTCGTTCTCGAGGACGTCGTTTCGACCGCCGACATCTTCATCACCACGACCGGCAACAAGGACGTCATCCGCATCGAGCACATGCGCGCGATGAAGGACATGGCGATCGTCGGCAATATCGGCCACTTCGACAACGAGATCCAGGTCGCGGCTCTCCGGAACCTCAAGTGGACCAACGTCAAGCCGCAGGTCGACATGATCGAGTTCCCGAAAGGCAACCGCATCATCCTGCTCTCCGAAGGCCGCCTCCTGAACCTAGGGAACGCCACCGGCCATCCGTCCTTCGTGATGTCCGCCTCCTTCACCAACCAGACGCTGGCGCAGATCGAGCTCTTCACCAAGCAGGGCCAGTACAAGAACGAGGTCTACATCCTGCCGAAGCACCTCGACGAGAAGGTCGCCCGGCTGCATCTCGCCAAGCTCGGCGTGAAGCTGACGGAGCTCTCCGATGAACAGGCTGCCTATATCGGCGTCTCGCAGCAGGGTCCGTTCAAGGCCGAACACTACCGGTACTAATCGCTAGCCGGTTAATCCACAAGATATGGTAGCCGCAGCCTTGACAAAAGGCTGCGGCTTCTTTTTTGGGCGCCTCCCTTCCCGGCGATTCCCTCAGCAGGTATTGTTTCGAGGTTGATTCGCGCATGCCGGAGCGTCGGTTCCGGGCAAGGCGCGGAATGGTATGTCTTGTCGATGAGCGGCAATTGGACGGAGACAGACCGGGCATGTCGGTAAAAAAAACGAGCCTGTTCAAGCAGGCCGATCCCTCTTGCGACGGAGCTGATGCTCCGGCAGCGCGATCCGCTTCCGGAGCTCCGGACCGCGGCGCGCCAGCCGGGAGGTTCGGCCGCCTTGCGCGCTTCGGCAGCGCCTTCCTTTCGGGAACAGCCGTTTCCGGGCTTGCGACGGCGGCGCTCGCGCAGCAATCGGGCAATCCGGCCGTCCGGCTTTTTTCCTCCACGGAAGTGATCGTTTCGTCAGTGGCCCTCGGTGCGCTGGGTGCGGCTCTGCTTTCCGCCGTCTGGCTGGTGCGCCAGCGCGGCAATATGGAAGCCGAGACCCAGGAAATGCGAAGCGCGCTTTCCGACGCGCAACAGCGCATCTCGAAATACGAGGCGCTGATCGCCGACAAGAACCGGCGCATCGTCGTCTGGGAAAGCGGCTTCTCCAAGCCGGAATTCCTCGGCCAGCTTCCGCCCGAGACCGGCGCTCCGCAGGAGGATCGCGATTTCCTCGCTTTCGGCCGCTGGCTGCGCGGGACATCCGCCGGAGAGCTCGAAAAATCGATCGAACTGCTCCGGAGCCATGCCCGCTCTTTCGATATGGTGGTCGAGACCTACCGCGAGGAGATTCTGGAGGTCCAGGGCCGGGTTTCCGGCGGCAAGGCCTTCATACGCTTCATCGCGCTCAACAATCTCCGCGCCGAGCTTGCGGAGCTGAAGATCGAACGCGAGCGGCTGACGCACTCGATCGCGCTTTTCCATTCGCTGCTCGACGCCATCGAACAGCCTGTCTGGCGCCGAGACGCGCAAGGCAGGCTCACCTGGGTGAACCATGCCTATGGCGATGCGGTCGAAGCCGCGACGCCCATGCAGGCAATCGAGGAAGAGCGCGAGTTCCTCGGCACGATCGCGCGCGAAAAGATCAACGCGACGGCGACGCCCACGTCGCCCTACCACGACCGCATTTCGACGGTGGTGCACGGCAACCGCACCATGTTCGACGTCGTCGATGTCGTGGTGCCCGGTGGCTCGGCCGGCATGGCGACCGACGTTTCCGAGGCGGAGGCGGTTCGCGAAGAACTCAAGCGCACGCTGAAAAGCCATGCCGAGACGCTCGACCATCTGGCGACGCCGGTCGCCATCTTCGACCGCGAGCGGCGGCTGCAGTTCTACAATCAGGCTTTCGTACAGCTCTGGAATCTCTCCCTTCCCTTCCTGGAATCTCGGCCCGACAACAGCGAGCTGCTCGACAAGCTGCGAAGCGACGGAAAGCTGCCGGAGCAGCTCAACTGGCGGAGCTGGAAGGAAACGGCTCTTTCCGTCTACCGGTCGCCGGAAACCCAGACCAATCTCTGGCACCTGCCGAACGGCCAGACGCTGCGCGTGATCGCCACCGCCCATCCGCAGGGCGGCGCCACCTGGGTGTTCGAGAACCTGACCGAGCAGGTGGATCTGGAAACCCGCTACAACACGCTGGTGAAAGT
This sequence comes from Neorhizobium descurainiae, assembly GCF_051400715.1. Classification (NCBI taxonomy): domain Bacteria; kingdom Pseudomonadati; phylum Pseudomonadota; class Alphaproteobacteria; order Hyphomicrobiales; family Rhizobiaceae; genus Neorhizobium; species Neorhizobium descurainiae. Next base: position 32,838 of record NZ_JBLFFK010000011.1, read on the forward strand.
ACAGGGCGAGACGATCGACCATCTTTCCGAAGGTGTGGCCGTCTTCGGTCCGGACGGGCGCATCCGCCTCTCCAATCCCGCTTTCCGTGCGCTCTGGGGCATCACCGCCGAAGAGGCGAAGCCCGGCACCCATATCAAGGCGATCGAAGCGGCCTGCGCGCCGTCCTACGACAAGGCGGACGGCTGGCGCCGTTTCGGCCAGATGCTCACCAATTTCGACGACGAGCGCCCCTCGCTGCAGGGGACGTTCGAGCTCTATTCCGGCCTGATCCTCGATTATGCCGTGACCCCGCTGCCGAACGCCCAGACAATGCTCACCTTCGTCGACATGACCGCGAGTGCCAGGGCCGAACGGGCGCTCAAGGAAAAGAACGAGGCATTGCGAAAGGCCGACGAGATCAAGAACGATTTCGTCCAGCACGTTTCCTATGAGCTGCGCTCGCCGCTCACCAACATCATCGGCTTCACCGATCTTCTGAAGACCCCGGGCGTCGGTCCGCTGAACGACCGGCAGGCGGAATATGTGGATCATATCTCCACCTCTTCCTCCGTGCTTCTGACGATCGTCAACGACATCCTCGATCTTGCGACCGTCGATGCCGGCATCATGCAGCTCCATTATTCGGAACTGGCGATCGACGACCTGCTCGACGACGTGGCGATGCAGATCGCCGACCGGCTGCACGAGAACGGCGTGACGCTCGCGATCACCGCGCCGGCGGGACTGGGCACGATCGTCGCCGATCATCAGCGGCTGAAGCAGATCCTTCTCAAGCTGCTCACCAACGCCGCGAATTTCGCGCCGGAAGGTTCCGCCATCACGCTGACCTGCTGGCGCACCCACGACGACGTGTTCTTCTCCGTGACGGACAAGGGGCCGGGTATTTCGGAAGACATGCTGAAGACCGTGTTCGACCGCTTCTCCTCCAGCGCCAAGGGCGGCAAGCGCAGCGGCGCGGGGCTCGGCCTCTCGATCGTCGAGAGCTTCGTGAACCTGCATCACGGCGACGTGACGATCGACAGCAAGCCGGGCCTTGGCACGACCGTCACCTGCCGCATTCCGAGCGCGACGACGGCGCGCTCCATCGCCGCAGAATGACTGGCGATACGGCCATTACCCTGAAGCTCGCGGACGAAGCCGAAACAGTTCTTCTCGGCGAAGATCTGGCGCTCGCGCTCAAGAAGGGCGATTGCCTCGCTCTTTCCGGCGATCTCGGCGCGGGCAAATCGACGCTTGCGCGCGCCTTTCTGCGGGCACTCGCCGATGACGACGCGCTCGAAGTGCCGAGCCCGACCTTCACGCTGGTGCAGAGCTACGACCTCAGGATTCCGGTCGCGCATTTCGATCTCTACCGCATCGGCGACGCTTCCGAACTGGACGAACTCGGCTTCGACGAGGCGCTTTCCAACGGCATATGCCTGGTGGAATGGCCTGAAATGGCGGGGGATCTGCTGCCGGACACGCGCATTTCGCTCAGGTTCGAACATCAGGCCAATGGCCGGATCGTGACGATTGCCGGACCGGAAGCCCAGATGAAGCGCATCCGCCGCGTACTGGCGATCCGCGAATTCCTCGACAAGCATGGCTACAAGGGCGCGCGCCGACGTTTCCTGACCGGCGACGCCTCGTTGCGGGCCTATGAGAGCATCGGAACGGCAGCCGGCGAAACGCTGATCCTGATGGACTGGCCGAGGCCGCCGGAAGGTCCGGCCGTGCTGGACGGAAAACCCTATCCGAAGGTCGCGCATCTCGCCGAGGATGCCTATCCCTTCGTGGCGATCGCCCACTACCTGCGCGAACTCGGGCTTGCGGCGCCGGAGGTGCTGCATGTGGATTACGACCAGGGCATCCTGCTGATCGAGAATCTTGGCGACGAAGGCGTTCTCGACGCCGACGGCAAACCGATCCCGGAGCGGTATCGCGAAAGCGTCGTCTGCCTCGCCTTCCTGCACAGCCACGAGATGAAGCAGGACCTTCCGGTCGGAAAAAAACACGTCCACCACATCCCGGATTTCGATCCGACGGCAATGAAGATGGAGGCGCGGCTTCTCCTCGATTGGCACCTGCCGTGGAAACGCGGCACGCAGCCGACCGAAGAGGAGCGAGAGGACTATCTGGCGATCTGGGACGGCCTCATCCGCGAACTCCAGAGCGCCGAGAAGAACCTGCTGCTCCGGGATTTCCATTCGCCGAACATCATCTGGCGTCCGCAGGAATCCGGCGTGCGGCGCGTCGGCCTGATCGACTTTCAGGATGCGATGATCGGCCCGGCGGCCTATGACCTCGCCTCGATCGTGCAGGACGCGCGGGTGGACATTCCCAAACCGCTCGCCGACCAGATGATGGTGGATTACGTGATGCTGCGCCGTTCGCTCGGCCCCTTCGATGAGCCGGCCTTCCTGAAAGCCTGGGCGATCATGGCGGCGCAGCGCAACTGCAAGCTCGCCGGCCTCTGGGTGCGGCTGCTGCAGCGCGACGGCAAGCCGGGCTATCTGAAGCACATGCCGCGCACGCTTCGCTACCTCTCGGCAGCCCTGCAGCACGAAACGCTCGCCCCCTTGCGCGATTGGTGCCTAAAAGCCGGAATAGAGCTACCCGAATCGTGAGCGGGGCTCTAAAACGGAACCATGACGACCATTCATCAGGCCATGGTGCTCGCTGCGGGTCTCGGCACCCGTTTGCGTCCGATCACCGATAGGATGCCGAAGCCGCTGGTGCCCGTCGCCGGCAGGCCGATGATCGACTATGCGCTCGACGCATTGGCCGATTCGGGCGTCACCCGCGCGGCGGTCAACGTGCATCATTTCGCGGACCGGATGGAAGCACATCTGAAAGCCTATCCGCGCATGGACATCCTGATCTCCGACGAGCGGGCGGGGCTGATGAATTCCGGCGGCGGGCTCGCCAAGGGCCTGAAACTGCTCGAACCGGGCCTCGCCTATGTGATGAATGCCGACCTCTTCTGGATCGGCGAGAAGCCGGACAAGAAGACCAATCTCGAACGCCTTGCCGAATTCTTCGATCCGGAAGCGATGGACATGGCGCTGCTCTGCGTGCCGCTCGATCGCACCACGGGCCATAACGGCAAAAAGGACTTTCAGCTCGATCCGGACGGGCGGCTTTCCCGCTACCGTGACGGCCGCGACAATCCCGTCGTCTATGCCGGCGCTATCGTCATGCATTCGTCGCTCCTCGACGACGCGCCGGCCGGCGCCTTCAACCTCAACATCTACTTCGACAGGGCGATCGACAAGGGCCGGCTCTACGGTCTGATGATGGACGGGCACTGGATCACCGTCGGCACGCCGGAAGCGCTGCCGGAAGCCGAGGCGGTGATCGCGCGCCACATGGCGGAGGCCTGATGCCCATGTCCGCCCGGCAGAAACGGGTCTTCTCCATTCCCGCCGGGGCGCCGTTCCTGAAAACCGTGGCCGCCGCCCTCTGCGATGGCAGGCTCAGCGAGACCTTCCGATACGATCCCTCCGATCCGCTTTCCGATCACCTGGCGCTTGCCGATGTGACGATCTTCGTGCCGACCCGCCGCTCCGCCCGCGTGCTGCGCTCGGAATTCGTCGATCGCCTCGGCGGGCGATCCGCCATCCTGCCGGTCATCCGCCCGCTCGGCGAAACGGATGACGACAGCGGCTATTTCGATCTCGTGGCGCCCGAGGAAATGGACCTGGCGCTGCCGATCGGCGGCACGGCCCGGCTTCTGGAGCTCGGGCAACTGATCCTCGCCTGGCGCAACCAGCTTCCGAAGATCGTCCTCGACGTTCATTCGGAATCGCCGCTCGTGGCGCCGGCGAGCCCCGCCGACGCCATCTGGCTCGCCCGGGCGCTCGCCGAACTGATCGACGCCGTCGAGACGGAAGAGCGCGACTGGACCGATCTGAAGAAGCTCGATACCGGCGAACATGCGCTCTGGTGGCAATTGACCGCCGAGTTCCTGTCGATCGCCAGCGCCTACTGGCCGGCAAGGCTTGAGGAGCTGCGCCGTTCCTCGCCGGCAAAACATCAGGCGGCGATCCTGCGCGGCGAAGCCCGGCGCATCGCTTCCCGGCATCACAAGGGTCCCGTCATCGTCGCCGGCTCGACCGGTTCGGTGCCTGCGGCATCCGATCTGATCGCCGCCATTTCCCGGCTGCCGAACGGCGCCGTCGTGCTGCCGGGCCTCGACCTTTCCATGCCGGCCGATCAATGGGCGATGATCGGCGAGGAAGCTCCGGGCGGCAAGCTGGAGCCGGCGAGCCGCAGCCATCCGCAATTCGGCCTGTCGCGGCTGCTGCGGAAACTGGAAGTGACGCGCGAAGACGTCGAGACGCTGGGTGATGTGCCCTCCGACCTCGCCTTCCGGGCCGAAGCGATTTCCCAGGCGCTGGTGCCGGCCAAGGCCACCGACCGCTGGAGCACGTGGCGGGAGGCCGCCGATCCCCAGCTCCTCGGCCAGGCCTTTGCCGATGTCTCGCTCATCGAGGCTGCGAACGAACGCGAGGAGGCGGTCGCCATAGCGATTGCGTTGCGTCTGGCGCTCGAACAACCGGGGAAGGACGGCGGCGAAACCCAGGCGGCGCTGATCACGCCGGACCGCGCGCTGGCCCGCCGGGTCACCGCCGAACTCGCCCGCTTCGGCATCGTCGCCGACGATTCGGCCGGCTCAGCTCTCTCCGGAACGCCGCAAGGCACGCTCACTCAGCTTCTTCTCGAAGCGACGCTGAGACCCGGAGATCCGGTGGCGATCGCCGGCTTGCTCAAGCATCCCCTGCTGCGCCTCGGTTTGCCGGCGGCCGAGTTGCAGCAGGCAGTGCAAGCGCTGGAAGTGCTGGCGCTCCGCGGCGGCACCGGCGACATGGACATTTCCGCGCTGGAACCGCTGCTGGACGAACAGCTTGCCGCGCAGCGCGGGGACAGGCACCCGCCGCATTGGCGGCTGTCGCTGCCGGAGGATGCGGCGGACGGGGCCCGGGACCTCGCCCGGCGGCTGGCAAAGGCCGCCGAACCGCTCGCTTCCGCTCTCGTGCGCCGCCGGCCGGATGGCCGCGGCCTGACCACGAAGCTGACGCTCGCCGATTGGGCGGAACGCACCGGCCGGGCGCTGGAAGCGATCGCCATCGACGAACGCGACAATCTTGCCGCCCTCTGGTCCGGCGAGGCCGGCGAAAGACTGGCCGGGCTGCTCTCCGAAGTCATCGGGACCGAAGGGCAGATGGAGGCGGACGGTCCGCAATGGATCGACATCGTCATGGCGCTGACGACCGGCGAGGCGGTGAAACCCCGTTCGCTCAGCCACCCGCGCGTCTTCATCTTCGGCACGCTGGAAGCGCGGCTGCAGAGCGTCGATACGATGATCCTCGGGGGCCTGAACGAGGGATCCTGGCCGGGCCAGACCGTCAACAACCCGTTCCTCTCCCGCACGATGAAGACGGATATGGGCCTCGAACCGCCGGAGCGGCGGATCGGTCAGCTCGCCCACGATTTCGAGATGGCCTGCGGCACGCGGCATCTCATCCTGTCCCGCTCGCTGCGGCAGGGCTCGACGCCGACCGTCGCCTCGCGCTGGCTGCAAAGGCTGCTGGCGCTCGGCGGCAAACCGCTCGCCGACGCGCTCAAATCCCGTGGCGAGCTGTATCGCCAATGGGCCCTGGCGATCGACATGGGCGAAAACCAGCAGCCGGCTAAAAGACCAGCACCAAAGCCGCCTGCGGAACTACAGCCGAAGAGCTATTCCTTCAGCGAAGTGGGCCGGCTGCGCCGCGACCCCTATTCGGTCTACGCCCGGCGCATCCTGAAGCTCGATCCGCTCGATCCCTTCAACCGCGATCCCGGCGCCTCCGAACGCGGCACGCTCTATCACGCGATCATCGACCGCTATACGCGCGAGGGCCACAAGCCCGGCTCGCCGGCGGCGCAGGAAGCGATGCGGCGGATCGCGCAAGAGCTTTTCGACGCGGAGCAATTGCCCCCGCACATCGACCGCGTGTGGCGGCCGCGCTTTTGGCAGGTCGCGCGTGCCTTCCTCGACTGGGAGGCGGAGCGCGCGCCGGATATCCGCAAGACGCTGACCGAGGTGGGTGCCGGGTGGGAGGTGGAGCCCGCCGGCATCCGCGTCACCGGGATTGCCGACCGCATCGACATCAAGGGTTCGGGGCTCGCCGATCTCGTGGATTACAAGACAGGCCTCAGCCCCTCCGTCTCGCAGGCGCGGGCGCTGCTCGATCCGCAGCTCGCCCTGGAAGCGGCTGCCCTGCAGGCAGGAGCGTTCCGGGACGCCGGTTCCCTGACGCCGGGCGACCTCGTCTATGTCCGGCTGAGGCCGGGCGATCGTTTCAAGGCGGAAAGGATCAACAACGAAGATTTCTCCGCGACCGCCAAGCGCCAGCCCAAATCCGCCCTCGACCTGGCGCAGGAATCGCTCGAGCAGCTGACCCGCTTCGTCGTCACGCTGCGCAACGGCGAAGCCGGCTTCGCGTCGCGGCTGATCCCTTTCATGCAGGGCGATTTCGGCGGCGAATACGATCATCTCGCCCGGGTGGCGGAATGGTCGACGGCCGACGATGACGGGGAGGCCGAAGCGGATGAATGATCTCCTCCCGGAAGACGACGATCCGATCAGATGGATCAACTGGACGACGGTGCAGCAATCGCTCGCCTCCGATCCGGTGAGCTCCGCCTGGGTCTCGGCCAACGCCGGCTCCGGCAAGACGCATGTGCTGACTCAGCGCGTCATCCGGCTGCTGCTTTCCGGCTGCCGGCCTTCCTCCATTCTCTGCCTCACCTATACCAAGGCCGCGGCATCGGAAATGTCGAACCGCGTCTTTCAGAGGCTTTCCGAATGGACGGTGCTTTCCGACGACGAGCTCCGCAAGAAGATCGCCGCGATCGAGGGTTCCGACCCGGATGTCTTCAAGCTCGCCGAAGCGCGGCGCCTTTTCGCCAAGGCGCTGGAAACGCCGGGCGGCTTGAAGATCCAGACGATCCACGCCTTCTGCGAGGCGCTGCTGCACCAGTTTCCGCTGGAGGCCAATGTCGCGGGACATTTCGCGGTGCTCGACGACCGCGCCGCCTCGGCCCTGCTTGCCGAAGCACGGCGTTCGCTGCTGACCGCAACGTCTGCGGAAGACGATCCGGAACTCGCCGAAGCCTTCGCGCATGCGCTCGATCTCGGCGACGAATCCGGGCTTGAAACGCTGCTCTCCGATATCATCGCCAACCGCACGGCTATCCGCCGCTTCGTCGTCCATGCGGAACGGCATGGCGGCATCGGCATCGAATTGAAGCGCGCCTTCGGTCTCGATCCGGCCGATACGGAGGAGAGCATAGCCGCCGGCTATTGGCCGCTGCCTGGCCTTTCCGGTCTGACGCTCGACCTCTATCTCGCACTTGCCGCCGAGAAAGGGGGATCGAAAGTCACGGAGGTCGCCTATGGGCTTCGGATGATCGCCAAGGAACCGGATGTCTTCAAGCGCGCCCAGTCTCTCGACCAGATCTTTCTGACCCGCGAGGGCAAGCCGAAAGCGGATAGTTCTCTCGTCGCCAAAGCCATGGTGACCACGGCGCCGGAACTGGCCGGCGCGATCGACGCCGCCCGCTCCCATGTTCTCACATGCCGCGACCGGCTGCGGCTTGCGCGGATGCTTGCCGCCACCAGGGCGGCGCTGACGCTCGCCCGGCGGCTCAACGACGACTACGAGGACCTGAAGAAGCAACGCAGCCTGCTCGACTTCGAGGACCTGATCGCCCGCACGGCCGATCTCCTCACCCGCGACGGCGTCGGCGCCTGGGTGCATTACAAGCTCGATCAGGGCATCGACCATATCCTTGTCGACGAGGCGCAGGACACCAGCCCCATCCAGTGGACGGTGATCAAGTCGCTGGCGGAAGATTTCTATTCCGGCACCAGCGCCCGCGAGACGCGCCGCACCATATTCGCGGTCGGGGATGAGAAACAGTCGATTTATTCCTTCCAAGGCGCCCGGCCGGAGCGGTTCGCAGAGGAGCGCAGCGAGACCGAAAAGCGGGTGAGGGCAAGCGGCCAGCCTTTCCATCCGGTACGGTTGCCGCTCTCCTTCCGCTCGACGGCCGACGTGCTTGCCGCCGTCGACCAGGTCTTCTCGCTGGAAGAAAACGCCAAGGGGCTCTCTGCGCTCGGCGAACCGGTGCAGCACCGTTCCAACCGCATCGGCCATCCGGGCGCCGTCGATCTCTGGGACGTGGTGGTGCCGGAGGTTTCGGAACAGGAAGAGGATTGGACCGCGCCCTTCGACGCCACGCCGGACAAGGCGCCGTCCGCCGTTCTCGCCAGCCGCATCGCCAACCGGATCGGCGAGATGGTCGGTAAGGAAACGGTGATCGAAAAGGGCGTGGAACGGCCGATCGAACCGGGCGACATTCTCGTGCTCGTCCGGAAACGCGATGCCTTCGTCAATGCGCTGACCCGGGCTTTGAAACGGCGCGACAACATCCCCGTCGCCGGGGCCGACCGGCTGCGGCTGACGAGCCATATCGCCGTGCAGGACCTTCTGGCGCTCGGCCGTTTCCTGGCTCTGCCGCAGGACGATCTTTCGCTGGCGGCATTGCTGAAAAGCCCGCTTTTCAACCTTGCCGAAGAGGACGTCTTCGAGGTCGCGGCTTTGCGAGCGGACAATGCGAGCGCCTGGACGCAGCTCAACCGATTAGCCGACGAACAGCCCTTGCGCTTCCGCGACGCGGCGGAGCGTTTGCAACACCTTCTGGTTCTTTCGCGACAGCTCAGCCCGCACGATCTCTTTGCCCGCATTCTCGGGCAATATGGCGGCCGGCGGAAATTCCTCGGCCGGCTCGGCACCGAGGCAGGCGATATCCTGGACGAATTCCTGACCTTCGCGCTCGACCACGAGACCAATGGCCTGCCGGGCCTGCAGGCTTTTATTTCGACGCTGGAGCTCGAATCGCCGGAGGTGAAGCGCGAACAGGACGGCGGCCGCAACGAAGTTCGGATCATGACCGTGCATGCTTCCAAGGGTCTGGAGGCGCCGGTCGTCTTCCTGGTCGACAGCGGATCGAAAGCCTTCATCTCCTCGCATGTGCCGAAATTCCGGCTGCTTCGGATCGGCAACGAGGAAATCCCCGCCTGGGTGCCGGGCAAGGCGCTGAGCAATGCCATGACCGCGACCGATGACGAGCGGATCAGGAAATCGACCGAGGAGGAATATCGCCGGCTGCTCTATGTCGGCATGACCCGTGCCGCCGACCGGCTGATCGTCTGCGGCTACCGGGGAACCCGGGAAAATCCCGATACCTGGCAGGCGATGATCTCCAAGGCGCTTGCCGCGGACGAGCACCGTTGCCGCCCGGCGCGATTCAGCGGGCCGGATGGCGAGTGGGCCGGCTTCCAATGGCGGCTGCCTGTTTCCTCCACCCGTGTTGCGACGGCGGAGCATAAGCAGGCTGCGCCAGATGGGAAACCGCTCCTGCCCCCTGCCCTTTCCCGTCCCTTGCCGGTTCAAAAGATGCTGCCGCGGCCGCTTTCCCCTTCCGGTGCCGGCACGATGATCGAGGACGAGGTGGACGACCTGATCGTCACCTCGCCGCTGTTCGGGGAGAAGCAGAATGCCGGCCTTGCGCTTCAGAAAGGCAAGCTCGTCCATCGCATGCTGCAGATGCTGACGGAATTTTCCGGGCCCGAACGGGAGGCGGCAGCCCGGCGTTATGCCGAACGCACCGCCCGCTTCTGGCCGGCAGCGGAGCGGGAGAACCTCGTTGCCTCTGTCATGTCCGTGCTTGCCCATGAAGAGCTCGCGCCGATCTTTTCCGAGCGGAGCCAGTCGGAAGTCTCGATCATGGGCACGCTGACGCTCGAAGGAAAGAATTATGCGATCTCCGGCCGTATCGACCGGCTGGTGGTGACGGAGACCCAAGTCGTCATCCTCGACTACAAGACCAACCGCGTACCGCCGAAGCGGGCGGAAGAGGTGCCGCTGTCGCATCGTGCCCAGCTCGCCATCTATCGCGAAATCCTCAAGCCGCTTTATCCCGGAAAGACCTCCGAATGCGTGCTTGTCTACACCGAATCGGCCGAGGTGATCGCGCTGCCGCCGGAACTCCTGTCACGTTCGCTTGCGGAACTCAAAACAAAGTGAGATGACAGGCCATTGAAAACTTTGAGCGCCGGCCTCACATTTGGATCAACAGAGAATCGTGAAGGAGAGCCCCATGGCTACCGTTAAGGTCGATAACAGCAATTTCCAGGCCGAGGTCCTCAACTCCGCCGAACCGGTCATCGTGGATTTCTGGGCCGAATGGTGCGGCCCGTGCAAGATGATCGCTCCGAGCCTTGAGGAAATCGCCACCGAACTCGCCGGCAAGGTGAAGGTCGCAAAGCTGAATATCGACGAAAACCCGGAACTCGCTGCCCAGTTCGGCGTGCGCTCGATCCCGACGCTCGCCATGTTCAAGGGTGGCGAAGTGGCCGATATCAAGGTCGGCGCCGCTCCGAAGACTGCCCTTTCGGCCTGGATTTCCAGCGCCGCATGATTTTGTTAGTAGCATGACCTCGTAAAAAACCGGCTGTCTCCCTGCAGCCGGGTTTTTTATTTGTCCGATCGGCGGAAATTCACCTCACACCTTTTCTGACTTATCCGGTCACGTCGGCGGCGTGCCGTTGTCGGCGAGCGCATTGCCGGCGAAATAAAGCGAGCCGCCGATCAGGATCCGGGGGGGCAGGGCATCTGGCAACTGCCTGCGGGTGATTTCCTGCAACGCTTCCGCAATCGAGCCCGCCGGCTCGGCGACAAGCCCGGCATCGAAGGCCGAATGGGCGAGAGCCACGGGATCCAGCGCCGCCTCGCTGCCGCGGATCCTCACGGTGAAGACATGTTCGGCGATATCCGCGAAGGCGCGGAAGTAACCGACGGGGTCTTTCGTATTGATCATCCCGGCAATGATGTAGAGCGGCCTCGGCTGGCGTTCCTCGAAGGCCACCATGGCTTCGGCGATCACCTCGCCGGCACCGGGATTATGACCGCCATCCACCCAGATTTCGGCACCCGCCGGCGCGTATTGCAGCAGATTGCCTTCCGTCAGACGTTGCAGGCGGGCGGGCCATTCGACCATCGTCATCGCCTTTTCCATCACGGCTTCGGTGACGGTGAAGCCCGCCGCCTTGACCGCCCGGATGGCGGCGGCGGCGTTGGCATATTGATGCCGGCCGGGCAGCCTCGGCAGCGGAAGGTCGGCAAGGCCGAATTCGTCCTGATAGAGCAGTCGGCCGAACTCCTCATGCGCCGAAAAATCCTGACCGTAGACGGACGTCGGACAGCCGAGCCTTTCGGCGGTCGAAACCAGCACCTCGCGGGCGGCGTCGAACTCCTGCTGGCCGATCACGACCGGCCGGCCACGCTTCATGATGCCGGCCTTTTCGGCGGCAATCAGCTCCACCCGGTCTCCGAGATAGGCCTGATGATCGAGCGAGATCGGCATGATGACCGAGACGGCCGGATCGGGGACGACGTTGGTGGAATCGAAACGCCCGCCCATGCCGACTTCCAGGATCACGGCATCCGCCGGCTTCTCGGAGAAAAGCAGAAAGCTGACGGCCGTCAGGATTTCGAAGACGGTGATCGTCTGGCCGGCATTCGCCTCCCCCACCCGGCGCAGCGCATCGGCAAGATCGGCATCCGAGACGAGCTGGCCCCGGCCACCCTTCACTCCGATCCGATACCGCTCATGCCAGTTGACCAGGTGCGGCGAAGTATCGACATGGACCGAATAGCCGCCCGCTTCGAGGAGCGCGCGGCAGAAGGCGGTCACGGAACCCTTGCCGTTCGTGCCGGCCACATGGATCACGGGCGGCAGTTTCAGATGAGGATTGCCGAGAACTTCCAGAAGCCGCGAAATCCGGTCGAGCGACATATCGAAACCCTTCGGGTGAAGGGTCATCAGGTGCTCGATTTCCTTTTCGGCTTCGCTTGCCGCGGCTTCATTCATAGTGGTCATCCCGCCGCTCCGTCCCTCGATGGCTCAGCCTTTATCATGCGCTGGCGGCAACGGGCACCGGAAGCGCTTCCCGAACGGACTGTTTCGTCAGCATCTTCAGAAGCTTGGCGAGCGTCGCCGGAATGTCGTGGCGCTTCACGACCATATCGACCATGCCGTGCTCCAGCAGGTATTCCGAAGTCTGAAAGCCCTCGGGAAGCTTTTCGCGCAGCGTCTGCTCGATGACCCGCTTGCCGGCAAAGCCGATTTCCGCACCCGGCTCGGCGATATGGATATCGCCCAGCATGGCATAGGAGGCCGTGACGCCGCCGGTCGTCGGATTGGTCAGCACGACGATGTAGGGTAGGCCCGCTTCCTTCAATATGTCGACCGCGACCGTGGTGCGCGGAAGCTGCATCAGCGACAGAATGCCTTCCTGCATGCGCGCGCCGCCGGAAGCCGGGAAGATGACCAGCGGGCATTTTTCCGCGACGGCCCTTTCGCAGGCCTTTACGATCGCCTCGCCGGCCGCAAGCCCGAGCGAGCCGCCGATGAAGTTGAACTCATGCACGACGGCGACGAGCTTCACGCCCCGAACCTGACCGATGCCGGCCAGAATCGTGTCTTCCTGCTCGGTCTTGGTGCGGCTGTCCTTGAGGCGGTCGATATATCGCTTCGAATCACGGAATTTCAGCGGATCCTGAACCACCTTCGGCTGCGGCAGCGATTCATAGACGCCGCCATCGAAAAGGTCGGTCAGGCGCGCCTTGGCCGGCATCTTCATATGGTATCCGGAGGCCGGAATGACCCATTTGTTCTCTTCCAGATCCTTGTGGAAGACCATCTCCCCGGTTTCCGGGCACTTGATCCAGAGATTCTCCGGGACTTCCCTGCGGCCCAGCATGGAGTTGATGCGCGGCCGGACGTAATTGGTGATCCAGTTCACTTGGCGTACTCCGAGTTAAACCCTGCCTTATGTGGGAAACTATTCGGCGGCAACAAGGCGCGCGGCCCGCACGCCGGTCGCAAGACCCCTTACCAGGGTCGCAACGGAAGCGACCGTATCCGGGCCGGCCTTTCCGTCCTTCGTCAGGCTGCCGGCGATCTGGGCGACGATTGCCGTGCCGACCACGACGCCATCGGCCGCGGCACCGATCGCCTTCGCATGATCGGCCGTCTTGACGCCGAAGCCGACGCAGACCGGGAGGTTCGTGTGGCCCTTGATGCGGTTGACGGCACCGGAGACCAGCGACGGATCCGGCAGGGCGGACCCGGTGATGCCTGTCATCGAGACGTAATAGACGAAGCCGGACGTGTTCTTGAGAACCGCCGGCAGGCGCTTGTCGTCGGTGGTCGGCGTCGCGAGGCGGATGAAGTTGATGCCCTTCGCAAGCGCCGGGATGCAGAGCTCGTCATCCATTTCCGGCGGCAGATCGACGACGATCAGGCCATCGATGCCGGCGGCGATCGCGTCGTCCAGGAACTTCTCGACGCCGTAGATATAGATCGGATTGTAGTAGCCCATCATGACGATCGGCGTCTCGTTGTCGCCCTCGCGGAATTTGCGGGCGAGGTCGAGCGTCCGGCCCAGCGTCTGGCCGCCCTTCAGCGCGCGCTGGCCGGCCATCTGGATGGCCGGGCCATCCGCCATCGGATCGGAAAAGGGCATGCCGAGCTCGATGATATCGGCGCCGGCTGCCGGAAGTGCCTTCATGATGCCGAGCGAGGTGTCGAAATCCGGATCGCCGCCCATGAAATAGGTGATCAGGGCGGGACGGCCCTCGGACTTGAGAGCCGCGAAACGATTGTCCATACGAGCTGTCATATCAGAGTTCCACTCCGAGAATCTTGCCGACCGTGAAGATGTCCTTGTCGCCGCGACCGGAGAGGTTCATCACGATGATCTGGTCCTTGCGCATCTTCGGCGCCCGCTTGATGACTTCGGCGATCGCGTGGCTCGCCTCCAGCGCCGGGATGATGCCTTCGAGACGGGTCAGGGTCTGGAATGCGTCGAGCGCTTCCTGATCCATGATCGGAACGTATTCGACGCGGCCGATGGAATGTAGCCAGCTGTGCTCCGGCCCGATGCCCGGATAATCGAGGCCGGCGGAGATCGAATGGCCTTCAAGAATCTGTCCGTCATGATCCTGCAGGAGATAGGTCCGGTTGCCATGCAGCACGCCCGGGCTGCCTGCGGTAATCGAAGCGCAATGCTCGACGCCTTCGAGGCCGCGGCCACCCGCCTCGACGCCGACGATCTGCACGCTTTCGTCATCCAGGAAGGGATGGAAGATGCCGATCGCGTTCGAACCGCCGCCGACGGCCGCGACGACGAGATCGGGCAGCCGCCCTTCCGCTTCGAGAATCTGCGCGCGGGCTTCCTGACCGATGACCGCCTGGAAATCACGGACCATTTCCGGATAGGGATGCGGGCCGGCAGCGGTGCCGATCAGGTAATAGGTGTTCTCGACATTGGTGACCCAGTCGCGCAGCGCCTCGTTCATGGCGTCCTTCAGCGTGCCGCTGCCGGCGGTGACCGGCTTCACTTCGGCGCCCAGGAGCTTCATGCGGAAGACGTTCGGCGCCTGGCGCTCGACGTCGGTGGCGCCCATATAGACGACGCAGGGGAAGCCGAAACGGGCGCAGACCGTCGCGGAAGCCACGCCGTGCTGCCCGGCGCCGGTCTCGGCAATGATGCGGGTCTTGCCCATGCGCTTCGCCAGCAGGATCTGGCCGATGCAATTGTTGATCTTGTGCGAGCCGGTGTGGTTCAGCTCTTCGCGCTTGAAGTAGATCTTCGCGCCGCCGAGATGTTCGGTCAGGCGTTCGGCGAAATAAAGCGGGCTCGGACGGCCGATGTAATGAGTGCCGAGCTCAGCCAGTTCCTTCTGGAAGGCCGGATCGTTCTTCGCCTTTTCCCATTCGCCCTGCAGCTCCAAAATCAGCGGCATCAGCGTTTCGGCGACGAAGCGCCCGCCGAAAATGCCGAAACGGCCGTCCTCATCGGGGCCGGATCGGAACGAATTGGGTATTGGCGTCTGGTTCACTCTTAACTCCCTCACGCGCCCTTGCGCACCGTGGCGGCCGCCACGGCATCGAAAAACGCATCGATCATTCCAAGGTCCTTGACGCCCGGCGCGCTTTCCACACCGGACGAGGTATCGATACCCCTTGCCTTCGTGGACGCGAGCGCAAGAGCGACATTATCCTTGTTCAATCCTCCGGAAAGCATGTAATCCACGCTCTCGTCAAGCGAGGCCATCAGGCCCCAGTCGAAGGAAACGCCATTGCCGCCGGGCAGTTCCGAACCTTTGGGCGCCTTGGCGTCGAACATGAAACGGTCGGCGACGCCGATATAGGGATCGATCCGATCGAGATCGCCGGCTTCCCGAACCGAAAAAACCTTCATGACCGGCAGGCCGTATAGCGCCTTCACGTGCAGCACCCGTTCCGGGCTTTCATTGCCGTGGAGCTGCAGGATATCGGGCCGCAGCAGCGAGACGATGTCGTCGAGTTCCTCTTCACCGGCATCGACCGTCACCGCGACGATCTTCACCCGGCCGCGAACGCGGTCGGCAAGCTCGCCGGCAACATCCGGATCGATGTTGCGCGGGCTTTTGGAAAAGAAGATGAAACCGATATGCGTGGCGCCCCGCGCCACCGCGCGATCGACAGCCTCGGGCGTCTTCAAACCGCAGATTTTGATGTCAGGTTTCATGACGTGCGGAGTGGCACGAAATCTTGCCGGAGTCGAGGCAAATCCTTGCCGCCGCTCGAAGATGGCCGAAAACTTATGGCACGCGAACAAAGATGGATAGAGTCACCCCTTGGCGATCTCGGTTGTTTTTGTTCGGCCGGGACACGTCGTGTGCCTCGTATTGAATTTTTATATGTGACACGCGACGTGTCCCGTTCGGTCAGTTTTTCCGCGCAACTCCGGTCCCTCTGCGGCGGTATGGTCTTATGTCCTTGCGGATGCCATACCGGGTTGTGTGCGACACACGCACGCCCCGCCTTAAGACGGGAGGGGGACCATTTTCTGCGCAGCCCCCGACAACCCGCCTGCATCAACGGCAGACCGCCAGGGCACCGGTCCCGTCTCGCCGGCGATGCGCATCCGGTGTAGCCGAAACGGAACGGGCAAAGCATGGCACGGGTTTGCAGGGCGGGGATGAACGGAGGCGATTTTTTCTGTCGATTTTTTCAAGGCATTGATTTGTCTCACGTCACCCCCCTCTGCCCTGCCGGGCATCTCCCCCTCAAGGGGGGAGATCGGATGGGGGCACGGGCTTCCTCAAACAACCATGGCATAGATCTGCAAGCCATTGCCTTGATGGGGAGGTCAGCCGCTTGTGATCTTCACTCAAAATCGATCGCGTGCAACTGCGAGCCGTGCTGCCTCAGCCATTTGCGGGCCTCTTCCATGCGCGGGCAGAGCTCCCTGCAGAGCGCCCAGAATTTCGGGCCGTGGTTCATCTCCTTCAGATGCGCCACCTCGTGCGCCGCGAGGTAATCGATCACCAGCGGCGGCGCCATGACGATGCGCCAGGAAAAGCTCAAGTTTCCGTCCCAGGAGCAGGAACCCCAGCGGCTGCGGGTATCCTTCATGGTGATGGAAGCGACCGGATGACGGATGGCGGCGGCGTGGCGGGCGACCAGGGCCTCGATATCCCTGCGCGCCTCCTTTTTGAGGAAGGCGGAAAGCCGGCGGCCCATGTGATCCTCAAGGCCGCTCACCCGCAGCACCGGCTTGCCGTCAATCACAACCGCCTCGGTCAGCCCGCGCAAGGTGCCGGTATGCTCGATGCGGTGGGGCGTGCCACGGAAGGGAATGTGGCCGCCGGGCCGGATCGGGTTGTCGGTGGAGAACTTGGCGAGCTTGGTGAGCAGCCAGCCCTGATGCCGGTCGAGGAAATCGTCGATCTCGCCCTTTCGCAGCCCTGCCGGCACCGTGAGATTGAGCGCCCGGCCGCCCGGCTCGATCCTGAGCGTGATGCGGGTGGCGCGGCGGTTTTCCCGGATCGTCAGGGGCATCGCCCGATTGCCGACATGAAGAGTGCGCTTCACCGTTTCGAGCGGTCTCGATTTCGAACGGACAGGCTTTTTCAGAAGCGCGAACATGAACCCCTTTTAGCCGATTCCCCGACATAAAAAAGCCGGCGCCCCAAGACGCCGGCTCACGATCACGTTTCACGTGAATCCAAACCGCCCGTTACAGATCCACGACCGGGTTTTCGCCGGAAGGACGGTTCCTGCGCTCGCGCATGAAGCGGTCGAATTCTTCCTGGTCCTTGGCACGGCGAAGCTCGCGGACGTAATTGTCGAACTCTTCCCGCATCTCGTCGAGCTTGCGGCGCTCTTCCTCGAGGCGCTCCAGCTCGGCCTTGCGCCAATCGTCGAAGGCGACGTTGCCGGTGGAGAAATGCGTATTGTAGCGACGGCCCGCGCGACGGCAGCCGGCGAACATGCGGTCGGCGCGATCATTCGCATCGCGCTTGAAGCCGCGGAGCCTTTCCCCGAAGAGGATATAGGCGAGCATGGCCAGGCCCAGAGGCCAGAAGACCACGAAACCGAGCACCATGAGAGCGATGGTGGCCGGCGTCCAATCCGGACGAATCAATGCTGACTGGTTCATAGGTCACACCCTGAAGTTCTGCGGGTGGCCACATGCCAGCCCGACTGAATCCGATTTGGTGAGACCATGATCCGCCTTCAAGAAGACGGAACATTAAATCGGTGAAAGTGCTGATATCAAAGCCGGAATTTGCAGAATTCCAGTCAATCAGCCGGTCTTGCCGCCTTTGATGACCCGCTTGACCGGCGTTTTTCTTGCCTGCGCCCTGGCGTGTTTCTGAATAAAGGCGACGATGCGCGGGGCGATCTCGCGGCGGAAACGGGAGCCGTTGAAGACGCCGTAATGGCCGACATCGGGCTGCATGTAATGCATGCGCATGTCTTCCGGAATGTTCGGGCAGATGGTCTGCGCCGCCCTGGTCTGGCCAAGGCCGGAGATATCGTCGTTCTCGCCTTCGATCGTCAGCAGCGCCACATGGCGGATCGCCCTGGTGTCGACCGGCGTGACCCGGTGCATCATCTCGCCCTTGGGCAGGGAATGCCTGATGAAGACCGTATCGACCGTCTGGAGATAGAATTCCTCCGTCAGGTCCATGACCGCCAGATATTCGTCGTAGAAGTCGCGGTGCTTTTCGGCGGACTCGCCGTCGTTCTGGACCAGGTGTTCGAAGAATTCCTTATGGGCGATCAGGTGCCGGTCGAGGTTCATCGACATGAAGCCGGACAATTGCAGGAAACCCGGATAGACGCGGCGCATGAAGCCCGAATGCGGCCACGGCACATTCATGACGACATTGTCGCGAAACCATTCGAGCGGATGCTCTTCCGCCAGCCTGTTGACGGCCGTCGGATTGATGCGGGTATCGATCGGGCCGCCCATGAGGATCATCGAGGCCGGCAGCATCGAATCCCGCTGGGACTCCATCACCGCCACGGCCGCCAGAACCGGCACGGAGGGCTGACAGACGCCGATGACATGCGTGCCGGCACCGATGACATGCGTCATCTCGATGACGTAGTCGATGTAGTCGTCAAGATCGAACCGGCCGTCGGTGACCGGCACCATGCGGGCATCGATCCAGTCGGTGATGTAGACATCCGCATGCGGCAGAAGCGCTTCCACGGTGCCGCGCAGCAGCGTCGCATAGTGGCCCGACATGGGCGCCACGATCAGGATCTTCTGGTCCGCAGCCCGGCCGGCCGGCAGGTCGCGGCGGAAATGCAGGAGATTGCAGAAAGGCTTTTTCCAGACAATCTCCTCCGTGACCGCCACGGGCTGGCCGTCAACGACAGTTTCGGGAAGGCCGAATTCCGGCTTGCCGTAACGGCGCGTCACGCGCTCGAAGACCTCGAGGCCCGCAGACAGCGTACGGCCGAACTCGGTCTGCGACACCGGATTGAGCGGATTGGCGTAGAAGAATCGCATGGCATCCGCCGCGGCGCGGAACGGCGCCATGGCGGCATGGTTCATCTCGTAGAGCTGATAGAACATCGAAGTGCCACCTCTCGTGATTTCCGACAACGTATTCGACAGAGACATCGAACCGATCGGTTCAGCAGCAATTGCGGGATAAGCTAGCACTTTTTTACTGCGGTGCAACATATGAGGAGATACCGGCTTGGTTTGCCGAGGGAAGAATGAACGGACGCCCGGATGATCCGGTATCCTTACAATGACATTTAAGGCTTAAAGTTCCGCCTTCCAAGGGTGGTTAAGGACCCGTGTCCGCCGGAGACACGGATCCTGCAGCCGCTTACAGGTTATTTGTTTTGCGCACTTTCGCAACGTCAAAGGTCAGCCACGAAGGTCTGGCGCTGGGTGCCGAGACCTTCGATGCCGAGCTCGACGACATCTCCGGCCTTGAGATAGCGGGGCGGCTTCATGCCGAGACCGACGCCCGGCGGCGTGCCGGTGGAGATGACGTCCCCCGGATGCAGCGACATGAACTGGCTGAGATAGGAGACCAGATAACGGACGCCGTAGACCATGGTGCGGGTCGAGCCGTTCTGCATCTTTTCGCCGTTGACGGTGAGCCACATGCCGAGGTTCTGCGGGTCGGCGACCTCGTCCTTGGTGACAAGCCAGGGGCCGATCGGCCCGAACGTATCGCAGGACTTGCCCTTGGTCCACTGTCCGGAGCGCTCCGCCTGGAAGGCACGTTCAGAAACGTCGTTGGTCAGGCAGTAGCCGGCAACATAATCCAGTGCATCGGCTTCGGAGACATATTTCGCGGTCTTGCCGATAACGACGCCGAGTTCCACCTCCCAGTCGGTCTTCACAGACCCGCGCGGGATGATCACGTCGTCGTTCGGGCCGCAGATGGCCGACGTCGCCTTCATGAAGATGATCGGCTCCGGGGGGACAGTGGCGCCCGTCTCGGCGGCATGGTCGGAATAGTTGAGGCCGATGCAGATAAACTTGCCGGTGCCGGCGACGCAGGGGCCTATGCGGACCGGCTGCAGTTCCGGCAGATTTTCCAGATCGAGAGCGGCGATCTTCGCCAGGCCTTCCGGGGAAATCCCCGTGCCGGCGATATCGGCCACATGGCCGGAAAGATCGCGGATCTTGCCTTTGCCGTCCAGAATTGCCGGTTTTTCATGGCCCGGCTCGCCAACGCGCATCAATTTCAAAGGATGTCCCTCCACTTCGTCGGAGAGTTTTATGGAGCAAGCCTCCCGGCTTGTCACCCCCGTTCTGCGTCGGCACGAAGCATCTGTTGCCAAGGGGGCAAACCGGCCTATTCTCTTCTTCCCGGCCAGACCGGCAACAGCGATTTCAAGAGGATGCCATGACCAGCAGCAATACCCGCGACTCGGAATTTCCGATCGACGTCTTCTTCCTGGATCGCTGGTCGCCGCGCGCCTTTACCGACGAGACGATCACCCGGGAGACGATGCTGACCATATTGGATGCCGCCCATTGGGCACCTTCCTCCGGCAACAACCAGCCCTGGCGGTTCATCTACGCATTGCGCGGCACGCCCTCGTTTCCTGTTCTCGTCGATATCCTGAGCCCCGG
Organism: Neorhizobium descurainiae; assembly: GCF_051400715.1. Taxonomy (NCBI): domain Bacteria; kingdom Pseudomonadati; phylum Pseudomonadota; class Alphaproteobacteria; order Hyphomicrobiales; family Rhizobiaceae; genus Neorhizobium; species Neorhizobium descurainiae. The sequence continues at coordinate 53,381 of NZ_JBLFFK010000011.1, forward strand.
AAATCAGCGCTGGGCGAAAAATGCGGCGGCGCTGATGTTCGTCGTCTCGAAGACTTATCAGGTTTCGAAGGACGGCGAACGGAAGCCCGCCTATACCCATTCCTACGATACGGGTGCGGCCTGGTTCTCGGTCATCTGCCAGACGATGAAGCTCGGGTACCATGCGCATGGCATGGAAGGGTTCGACAAGGAGAAGGCCGTCGAAGCGCTCGGCCTCCCCGAGGGATATCGCGTCGAAGCGGCGGCGGCGATCGGCCGGATCGCCGACAAGAGCACCCTGCCTGACGACCTCAGGGAACGGGAAGTGCCGAGCAAGCGGAAGCCGGTTTCCGAAATCGCCTTCGAGGGAAAATTCACCGGCGAACCTTGAGGTTCTTCCAGATGTGTTTCACGTGAATCCATATCCACAGGAAAGATTCACGTGAAACATTTTTTGCTGGACAAGCAAAAACGGCGGTCACGAGGACTGCCGCTTTTGTTTTCTTCCGTCGTGCTCGGGACAAGCCCGAGGATGCTTTAAATATCGAGGTTGGCGACGCTCAGCGCATTGTCCTGGATGAACTCGCGGCGCGGCTCGACCTCGTCGCCCATCAGGCGCGAGAAGAGGCCGTCGGCATCGGTCGCGTCGTTCACCTTCACCTGCAGCAGCGAGCGGACGTTCGGGTCGAGCGTCGTTTCCCAAAGCTGCTCGGCATTCATCTCGCCGAGGCCCTTGTAGCGCTGCATCGAAAGACCCTTGCGGCCTGACGCGAAGATCGAGTCGAGCAGTGCCCGCGGACCGGAAATTTCCTGCTCGCCGTCCTTGCGGGCAAGAACCGGCGGCGTGTGATAGATTTCCTGCAGGCGCGCCGTCATCTGGTCGATATGGCGGGCATCCGCCGAACCGATCAGCGCCACGTCGAGGACCGCGACTTCGCGGACGCCGCGCACCATGCGCTCGAAGCGCAAGCCGCCCTCGCCCGTCACGTGGCCCGACCAGCCGCGCTCGGTTTCTTCCGCGATCATGTCGAGACGGCGGGCGACCTCATCGGCCGTCTGCTGGGCGCGCTCGCGGTTGTCCGTCAGTTCCGGGTTCAACGCGCCGGCGATCGCCGCCTGTTCGATGATCGAGCGGCTGTAGCGGGAATGCAGGCCCTCGACCAGCGAGCGAAGCCGCAGCGCGTCCTGGATGACCTCGCGAAGGTCCTGGCCGGCGCGCACTTCGCCGGAGCCAAGCGTCAGGGTGGCCTCTTCGAGACCCATGCTGATCAGGTATTCCTCCAGCGCCGCCTCGTTCTTGAGATACTGGATCGATTTGCCGCGAGTGACCTTATAGAGCGGCGGCTGGGCGATATAGATGTGGCCGCGCTCGATCAGGTCCGGCATCTGGCGGAAGAAGAAGGTCAGGAGCAGCGTGCGGATATGGGCGCCGTCGACGTCCGCGTCCGTCATGATGATGATCTTGTGGTATCGCAGCTTGTCGGCGTTGAACTCGTCCTTGCCGATCGAGGTGCCGAGCGCGGTGATCAGCGTTCCGATTTCCTGGCTCGACAGCATCTTGTCGAAACGGGCGCGCTCGACATTCAAAATCTTGCCGCGCAGCGGAAGGATCGCCTGGTTCTCACGCGAACGGCCCTGTTTGGCGGAGCCGCCTGCGGAATCACCCTCGACAAGGAAGAGTTCGGACTTGGCCGGATCGCGCTCGGAGCAATCGGCGAGCTTGCCGGGAAGCGAGGCGATGTCGAGAACGCCCTTGCGGCGGGTCAGTTCGCGCGCCTTGCGCGCCGCCTCGCGAGCGACGGCGGCTTCCACTACCTTGCCGACCAGGACCCTGGCTTCGCTCGGATGTTCCTCGAACCAGGTGTTCAGCGCCTCGTTCACAAGGCTTTCGACCACGGGGCGGACTTCCGAGGAAACCAGCTTGTCCTTGGTCTGCGAGGAGAATTTCGGATCCGGCACCTTTACCGACAAGACGGCGGTCAGGCCTTCACGGCAGTCTTCGCCCTGCAGCGTAACCTTTTCCTTCTTGGTGATGCCGGAAGTCTCGGCATAGGACGTGACCTGACGCGTCAGCGCGCCGCGGAAACCGGCCATATGCGTGCCGCCGTCCCGCTGCGGGATGTTGTTGGTGAAGCAGAGCACGTTTTCGTGGTAGCTGTCGTTCCACCACATGGCCACCTCCACGGTGATGCCGTCCTTCTCACCCTTGATGGCGACCGGCTTATCGACGAGCGGCTTCTTGGAACGGTCGAGATAACGGACGAAGGCCTCAAGGCCGCCGTCATAGATCATCTCCTCCTCCTTGATATCCGGCTTACGCTTGTCCGTGAGCCGGATTCTGACGCCAGAGTTCAGGAAGGCCAGTTCGCGCAGGCGATGCTCGAGCGTGTTGTAGTCATACTCGGTCATCGTGAAGGTTTGAGGGCTGGCGAGGAAGGTGACCTCGGTGCCCGAGCGGCCCTCATATTCGCCGACCACCTTGAGCGGCTCATCGGCAACGCCATGCGTGAAGGAGATCTCGTGGATCTTGCCATCGCGGCGGATGCGCAGCCTCAGCCAGACGGAAAGCGCATTGACGACGGAGACGCCGACGCCGTGCAGGCCGCCGGAGACCTTGTAGGAATTCTGGTCGAACTTGCCGCCCGCATGCAGCTGGGTCATGATGACTTCGGCGGCCGAGACACCCTCGCCGCTATGGATAGCCGTCGGGATGCCGCGGCCGTTGTCGGTCACGGTGACGGAACCATCCGGATTGAGCGTGACGGTCACCAGGTCGGCATGGCCGGCCAGCGCCTCGTCGATCGCGTTGTCGACCACTTCGTAGACCATGTGATGCAGGCCGGAGCCGTCGTCGGTATCGCCGATATACATGCCGGGACGCTTGCGGACGGCATCGAGGCCCTTCAGAACCTTGATCGAGTCGGCACCATATTCGGCACTCGCGCCATTCTCGCTGACGGGTGTATCGGTCATCAATTATCTTCCAATTCGTTTGAGATGCCGGTTAAGCGAATCACCGGCCATTCCACCCTTAGAATATAGGGAAATCGGGGCGGTTTCTAAAGGTTGAGCCCTGTGAAAGCGGCAGGAAAGCCGTGGATGCGTGCCGAATTTAACCGGAAAGACGGCTTTTCTCCAGCAGCGTGTCCATTTCTTCTATCACGTCCGGCGGCAAAGTGCGAATCGCTTGCGCGAGACGATTGGCGAAGGCCGTATACGGTGCCGGAAGGCCCGACGTATCCAGCACGACCTTCGGCCGGGAGGCATCCGCCAGACGGAACAATTCCTCCGCCTCGTCCCAGATGACGTTGAAGTAACCGGCGATCCGCTGCAGAAGCTCGAAGGTCGGCTTGCCGCGCCGGCCATGTTCCAACGCGGAAAGATAGGCCGGCGTAACGCCGATCGCTTCCGCAAGCTTGCGCTGGGTGACGCCCTTGCGCCGGCGAAGCTCCCGAAGCGCCTGACCGAAAGGCGTCATTCCCAATCCTCCCGGAACCTACCTCCGCGATTGTCCCTGGGACTGCGGGCGAGCCGCACATACATGGCGCCTTCGCCGCCGTGATGCCGCGCCGCCCATTCATAGGACGAGATCAGAAAGCGAAACTCCGCCTTGGAGAACCAGAGCGGCACCGCCCGACGGAGCGCGCCTTCGCTGCCCATCGAACTGCCCTTGCCCGTGATGACAAGAACGTGACGAAGCCCGCGCTCATGGGCCCGAAACAGAAAATCGAGCAGCAGATCATGCGCCTCTGCCTGGAATAGGCCATGGAGATCAAGACGCGCTTCGATCGGCAGGCGACCCTTGGCGAGCTTTTTCTTCACCGGCTTTTCGAGAGGATGGTGGATGCCGCCGGGCTTCCCTGCCTTCGGAGCCGCTATTTCCGTTGCCCAGCTTTTCGGCGCCGGAGCAGGTTCCGGCTTCGCCGCTTCCTCCGAGGCAAGCTTTGTCGCCTCCTCTTCCTCGAATTCCAGGATTTCCTTCATCCGGCCCGGGAGCGCACGGGTGGATTTGGCCACCTTGCCCCAAAGGATACGCTCTTCCGGATCGAGTTTCCGACCGCTCTTCATCCGCCGTACCTTCCGGCTGCCGCCTTGGGGACGAGGATATAGAAATCCGCATCGTTGCGCACCGTTCCCGCCAATTCGCCCGCTTCGAACCCGGAGCCGGTGAAAATATCGCCTCGCGCCGGACCGACGATCGCAGAGCCGGTGTCGAGGGCCAACATCAGCCGTCCAAAGGGCTTTCCGCCGGTAAGATGGGTCAGGCTCTCGGAGCGGATGAAGAACGGAAAGCCGAACGTGTGGATCTGCCTGTCGACGGCGAGCGATCGGCCGGCAATCAGCGGCACCTTGGCTGCAGCCACCGGCCCGAGCGACGGGTCGGAAACATCCGCATCGCGAAAGAAGATATAGGACCGATTGTGCCAGAGAACTTCGTCGACCTTAGCCGGGTTCCGACCGAGCCAGGCGCGAATGCTCTGCATGGATATCTGCGCCGGCTCGATCTCGCCGCGATCGATCAGGAGCTTGCCGATGGGCGAGAAAGGATGGCCGGCCTTGGCCGCATAGGTGATCCGCCGCACTCTTCCGTCCGGGTATTTCAGCCGCGCCGCGCCCTGAACATGGGTGAAGAAGACGTCGACCTTCGACTTCGCATAGGCGATCTCCAGGCCCCGGCCTTCGAGAAAGCCGCGATCGATCTCGCCGCGATCCGGATAAGGACAGATGCCCTCAGGCGTCCGGCGACCGAACATGTAGCCGGAGTCCATCCGCGCGGGCCGGTTCGTGTCATCCAGATCGACGAGATCATCCGGGCGATAGTAAAAGGGATGGGTCCAGACCTCGTCGCGCCTGTCCGAAACCTCGACCTCCGGCTCGTAAAAGGCCGTAACGAAACCGCGCCGTCCATCATTGCGGGAGATCAGGAACGGCGTGCAACGGGTTTCGAAAAAGGCGCGGGCGGAAGCGGCATCGGCCGGTGCATCGCCGACGGCCTCGAGAAGAGCAGCGAGCTCATTTGCCGTCAGGCCGAGCGAGCCTGTGCGATAAGGTTTGACCTTGCGGACATGCTCCAGGCACGCCTGCATGCCGGCAAAGAGCGGCCTCGGATCGTCGTCTTTCCATCCCGCAAGATCGGAAAAGGAAACCGGCCGGAGCGTGAAATCCGCGAAACTGCCCGTCATTGCTCGGATTCGGTGGCGACCAGCTTCCAGTTCGGGTCGCGGGAGCGGATATCGCGAGCGAAAGTCCATATATCGGTGACCTCGGCGACGGTCTCCTGGTCACCCTCGATCAGCGTGCCGGCCTTGTCATAGGTGGCGGAGATCAGCTGGCTGACGATGCGAACCGTCACCTGAACCTCCGAATCCTTGAGCGCCGCCTGGGTGATATCCGCCTTATCAATACCGACGAAGGTGGATTTCACCACTTCGCCTCGGGCTTCGCGTTCGGAAATCGCCGCATCAAATCCGTCAAAGACCTCCTTGGACAGAAGGCCTTTCAGCGTCTTACGGTCGCCATCGGCAAAGGCCATGACGATCATCTCGTAAGCCATGCGGGCGCCGTTCAGAAACTCGCGGGGTTGAAAGGAGGGATCGGCCTTGACCACTTCGCGAAGGGCCGCGTTCAACGGCGTATCGGGCTTCGCCACCGCATCGATATCCGCGTAACGCTGCTCATCGTCCTGCGCATCACGGCGCGGCAGCGTCACCACCTTGCCGTCGTCCCCGTTCGCATTCTTCGCGACATCCCGAGGACTGAAGGGATCGAACGGCGGCTTCTCGTTTCCCGTCCGCCGGCCGAGCACACTGCGCAGTTGCAGGAAGATCAGAACGGCGGCGACCAGGAAAAAGAGTGTTATAAAGTCGTTGGAACCCATCTTAACCCGCAATGCTGTTTAAATGTTCGGTACACTTTCTCATATAGTCCGCATCCGCCGATCATTCAAATGGCGAAGACGTTAGCGCCGGAATACTGCCGGCCTTGTGAAGAACTGGGAACACCATGCGTTTCTTTCTCGTGCCGCTTATTCTCATCGGCTGGCCGCTTATGGAAATCGCCGGCTTCGTGCTCGTCGGGCGTGCGGTCGGTCTCTGGGCGACACTCGGCCTGGTCGTCGGCACCGCGGTGCTCGGTGCGGTTCTGCTCCGCAGCCAGGGCATGCATATCCTGAGACAGATTTCCACCGAGGGCCGCGAGGGCCGGATGCCGGCAAGAACCCTCATCGACGCCGCGATGATCGTCGTGGCCGGCATTCTGCTTCTGTTGCCCGGTTTCATCACCGACATCATCGGGCTCGCACTCTTCATCCCTTTCGTGCGCAGCCTTCTCTGGTCGCTGATCGGCCGGCGCATCGTGGTGGTCCGTTCGCCCGGCAGCACGAGCTATCGCTACGATGGCGGAAGACCCTCCGGGGAAGGAAGGAAGCCGGGACCGGTGGTCGATCTCGACGAGCAGGATTTCCATCGCGATCCCGACTCCTCTCCGCCCAATTCCTCTTCTCCCTGGACCGGGCCGCGAAACGGGGAACCTTGAGCGCCCGACCGGGTTTGCCAAGGCTGCAGGCCGGAACGCCCATTTAGCCTTGAAACGTTCCGGCCCTAAATGTTAGAGGGCCTCAACGCTCAAAGTCTCGAGGAAGTCCCATGGCAGACGAAAACAACCAGGCGGCAACGCCGTCCCTCAATATCCTGGCGCAATACACCAAGGATCTCTCCTTCGAGAACCCCGGCGCACCCCGTTCGCTCCAAGCGCGCGACAAGGCGCCGGCGATCACCATCAACGTCAACGTCAACGCCAACCCCCTCTCCGAGGCGGACTTCGACGTCGTGCTGACGCTGAATGCGGAAGCCAAGGAAGGCGACAAGGTCGTCTTCGCCGCCGAACTGGTCTATGGCGGCGTCTTCCGCATCACCGGCTTTCCGCAGGAGCATATGCTGCCGCTGCTCTTCATCGAATGCCCGCGGCTGCTCTTCCCCTTCGCCCGTCAGATCATCGCCGACGTGACGCGCAACGGCGGTTTCCCGCCGCTGATGATCGATCCGATCGATTTTGCGCAGATGTTCACCCAGCGCATGGCCGAAGAACAGGCCCGCTCCAAGGTGCAGGCGCTCAACAGCTAAGCCGGCCAACCGCCGATATGGACAGGGAGCCCGGGCATGACCCGGGCTTTTCTCATTCGGCCGCCTGTTCGACGGGCTCGTATTCGAGCCAGATTGACTTACCCTTCATGGACGCGACCATGGCGGCATGGGCTTCGAGCTCCAATTCCGTCAGCCGGTTCGGCAAAGCCCTTGGGCGGCCGGTGACGCTCACCACGACTTCTTCGACCTCGATCACCGTCGTCGACTGCTCGACGCCCGTCAGGCCGAGAGCAGCCTGCCGGCCACCGGTCATCTCGATATAGACTTCGGCCAAAAGTTCGGAGTCGAGAAGCGCGCCGTGCTTGGTGCGGTGGGCGTTGTCGATGCCGTAACGGCGGCAGAGCGCATCGAGCGAGTTCGGACCCATCGGATGCTTGCGGCGGGCCATGGCCAGCGTATCGACGACCCGGTCGGACATCACGGGGGGCAGACCGAGCCTGTCGAACTCGGCATTGATGAAACCCATGTCGAATGTCGCATTATGGGCGATCCACTTGGCGCCATCGAAGAACTCAATGATCTGATCGACGACCTCGGCGAAGCCCGGCTTGTCCTTCAGGAATTCGTCGGTGATGCCATGCACCGCCAGCGCATCGGGATGAACCTTCCGGTCGCCCGGATTGATATAGAGATGCAGGGTCTTTCCGGTCGGGAAATTGTTGATGAGCTCGACACCGCCGATCTCGATCACCCGATCGAATTTCGATTCGAGGCCCGTGGTTTCCGTATCGAATATGATTTCACGCATCTGGCTTCTCGCTCGTCTTTCCGGCCCTCAAGGAGGCGATGACTTCCCGCACCCTTTCCCTCGCCGCTTCCAGCCCGAGCCCCGTATCTACCAGGAAATCGGCTCTTCTCCGCTTTTCCGCATCGGGCATCTGGCGGGAGAGAATCATCGCCAATTTTTCCTCTGTCATGCCCGGTCGCGCAAGCACTCTTTCACGCTGGATCTGTGGATCGCAGGTGACGACGACGATGACATCCACACGGTTTTCGCCCTTCACCTCGAAGAGCAGCGGAATATCGAGAAGCACAAGATCGGCGCCCGCTTCGCGGCGGCGCTTCAGAAACTCGAGCTCACGGCTCCGCACCAGCGGATGCACGATCGCTTCGAGCACGGGGAATTTTTCCGGTTGGGCCGCGAGCTGGCGGGAGAGTTCCCGCCGGTCGATGACGCCGTCTTTCACGGTGCCCGGGAAGGCCTCGCCGACCGGTCCCACCGCATCGGTGCGGTAGAGGTCGTGGACCACCGCATCGGAATCGTTCACCGGCACGCCTTCGTCCGCGAACATTTTCGCGGTCGTGGATTTTCCCATGCCGATGGAGCCGGTAAGTCCGATGACGATCATCCATGCCCTTCCATGTCGGCGATGACGAGATCGCGGAGCGCCTTGTCGACCACCGGCCGGCGGCCGAACCACTTTTCGAAACCGGGTACGGCCTGATGCAGGAGCATACCGAGCCCGTCGACAGTGGCAAATCCCTGCTCTTCCGCCCGGGCGAGCAACGGCGTCTTCAGCGGCACATAGACGATGTCGGTGACGACAGCGCCATCCACGAGAGGCGTGAAGTCGACTGGCGGCGCTTCGCTGCCATCCATGCCGAGTGAGGTCGTGTTGACGAACAGGCCTGCGCCCGACATTACCTCAGCCAACGCTTCAACGGGATGGGCACGCACTTTCGGGCCGAACCGATCGGCCAATTCCTGCGCGCGGGGGACTGTGCGGTTGACGACGTGAATCTCGCCGATGCCGCGATCCCGGATTGCCTGGATGACGGCGCGGCTTGCGCCGCCGGCACCGAAGATCACGGCACGGTGGGTCCGGTCCCAGCCGGGATGGCGATCGTCGAGATTGGCCGTGAAACCATAACCGTCCGTATTCGTGGCATGGAGCAGACCGTTCTCCATCCAGAGCGTGTTCGATGCGCCAAGCTCCTCGGCCAAGGCGTCCGGCCGGTCGGCCAGCTTGAAGGCCAGTTCCTTGTGCGGGATCGTGACATTGCCGCCGCGATATCCGGATGCGCCATCCTTCAGGGACCGGATGAAGGCCGGAAAGTCCTCTTCGGATATCGGCAGGGCCCTGTAGCTGCCGGCGATGCCGAACTGCTTCAGCCAGTATCCGTGGATCAGCGGCGAACGCGAATGCTTCACCGGCCAGCCCGTGACGAATGCGTTAACCAAAAATGTTTCACGTGAATCAGCCATCGATGGCTCCGAGCACGCGCAGCTTTTGCAGGAGCGGCAGCATGGGCAAGCCGAGGATGGTGAAATAGTCGCCCTCGATCTTCGAAAAGAGCTGGATGCCCTCCCCCTCCAGCTGATAGGCGCCGACGCTGCCGAAGACCTTTTTCCCGACGCGCTCCAGATAGCGGTCGACGAAACTTTCGCTCAACATCCGGACCGTCAGGTCCGCATGGGCGATATGCTCCCAGACGACCTCATCGTTCCGGGCAAGCGCGATCGCGCTGTTCAGCCGATGGGTCTTGCCGGAGAGCGACAGCAGGCTTTCCTTCGCTTCCGCAAGGGACTTCGGCTTATGATAGACTCGGCTGCCGAGCGACATGGTCTGATCCGATCCGATCACCAGAGCCTCCGGAAAATGGCTGCTCACCTCCAGAGCCTTGGCCTTGGCGAGCGTCGAGGCAACCTCATCCGGCAGGGCACTTTCGAGGCCGGCTTCGATCTTCCGCTCATCTATATCGGCAGCACGGCTTTCGAACGTAAGGCCGGCGTTTTCCATCAGCATCCGGCGGAATGGGCTGGAGGAAGCAAGGACGAGAGGCGCTGCCACGAAAAATCTCCCTGAGGCGATAGCAGTCCCGCTTAACGCAGCTTCGGGCGCAGCGCAACGATGGCGGCGGCCGTCTCTTCGATCGAGCGCCGCGTCACGTCGATGACCGGCCAATTGTGCCGGGCACAGAGCGCGCGGGCATATTTCAGTTCCTCGTTGATCGTCGCGCGGTCCGTATAATGACGGCGGTCGAAGCCGTGCGTCGCCCCCAGCTCGCGGTTCTCGCGCACCTGGCTGATGCGGTCGGTCGTCGCGACCAGGCCGACGATCAGCGGATGCGTGGCCCGGTAAAGACTTTCCGGCAGATCGACGCCCGGAACGATCGGGATATTGGCGGTCTTGATGCCGCGGTTCGCCAGATAGATGCTGGTCGGCGTCTTCGACGTGCGGCTGATGCCGATCAACACGACATCCGCCTCGTCGTAATCCTCCGGCAGCTGTCCGTCGTCATGATCCATAGTGAAGTTGAGCGCTTCGATGCGCTTGAAATAATCGGCGTTCAAAGCGTGCTGGGCGCCGACACGGCGGCGCGACGGCGCGCCGAGATAGGCCTGGAACGTCGCCATGACCGGTTCGAGCACGTTGACGCATGGCAGGCCCATCTCACGGCAGCGCTGGTCGATAAACCCGGCGAGCTCCTGGTCGACGATGGTATAAAGGACGATCCCCGGCTCCTCGTCGACGGCATCGAGCACCGCCAGGAGCTGTTTCCGGTTCCTGATCAGCGGGTAGACGTGCTCGATCGCAAGCGACGACTGGAATTGCACCGAGACGGCCCGCCCGGCGGAGATGAGGGTCTCGCCCGTCGAGTCAGATATCAGGTGCAGATGGAAGAAGTTTTTTCTGTTCTCCACGCTAAACTTAACCCTTTGTTGACAACTCGGGAGAGACGATCGATGTCTCGGGCAGAGGACACCGGCTTCGGGAAAACCGTCTCGTTTTCCACATCCGCATATTCGTCGGACAGGGTACAGGGACGCTTGTGCGCTCTGGGGACAACCGCATCAAGCATTTTCCTTGTCCCCAGCTTATTCACAGCCAACGAAGAAGATCGATGGGTTCCATCTCCTTGGAATTCCTGGGTGAATCGTGCTTCTCCCGTCAATCCTCATTTCAGATGCCGATATTGTTCCCGAACAGGCTTAAGGGCGGCGGATCGTCGCGTCGGCTGTGATTTCACTTTAATCCTTGCTACTCACCGACTCTAAGAAATAGAAACTCTTTTAAAATCCTTTTCTTTGTTTAGGGAGAACCCATTGACCGGCAAGACCCGCAGGATCGTCGAGGTGCTGGAAGGCAAGACCGTTGCCCCGCCGCCGATCTGGCTCATGAGACAGGCGGGACGCTATCTGCCGGAATACCGGGAAACCCGCGCCAAGGCCGGCAGTTTCCTCGATCTCTGTTATACGCCGGATCTGGCGGTCGAAGTGACCTTGCAGCCGATCCGGCGTTATGGTTTCGATGCGGCAATCCTGTTTTCCGACATCCTGGTCATACCGGACGCTTTGAAAAGGAACGTGCGTTTCGCGCAGGGCGAAGGCCCGCGGATGGACCCGATCGATGCTTCCGGTATCCAGGGGCTGAGGAACCAGGGAGTTCTCGATCATCTGGCGCCGGTGATCGAGACGGTGGGCCGGCTGAGAAGGGTACTACCCGAAGAAACCGCGCTGCTCGGCTTCTGCGGCGCGCCCTGGACGGTTGCGACCTACATGATCGCCGGCCATGGGACGCCGGATCAGGCCCCTGCCCGGCTCTTTGCCTATCGTCACCCCGAAGCCTTCGAGAAGCTGCTTTCCTTTCTCGCCGAGATTTCCGCGGAATATCTGATCGCGCAGATCGATGCCGGCGCCGATGCGGTGCAGATATTCGATTCCTGGGCGGGTGTCCTGGGAGAACGGGAGTTCGACCTCTATGCGGCAAGACCCGTCGCACGCATGATCGGGCTCGTTCGGAGCGCGCGGCCGAACGCGAAGATCATTGCCTTTGCCAAGGGCGCGGGCCTCAACCTGAAATCCTATCGTCAGAAAACGGGGGCCGACGCGATCGGCCTCGACTGGTCGGTGCCGCTTTCCTTTGCGGCCGAGCTGCAGAAGGACGGTCCGGTCCAGGGCAATCTCGATCCGATGCGGGTCGTCGCGGGAGGAAAGTCTCTGGCGGAAGGCATAGACGCCGTTCTCGAGAGGCTCGGCGATGGGCCGCTGATCTTCAACCTCGGCCATGGCATCACGCCGGAGGCCGATCCGGATCACGTCACGGCCCTGATCGAACGCGTGCGGGGAGCGAAGGCATGAGTGCCTCCGAATTGCAATCCGGCAAGGCGGCCGGGAGGCGATCCGCGATCCGCGCAGTCATCGCGCTTGCGGTCTTCATGGCCATCCTGCTGGCCGTCTATTTTGCCCGGCCGGACGATTTCATCCTTTATATCAAGGCCTTCCATGTCATCGCCGTCATCTCCTGGATGGCGGGGCTTCTCTACATGCCGCGGCTTTTCATCTATCACAGCGATGCCGAGCCCGGCTCGGCACAGTCGGAAACCTTCAAGATGATGGAGCAGCGGCTCTTGAAGATCATCATGAACCCGGCGATGATGATCACCTGGGTGCTGGGTCTCTTCCTCGCCTGGAATGTCTATGAATTCCAGGGCGGCTGGCTGCATGCCAAGATCGGACTGGTCGTGTTGCTGACCATGGTGCATGTTCTGTTCAGTCGTGCCGTGCGGAATTTTGCCGCGGACGGCCCGCGTAAATCGCCGCGTTACTGGCGGATGATGAACGAGATTCCCACTCTTCTGATGATCGGCATCGTCATTCTCGTGATCGTGAAACCCTTTTGAATTTCTTTCTTTGGCAAGATTTCCGTGTTGCCCCTTGCGGGCTCCCACGTGAATCGCTATTTTCACGGCCATCTCATCTCGTGGCATGCGTGTAATTTCCCGTCGTCCCCGGATCATCTTCCGCGGTAGCGAATTTCACCGACACGCCTAGATTCCCCCTAAAATTCCTAACGTGGTCCCCTCTTCATGGCTGAAATGAAGCTTCAAGAACTCAAGAGCAAATCTCCGACCGATTTGCTGACCTTCGCCGAATCGCTGGAGGTCGAGAATGCCAGCACAATGCGCAAGCAGGAGCTGATGTTCGCGATCCTCAAGGTTCTGGCAAGCCAGGACGTCGAGATCATCGGCGAAGGCGTGGTCGAGGTCTTGCAGGACGGATTCGGTTTCCTGCGGTCGGCGAACGCCAACTATCTGCCGGGTCCGGACGATATCTACATCTCTCCTTCCCAGATCCGCCGCTTCTCGCTGAAGACCGGCGACACCGTCGAGGGTCCGATTCGCGGTCCCAAGGAAGGCGAGCGTTATTTCGCGCTCCTCAAGGTCAACACCATCAATTTCGACGATCCGGAGAAGATCCGGCACAAGGTTCATTTCGACAATCTGACGCCGCTCTATCCGAACGAGCGGTTCAAGATGGAACTCGACGTTCCCACTTCCAAAGATCTTTCGGCACGCGTCATCGATCTCGTGGCGCCGCTCGGCAAGGGCCAGCGCGGGCTGATCGTGGCGCCGCCGCGCACCGGCAAGACCGTTCTCCTGCAGAACATCGCCCATTCGATCACCGCCAACCATCCGGAATGCTATCTGATCGTTCTTCTGATCGACGAGCGTCCGGAAGAAGTGACGGACATGCAGCGCTCCGTGCGCGGCGAGGTGGTATCCTCCACTTTCGACGAGCCGGCCGTCCGCCACGTCCAGGTCGCCGAAATGGTCATCGAAAAGGCCAAGCGCCTCGTCGAGCATGGCCGCGACGTCGTCATCCTGCTCGATTCGATCACCCGCCTCGGCCGCGCCTACAACACGGTCGTTCCCTCTTCGGGCAAGGTTCTGACGGGCGGCGTGGACGCCAACGCCCTGCAGCGGCCGAAGCGTTTCTTCGGCGCGGCCCGCAATATCGAAGAAGGCGGTTCGCTGACGATCATCGCCACGGCGCTGATCGACACCGGCAGCCGCATGGACGAAGTCATCTTCGAAGAGTTCAAGGGCACCGGCAATTCGGAAATCGTGCTGGACCGCAAGGTCGCGGACAAGCGCATCTTCCCGGCCATGGACATTCTCAAGTCCGGCACGCGCAAGGAGGACCTGCTCGTGCCGCGCCAGGATCTCCAGAAGATTTTCGTGCTTCGCCGCATCCTTGCCCCGATGGGCACGACGGACGCGATCGAGTTCCTGATCGACAAATTGAAGCAGACGAAGAACAATTCGGATTTCTTCGACTCGATGAATACCTGATCCTTAGCCGGATTCGTCTTTATCAAGAGCGCCCGGCTGGTCCGGGCGCTTTTGAATTTGCGGCCCGATCTTGATAAAGCTCTCCGATGACCCGCTCTGACGATACGATCTTCGCGCTTTCCAGCGGCACCTTGCCGGCGGGTGTCGCCGTGGTGCGCTTGAGCGGTCCTCTGGCTCTCAAGGTGGCAAGCAGTTTGGCCGGCGACTTGCCGACCCATAGAAGAACAGGCTTGCGGACGATTCGGAATCGTAACGGTCTTGTCATCGACAAGGCGGTGGTCGTCAGCTTTCCGGGGCCGCATTCTTTCACGGGTGAAGATTGCGTGGAGCTCCATCTGCATGGAAGCCGGGCGGTGGTTTCGGCGATTTATGAGGAGCTTGCTGCCATTCCCGGGCTGCGTCTGGCGGAAGCCGGAGAGTTTTCCAGGCGCGCTTTCGAGAACGGCAAACTGGATCTCGTCGAAGTGGAAGGGCTTGCGGATCTCATTGCGGCAGAGACCGAGATGCAGAGGCGCCTCGCAATCGAGCAGAGCTTTGGGAAGCAATCGGCGCTCTACATGGCATGGGCGGAGCGCCTCACCCGAGCCAGGGCTCTCATCGAGGCGGAGCTCGACTTTGCGGATGAGGATGACGTCCCGGGAGCGGTTTCGGATCGTGTCTGGGCGGATATGGCCGAGCTCCTTCTGGAGATCGAAGGGCATATCGCAGCGGCAAAGTCCGGGGAGATCATCCGAGACGGCTACAAAGTCGTCATAGCCGGGCCGCCGAACGCCGGGAAATCAAGTCTTCTCAATGCGTTAGCAAAACGGGAAGTAGCAATCGTAACCGAGATCGCAGGCACCACGCGCGATATTCTGCATGTCGACATCGATATGGAGGGTTATCTCGTTCGCTTCTTCGACACGGCTGGCCTTCGGGAGAGCGAGGATCGGGTCGAACAGGAAGGAGTTCGTCGTGCGAAGGTTGCGATCGAACAAGCCGACATGATCCTGCAGCTCCTCGAAATCAATTCGGACTCGAAACATATCGCCGATATCGCTTCGCCGAACGTGCTGCGTATAGGGAGCAAGCTGGATCAGCACGGGCCATCGCCGGATTATGATCTTTGCATATCGAGCCGAACGGGAGAAGGCCTGGAGGAGCTGCGCGCTCGCATCCTCGCTGAATTGCGGAACGCATGGTCCGGATCGCTCGTGCCCAACCGCCTCCGGCACATCCAGTATTTGAAAGAGGCTTCCAATTCCATTGCAGAAGCGTTAAACGGCACCGAATTGGATATCCGGGCTGAGAACCTTCGTGCCGCGGCGTCATCCTTGGGCCGTATCACCGGCCGTGTGGATGTCGAGCAGCTCCTGGACGTGATTTTTTCGCAGTTTTGCATCGGCAAATGATTCACGTGAAACATCGCTGTTGCGACGCTTCGTGAGGTGACGGAAAATGGACATGGCATTCGACGTGATCGTGATCGGCGGGGGACATGCGGGCTGCGAAGCCGCCAGCGTTGCTGCCCGTATGGGCGCCAGGACGGCGCTCATCACCCATAAAAGAGAAACGATCGGCGTCATGTCCTGCAATCCCGCGATTGGCGGGCTCGGCAAGGGACACCTGGTGCGAGAGGTCGACGCACTGGATGGTCTGATGGGGCGGGTCGCGGACGCTGCGGGTATCCAGTTCCGTCTTCTCAACAGGAAAAAGGGTCCTGCTGTGCGCGGGCCGAGGACCCAGGCAGATCGCAAGCTCTATCGGCTGGCAATGCAGCAGGAGATGGCGGATCACCCGAATCTCACCATCATCGAAGGCGACGCCCACGACATCGATATCGAAGGCGGGCGGGCGGCCGCCGTGGAACTCAAGGACGGCCGCCGATTCGGATGCGGAACGATCGTACTGACGACCGGCACTTTCCTGCGCGGCCTTATCCATATCGGCGATCGGAAAATCCCGGCGGGGCGTGTTGGAGAGGCACCCTCCGTCGGCCTTTCGGAAACGCTGATGCGCTTCGGTCTGCGGCTCGGCCGCCTGAAGACCGGGACGCCGGCGAGGCTTGATGGAAAGACGATCGACTGGAAAGGTATCGGCAGCCAGGCGGCCGACGAGAATCCGGTGCCTTTCTCGTTCATGACCGACCGGATCACCACTCCGCAGATCGCCTGCGGTGTCACCCGGACGACGGACGCGACCCATAGAATCATTTCCGACAACATTCATCGCTCGGCCATGTATTCGGGCCAGATCGAAGGTATCGGTCCCCGTTACTGCCCCTCGATCGAGGACAAGATCGTTCGGTTCGGCGAACGGGACGGACACCAAATTTTCCTGGAGCCCGAAGGCCTGGATGACGATACGGTCTATCCCAACGGCATATCGACGTCCCTCCCCGCAGAGGTTCAGGAAGCCTTCATTCGGACCATTCCGGGTCTTGAGAACGTCGCCATATTGCAGCCCGGCTACGCGATCGAATACGATCACGTGGATCCGCGGGAACTGAGTGCAGGTCTCGAAGTCAAGAAGATTGCCGGGCTGTTTCTGGCCGGCCAGATCAATGGCACCACCGGCTACGAGGAGGCGGCGGCGCAGGGATTGGTCGCCGGTCTCAACGCAGCCCGTCGTGCGGCCGGTGGCGAAGCCCATCATTTCAGCCGTACGGAATCCTATATCGGTGTGATGATCGATGACCTGACATCCCGCGGCGTCACAGAGCCTTACCGCATGTTTACCTCGCGAGCGGAATACCGCCTGTCGCTGCGGGCGGACAATGCCGATGTCAGGCTCACGGAAAACGGAATTTCGCTGGGATGTGTTGGCGCGCCGCGCGCCGCGAAGTTCCGGGGCTACCGGCAGATGCTGGATGAGGGACGGCAGGTGCTGCGTTCCCTCACCCTGACGCCAAATGAAGCCTCTCGCTACGGCCTGAAGCTCAACCAGGATGGCCAGCGCCGCACGGCGTATGAGTTGCTGGCCTATCCGGATCAATCGCTGCACTCTCTTGCCGCAATTTGGCCCGAGCTGGCCCGTTTCCCTGCGAAGATAGGTGAGGCGCTTGAGATCGAGGCTTCCTATGCCGTCTACATGGATCGGCAGGCGGCAGATATCCAGGCCACCTATCGGGACGAAGCTCGGATTATCCCGCAAACCTTTGATTTTAAAGCACTTCCTGGCCTTTCGAATGAATTGAAGCAGAAGCTGACGGCCGCGAATCCCAGCAACCTTGCCCAGGCTTCCAAGGTGGACGGCATGACGCCGGCGGCTCTTGCGCTCATCCTCGCATTTCTTAGAAAAGAAGAGGCCGCAACCAGTCACCTTAAACGAGTCTCGTAAATGCTGTTGAACGGCAAGAGTGTTTCACGTGAAACGCAGCAAAAACTAGAGCATTTTGCAGCACTCTTTCAGAAATGGGCCAAGGCAATCAATCTCGTGGCGCCATCCACGCTGGACGAGCTCTGGCGCCGTCACATCGCCGATAGCGCACAGATCTTTCAGCTCTCTCCAGAGCCACAACGCTGGTTGGATCTGGGATCGGGCGGGGGCTTTCCCGGCGTCATCACCGCAATTTTTCTGTCTGAAAAGCAGGATGGCTGGGTTCATCTCGTGGAGAGCAACCAAAAGAAGGCGGCATTTCTCCGGGTCGCCTTGAATGAGACCGGCGCGCGCGGTTCCGTGCATCCCTTGCGAATCGAAACGGCTTCCAAGGCTATTTCCGGCTGTGATCGAATATCGGCTCGGGCCCTGGCAGAGCTTGATCAGCTGCTTTTCTACGCGTCCGACTGGATGATAGGGACGAATGCAAGGGCATTTTTCCATAAAGGCCGGGATTACGCGGCCGAAATCGAAAAAGCCCGTGGCCGCTGGGTATTCGATCTGATAAAACACCAGAGTGCCGTTGAACCGGATTCAGTGATTCTGGAAATAGGTCATTTAAGGCACAAGGAACCCTAGATCCTCAGGTGCGGCATGTTCGAGAAGAACCGGATCATCACCATAGCCAACCAGAAGGGCGGCGTCGGCAAAACGACGACCGCCATTAATCTTGCCACCGCCCTTGCCGCCATCGGTGAGCGTGTGCTGATCGTCGATCTGGACCCTCAAGGGAATGCCAGCACCGGGCTGGGCATCGAGCGCCGGGACCGAAAGCTTTCATCCTATGACCTTCTCATGGGTTACAATGCGATTGCGGAAATCGCCTTGGAGACCGCCGTTCCGAACCTTTCCATCGTTCCTTCGACCATGGACCTGCTGGGTTTTGAGATGGAGATTTCCCAAGCTCCCGATCGCGCTTTCAAGCTGCGGCGCGCCCTGGGGGGCGACGAAGCGATGGCCTATTCCTACATTCTTCTGGACTGCCCGCCGTCTTTCAATCTGCTGACGATGAACGCCATGGCCGCCGCTCACTCGGTGCTGGTGCCGCTGCAATGCGAATTTTTCGCTCTCGAAGGCCTGAGTCAGCTCCTGGAAACCGTGGACCAGGTGCGCCGTACGGTGAATCCTTCGCTCGATATCCAAGGCATCGTGCTGACCATGTTCGATGCGCGCAACAATCTCGCGCAGCAGGTCGTGAGCGACGTTCGAACCTATTTGGGCGAAAAGGTCTACCATACGTTGATTCCCCGCAACGTCCGCGTGTCCGAAGCGCCGTCCTACGGCAAGCCGGCAATTCTCTACGACCTCAAATGCGCGGGCAGCCAAGCCTATCTGCAACTGGCTTCGGAAGTGATTCAGCGGGAACGCCGCCGCAAAGCCGCCTGACGGCCTTCAGACAGACGGGTGAAAAAGAATGAGTGACGATCTTTCAAAACGCCGCCTGGGGCGCGGCCTTGCGGCCCTTATCGGCGAAATGGATCAGCCTTTGCCGGTCGACAGCGCTTCCGGAAGTGTCAACCCGGATCGGATGGTGCCGATCGAGCATGTCTCGCGCAATCCGAAGAATCCGCGCCGGAATTTCGACGAGGACGAACTGCAGGATTTGGCGAGCTCGATTCGCCAGCACGGGATCGTCCAACCGGTTGTCGTTCGGCCGAGAGGCTCCAGCCGTTATGAGATCATCGCCGGCGAGCGGCGCTGGCGCGCAGCGCAGCTCGCGGGTCTGATCGAGATTCCCGTCATCGTTCGGGATGTGGACGACCGGACCGCACTCGAGATTGCGATCGTGGAAAACGTCCAGCGGTCGGATCTCAATCCGCTGGAAGAGGCTCTGGGTTACGAGCAGCTCATCGCGGAGCATGGCTATACCCAGAACGATCTCGGCGAAATTATCGGCAAGAGCCGAAGCCATGTGGCGAATAGCCTTCGTCTTTTGAAACTGCCGGAATCGGTCCGGGAGATGTTGGCATCGGGCAGCCTCTCGGCAGGCCATGCGCGCGCTTTGATCACCACATCGGATCCTGCGGCGCTTGCCCGCACGATCGTTGCCAAAGGCATGTCGGTTCGCGATGCGGAGCGATTGGCCCAGAACGACATCAAGGCACAATCGGAACCGGCATCCGTTTCGAAGGCGGAACAAAAGGATTCGGACACTCTTGCTCTGGAGCGAACGCTATCGGACGCGCTCGGTCTCGAGGTCAGGATCAATCACAAGAATGGCGGCGGGCATATCCGAATCGCATATCGGACGCTGGAACAGCTCGAAGACATCTGCAGACTCCTCGAGCGCCGATAATAAACCTAGCGGCTCGACTGGAGAGCCGTGGCCATCAGCGTGTGAAGCGCGATGCTCGGCTCCAGGGCCTGCTTCTGGCGCGACATCAGGATGGCGGCCTGCAATCTCTCCGTTTCGCGGGCAAGTGCCGCCGAATTCCACGTCCTGAGCGCTTTTTCGATGATCGGCTTCCGCTTGAAGTGAATATGCCGGCCGAGCGTCATCATGACCTGGGCGATCGGCAGTTTCTTTTCCTCCATTTCCGCCTTCATCAAATCCAGCATCTGGAATTGCCTGAGGCAGGACTGCAGAACGAGGAAAACGGGGGTCTTCGAGGACAGAACCTTTTGGATAGCGCGCTGGAGGCCCGGTAGATCGCCGCTGAGGATGGCATCGACGGCCTCGTCGGCCGAGACGCTGCTCGCATCGCCGATGATTTCGCCGATATGCTCCTCCTCCACCATTCCCTTGCCGCGGCAATAGAGGGCGAGCTTGCGGATTTCGTTGCGGGAGGCCACCCGGTCTCCTCCGACCAGCTCCAGCAGCCTCTGGCGGGCCGCGGGAGCGATCCTGAGGCCCTCAGCGCCGAGTTCGGTATCGATGAGGCTGTTGAGGGCCTTTATATCGTCGGCATAGCAGGGAACGATGGCAATCGACTTCGCCGGTTCGGCGATCTTGCGCAGACCGCTGCCCTTCTTGAGATCGCCGGCTTCCACGATGAGGATGTTGGCGGGCGGTGGTCCGTCCGCGAGTACCTGCATTGCGTCCAGCAGAGGCTTTTCGTTGGCGGCGCCTCGCAGCCAGACGAGTTTCGAGCCGCCGAAGAGGCCGAGCGAATTGACCTCGTCCAGAAGGCGTCCGGGATCGCCCTGCAGGTCCGCGATGTCGAGTTTCAGCATGGCAAAGGGATCGTCCTGCGAGACCCCCGTCTTGCCGGCAAGGAGCGAAGCCCGCTCGGAGACGAGGCCCCGGTCAGGACCATAGATCACGAAAATCCTGTAGAGCTCGGCGCCCTTTTCGGCAAAGCGGTCGAATTCGTGGGACTTTACTTCTGCCATACCGTCTGCGGCTGAGGTTCGCGCGCCAGCACGATGGCGATTTCGGCGCGGATGAACTCAGCAAGCTCCCGTGCAGCGCGGTTTTCCGCGTCGCGAATGGCGCGCAGCTTTGCGAAGCCCTGTCCCGAAACGTCGATGAGGGACACGACATCCCGTTTGCCGGATTTCAGCACCTGGCCATCGCTCATGCGAGTGAGCGTATAGACCGCCTCGACCTGCACGCGACCCGGAACCGGCACACCGGTCGAAGATACGTTGTCTTCGTCCTCGTCATCGAGGATGCTGGTCGCCGTGCTCTTGGCCGTCAGTTTCACGTCATAGGCCGGACGCGCGGATTCGCCGGCCCCGCCGGAGGTCAGAAAGATCAGGTGGTTTCGGACAACCTGATCAATCCTGCTCTGGGGATGGGAAAAGCTGATTGCCGCCAGGCGTTCGCCGGTGCCTGACGCCTCGGAATAAAGCGGGCGCACCTGGCAGCCGGCAAGAAATGCAAGCATGATCAGGCCGGAAACGAACCCGATGCGGCGAAGAAAGCGGTCAGACGACAATGTTCACGATCCTTTGTGGAACGACGATGATCTTCTTCGGCACCCGGCCATCAAGAGCCGCCTTCACCGCATCCAGCGCCAGAACCGCAGCCTCGACGGCACTTTGATCCGCGTCGCGCGCAATTGTCAATTCGGCTCGCTTCTTGCCGTTGATCTGGACCGGCAGTGTGACATCGTTTTCGACGACCAGGGCCTCGTCGTATCGCGGCCAGGCCGTTCTGGCGAGCAGTTCCCTGTTGCCGAGCGCTGCCCAGCATTCTTCAGCCAGATGCGGCGTCATCGGAGCGACGATCTGAATCAGGATTTCGGCGGCGTTGCGGACGGCAGCGCGATAGGCTGCATCGCCCTCGCCGGCTGCGATCCTGCCCAGCGGTGCGGCAAGCGCGTTCACGAGCTCATAGATCCGCGCAACGGCCTTGTTGAAGGAAAGCTTGTCATAGTCGCCCTGAACCGCCTTCAGCGTCTTGTGAGCGAGCTGGGAAATCTCCAGAGCCTCACCTTCCTTAGCCGGAGTCGGATTGGCATCCGCCAGGTTCGCAGAAGCTTCCGAAATCAGGCGCCAGAGGCGCTGCGTGAAACGGTGGGCGCCCTCGACGCCCGCTTCCGACCAGATGACATCGCGATCGGGCGGCGAATCGGAAAGCACGAAGAAGCGGGCGGTATCGGCGCCGTAGGAGGCGATGATATCGTCCGGATCGACGACGTTCTTCTTCGACTTCGACATCTTCTCGATAGAGCCGATCGCCACTTCCTCGCCGGTCGACAGCAGCGTTGCGCGCCGTCTGCCGTCGGCTTCCTCGATGCGAATATCGGCAGGAGCCACCCATTCGCCGTTCGGGCCGGAGCCCCGGCGATAGGTTTCATGGACGACCATGCCCTGCGTGAAGAGGCCCTTGAAGGGCTCCTTGACGTCCACATGGCCCGTTTCCCGCATCGCACGGGTGAAGAAGCGCGAATAGAGAAGGTGCAGAATCGCGTGTTCGATGCCGCCGATATACTGGTCCACCGGCAGCCAGCGATTGGCGACGGCCGGGTCGGTCGGTTCGCTTTCCCATGGCGCCGTGAAGCGGGTGAAGTACCAGCTCGAATCCACGAACGTGTCCATCGTATCCGTTTCGCGGCGCGCATCCTTGCCGCATTGCGGGCAGGCGACGTGGCGCCAGGTCGGGTGACGGTCGAGCGGATTGCCGGGCTGGTCGAAGGTCACGTCATCCGGCAGTTCCACCGGCAGGTCCTTCTTCGGCACCGGCACGACGCCGCAGTCATCGCAGTGGATGACAGGAATCGGGCAACCCCAATAACGCTGGCGGGAAACGCCCCAGTCGCGCAGCCGAAAATTGACTTTCCGTTCAGCCTGCGGGCGGTTTCCGAGTATCGTGTTCGAGAGCCCGTCGGCGACGATCTCGAAGGCTTCGGTGGTGTCCTTGCCATCCAGGAAGCGCGAGTTGATCATCACGCCATCGTCAACATAGGCCGTGTCGCCGATTTCGAAGGTGGCGGCATCACCATCCTTCGGCATGACGACAGGAACGACCGGCAGGCCGTATTTGCGGGCGAAATCCAGGTCGCGCTGGTCGCCGGACGGGCAGCCGAAGATAGCTCCCGTGCCGTATTCCATCAGCACGAAATTGGCGACGTAAACCGGCAGTTCCCAGGACGGATCGAGCGGATGCCTGACCCGGATGCCGGTATCCATGCCCTTTTTCTCGGCCGTTTCCAGCGCGGCCAGCGAGGTGCCCTGGTGCCGGCATTCCTCGGCGAAAACTTCGATAGCCGGATTGATCGCGGCAACTGCCCTGGCCAGCGGATGGTCGGCGGCGATCGCCAGGAAAGAGGCGCCGAACAGCGTATCGGGACGAGTGGTATAGACCGTGACCTCCGTTTCGCCCGCGGGGGCGGTGGAGGGCACGATCTCCCAACGGATCGTCAGGCCTTCGGAGCGGCCGATCCAGTTCTTCTGCATCAGCCGGACCTTTTCCGGCCATTGGTCGAGCGTATCCAGCGCGTCCAGCAGGTCCTGGCTGAAATCGGTGATCTTGAAGAACCATTGCACCAGCTCGCGCTGCTCCACCAGCGCGCCGGAGCGCCAGCCGCGGCCGTCGATGACCTGCTCATTGGCCAGAACCGTCTGGTCGACGGGATCCCAGTTGACCTTGGACTGCTTGCGGTAGACCAGCCCCTTTTCCATCATGTCGAGGAAGAGATGCTGTTGCTGCTGGTAATATTCGACATCGCAGGTGGCGAATTCTCTGCTCCAGTCCAGCGACAGGCCCATGGCCTTCAGCTGCGCCTTCATGGATTCGATGTTCTGGTACGTCCAGGATTTCGGATGCACCTTGTTGTCACGCGCGGCATTTTCGGCCGGCATGCCAAAGGCATCCCAGCCCATGGGGTGCAGCACGTTGAAGCCTCGGGCACGCTTGTAGCGGGCGACCACGTCGCCCATGGCGTAATTGCGCACATGGCCCATGTGGATGCGGCCCGAGGGATAGGGAAACATCTCAAGAACGTAATATTTCTCGCGCGGGTCGCTGTTGTCGGTTTCGAAAACCTTGGCCTCGCTCCACGTCTTTTGCCAACGGGGCTCGGCATCGCGCGGATTGTAACGTTCAGTCGCCATTTCGATGATATTCCGGGAAAATAGGATCAGGAGTCGGGCCAGACCTTCACCACGAAAGCCCGCAAGCGTCAAGTTTTAGAGGGCCGGGAAGGGGCAAGTTTCAGGCAAATGCCCTTGGCAGAGGCTTATATGAGGGCTATGCGCTGACTTGGCAAGAAACACGGAAGGTCGGTCATGAGCGTCGAAGAACGGCTGCGGGATGTGAAGGCACGGATCGAGAAAGCGGAGCGCCAGGCCGAGCGGCCGAAGGGGGCGGTGACCCTGGTCGCCGTTTCCAAGACCTTCGATGCCGAGCACATCCGGCCGGTGATTGCCGCCGGCCAGCGCGTTTTCGGCGAAAACCGCGTGCAGGAAAGCCAGGCGAAATGGCCCGAGCTGAAAACGGAAACGCCGGATATCGAGCTGCATCTGATCGGCCCGCTGCAATCCAACAAGGCGGCGGATGCCGTGGCGCTGTTCGACGTGATCGAGACGATCGACCGTGAAAAGATCGCCCGGGCGCTCGCCGACGAGATGACGAGGCAGGGCAGGGCGCCCAAGCTCTATGTGCAGGTGAATACCGGCCTGGAGCCGCAGAAGGCCGGGATCGAGCCGAAGCAGACGAAAGCTTTCGTGGATTTCTGCCGGAGAGATCTGGGCCTTTCGATCGAAGGGCTGATGTGCATTCCGCCGGCGGAGGAAAATCCCGGGCCGCATTTCGCACTGCTCGCCAGGCTTGCCGAGGAATGCGGCGTCGAAAAGCTTTCCATGGGCATGTCCGGCGATTTCGAGACGGCGGTGGAATTCGGCGCCACCAGCGTGCGCGTCGGCTCGGCTATTTTCGGCGCCCGGTAAGAGGGCAACGAAACTAGCGCTTTCGTCGGGCTTCCCCGCACCTCTCCCGCACCCTAGATTGATTAGATCCAGGCAGTGCAATGTAACGGGAGGTGCAGATGCAAAGCCGCTATTTCGAAGTCTATGAGGGTTGGCGGAAGGATCCGGAAGGATTCTGGAGGCATGCCGCCGCCGCCATCGACTGGTTCAAGGATCCCGACAAGATCTTCGATGGGGAGCAGGGCGTCTATGGCCGCTGGTTCACCGGTGGGGAGACGAATACCTGCTATAACTGCCTGGACCGGCATGTGGCTGCCGGGCGCGGCGGGCAGCGCGCCTTCATCTACGACAGCGCCATGACCGGCACCAAGAAGAGCTTCACCTATGAAGATGTGCTCCAGGAGGTGAAGGCAATTGCCGCCGCCTTGCGCAATCTCGGTATCGAAAAGGGCGATCGGGTCGTCATCTATATGCCCATGGTGCCTGAGGCGATCTTCTCGATGCTTGCCTGTGCCCGTATAGGGGCCGTACATTCGGTCGTGTTCGGCGGGTTTTCAGCCCAGGAACTGGCGGCGCGGCTGAACGATTCGGAAGCGAAACTGGTGATCAGCGCAAGCTGCGGCCTGGAGCCGGGTCGGATCGTTGCTTACAAGCCGCTGCTCGATCAGGCGGTCGAGCTCGCCCGCGTGAAGCCCCGACATTGCCTTGTCCTGCAGCGCGAGCAGCTCCAGGCGGTGCTGCGACCCGAACGCGGCGAACTAGATTTTGCCGAGACGGTGGATAAAGGGCGCGGCATGGAAGTGGAATGCGTGCCGGTGAAGGCCACCGATCCGCTCTACATCCTCTATACATCCGGTACGACGGGCCAGCCGAAAGGCGTCGTGCGCGACAATGGCGGGCATATGGTGGCGCTCCACTGGAGCATGGAGAACATCTTCGGGGTGAAACCCGGCGAGGTGTTCTGGACGGCCTCGGACATCGGCTGGGTGGTCGGTCATTCCTATATCGTCTATGCGCCGCTGCTTGCAGGGAATACGAGCGTCATCTTCGAAGGCAAACCGGTCGGCACGCCGGACGCGGGGACCTTCTGGCGCGTCGTCAGCGATCACGACGTGAAGGTGCTGTTCACGGCGCCGACAGCTTTCCGCGCGATCCGCCGCGACGATCCCGAGGGGGAACTCGTCGCCAACTACGATCTGCTCGGCATGCGGGCCTTGTTTCTCGCCGGCGAGCGCGCCGATCCGGAAACGCTGAAATGGGCCGAGCAGAAGCTCAAGATCCCGGTGATCGACCATTGGTGGCAGACGGAGACCGGCTGGCCGATCGCGGCCAATACCGTCGGCCTCGGCCTGATGCCGGTGAAACATGGTTCCGCGACGCGACCGATGCCCGGTTACACGCTCGACGTATTGGACGATGCCGGCCATCCGGTTCCGCGCGGCACGCTCGGCAATATCGTCCTCAAGCTGCCTTTGCCGCCGGGCTGCCTCGTCAGCTTCTGGAATGCCGACCAGCGGTTTCGGGAGGCCTGCCTCGAAGAATTCCCCGGCTATTACAAAACGGCCGATGCGGGAATGATGGACGAGGAGGGCTACATCTTTGTCATGGCCCGCACGGACGACATCATCAACTGCGCCGGCCATCGGCTTTCGACGGGCGCGATGGAGGAGGTCTGCGCCAAACATCCCGACGTCGCCGAATGTGCGGTGATCGGGGTGCACGACGCCACCAAGGGGCAAATCCCCTGCGGCTTCATGGTGCTGAAGAACCACGTTTCACGGGAAACCTCGGTCATCGCGAAGGAAGTCGCCGAGCTGGTGCGCAACGAGATCGGCCCCGTGGCGGCCTTCAAGACGGTGATGGTCGTCAACCGCCTGCCGAAGACCCGGTCGGGAAAGATCCTGCGCGGCACGATGCAGAAAATCGCCGACGACATGCCCTGGAAGATGCCGGCGACGATCGACGATCCGGCAATCCTCGACGAGATCACCGCGATCCTGAAAGCCAACGGCTATGCGCGGGAAGGAAGCGGTCTGAAGCAGAGTGCCTGAACGAAAAAGCCCCGGAGACGATCTCCGGGGCTTTTTTCTGATGGGTCTGGAGCCGGTTCGTTCAGAAACGCTCGTCCTCGTCCTCTTCGTCGCGGCGGTTGGACTTGAGCGAGCTGAGCTTCGCAAACACCGCGTCCGCGTCGATTTCCTTTTCTTCCTCGCGCTCGCCACGGTAGCCGAAATCGAGGTTCTCGGTCTCGGAAGCCGGCTGCAGCGACGCACCGGCCTCGGCCGCCGTGGGCAGCGGACGGCCCTTGGAGGCCTTTTCCACTTCGAGGTCGAGATCGATCTGGCTGCAGAGGCCGAGGGTGACCGGGTCCATCGGCGTCAGGTTGGCCGAGTTCCAGTGGGTGCGCTCGCGGATCTGCTCGATGGTCGACTTGGTCGTGCCGACGAGGCGGGAGATCTGCGCGTCCTTGAGTTCCGGATGGTTGCGGACCAGCCAGAGGATGGCGTTCGGGCGATCCTGGCGCTTCGAGACCGGCGTGTAGCGGGGGCCGCGGCGCTTCGATTCCGGCACCCGGACCTTCGGTTCGGAAAGCTTGAGCTTGTAATTCACATCGGCTTCACCGCGGGCGATTTCGTCGCGGGAAAGCTGGCCGGTGGCGATCGGGTCGAGGCCTTTGATGCCCTGCGCCGCTTCGCCGTCTGCGATCGCCTTCACTTCCAGCGGATGAAGCTTGCAGAACTGGGCGATCTGGTCGAAGGAAAGCGCGGTATTATCGACCAGCCATACAGCCGTCGCCTTCGGCATGAGCAATGTTTGGGCCATGGGTATAGTTCCTCTGTCCGTCCGCGCCGGTGTCGCGGGCCGTGGGTATCAACCACAATTTCCGGAAATTCACCGCGCTATAATCGAAATGGGACAGAATTGCAAATCTTCAAACCGGATGTCTTCAAACCAAATGGACCGTTTGTCTAATTGCCGCTCTTGCCTCACCTGTTATGAATGCGGCACATATCGCTGACGGTCCGATGCGTCGTCCTCAGTGGCAATCAGGGAGGAGTTCATGTCCGAAAAAGTCTATCCGGTTCTCAAATCCGCGAAAACGCGGGCCCTCGTCGACAAGGACAAATACGAAAAGTGGTACGAGGAGAGCATCGAGGACCCGGACAAGTTCTGGGGAAAGCACGGCAAGCGCATCGACTGGTTCAAGCCCTATACCAAGGTGAAGAATACGTCCTTCAAGGGCAAGGTCTCGATCAAGTGGTTCGAGGACGGGCTTACCAACGTCTCCTACAACTGCATCGACCGCCACCTGAAGACCCATGGCGAGCGCACGGCGCTGATCTGGGAGGGCGACAATCCTTACATCGACAAGAAGATCACCTATAACCAGCTCTACGATCAGGTCTGCCGGCTGGCGAACGTCTTGAAAAAGCATGGCGTCAAGAAGGGCGACCGCGTCACGATCTACATGCCGATGATCCCGGAAGCGGCCTATGCCATGCTCGCCTGCGCCCGCATCGGCGCCGTGCATTCGGTCGTCTTCGGCGGCTTCTCGCCGGAGGCGCTGGCCGGCCGCATCATCGACTGCCAGTCCACTTTCGTAATCACCTGCGACGAGGGCGTGCGCGGCGGCAAGCCGGTGCCGCTCAAGGAAAACACCGATACGGCGATCCATATCGCGGCGCGCCAGCACGTGATCGTCAACAAGGTCCTGGTGGTGCGCCGCACCGGCGGCAAGACCGGCTGGGCTCCGGGCCGCGACCTCTGGTACCATCAGGAGATCGCCAGCGTGAAGCCGCATTGCGAGCCGGTGAAGATGAAGGCGGAGGACCCGCTGTTCATCCTCTACACGTCGGGCTCGACCGGCAAGCCGAAGGGCGTGTTGCACACGACCGGCGGCTATCTCGTCTTCGCCGCGATGACCCACGAATATGTCTTCGACTACCACGACGGCGATATCTACTGGTGCACCGCGGACGTGGGCTGGGTCACCGGCCATTCCTATATCGTCTACGGGCCGCTTGCGAACTGCGCCACCTCGCTGATGTTCGAAGGCGTGCCGAACTTCCCGGACCAAGGGCGTTTCTGGGAGATCGTCGACAAGCACAAGGTCAACATCTTCTACACGGCGCCTACGGCCATCCGGTCCCTGATGGGTGCCGGCGACGAGTTCGTCAAACGCTCTTCCCGCGCGAGCCTGCGCCTGCTCGGCACGGTCGGCGAGCCGATCAATCCGGAAGCCTGGGAATGGTATTACAATGTGGTCGGCGACGGCCGCTGCCCGGTCGTCGATACGTGGTGGCAGACGGAGACCGGCGGCCATATGATCACGCCGCTGCCGGGTGCCACCGACCTGAAGCCTGGTTCGGCCACCAAGCCTTTCTTCGGCGTGAAGCCTGAGCTCGTCGACAACGAGAGCAGGGTGCTGGAAGGGGCAGCCGACGGCAATCTCTGCATCGCCGATTCATGGCCGGGCCAGATGCGCACCGTCTATGGCGACCATGAACGCTTCGTGCAGACCTATTTCTCCACCTACAAGGGGAAATATTTCACGGGCGACGGCTGCCGACGCGACGAGGACGGCTACTATTGGATCACCGGCCGCGTCGACGACGTGCTGAACGTCTCCGGGCACCGTCTCGGCACGGCGGAAGTGGAGTCGGCACTCGTATCGCACAATCTGGTCTCGGAAGCGGCCGTCGTCGGCTATCCGCACAATATCAAGGGGCAGGGCATCTATTGCTACGTCACCCTGATGGCCGGCCATGAAGGCAATGACGCGCTGCGCCAGGAACTGGTGAAGCATGTCCGCAACGAGATCGGGCCGATCGCCGCGCCGGACAAGATCCAGTTCGCACCCGGCCTGCCGAAGACCCGGTCCGGCAAGATCATGCGCCGGATCCTGCGCAAGATCGCCGAGGACGATTTCGGCGCGCTCGGCGATACCTCGACGCTCGCCGATCCGGCCGTCGTGGACGACCTGATCGCCAACCGCCAGAACAAGGCTGGCTGATTGCACCACGGGCCGCTCGGAAAACCGGGCGGCCTGTCAGTCGGCGGGGCAAATCTGGCTCGGCTTGCGGCCGCCGTCGTAGGTCTGCACGAGACCGGCGAGAAGCAGATCATCGGCGACGCTCCGGCCGTCGAGCAGCCTCACGTCCGCGACGATGCGGCCGAAATATTTGTCCCCGGCGATGCGGGTCAGCTGAATTCCGCGTGATTTTGCCGTGAGTGCTTCGAGGGCATGCCGCGCATCGAGCCCGGCTTCGCGAATGCGCAGGCATTTCGACCTCAGTTCCGGCGCATCGATGCCGCGGATGCGGACATAGACTTCCATCTTCTGCTGCGGCCAGGGCTGCGCTTCGACGAGCAGCGTATCGCCATCGACGATGCGCAGGATTTCAGCGGCGACAGGCCCGGAGATTTCGTCGCGCGCCGAGGCTGCGGTCGCGAACACCGCGGCAAATCCCGTGAGAATCAGGCCCATCTTCATCATGGAAAGGAATAAATTCCGATCCCGTGGCGAAGTCAATAGGAATATTTACCTCAGAAATCGATGGCGCGGCCGTTGATCTCCCAATCGCCGAAGCGGGCGGGGTCGGCGCCGCCGCGGCCGCCGAATTCTTCCGGCATCTCGATCTTTGCCGCTGCCTGACGGCGTTCCTCGGCTTCCTTCAGCGCCCGCCGGGCGGCAGGCGAAAGCGTCTTCTTCGCGGCGTCTTCTTCGGGTACTGTTTCGCTATTGTCGTTGTCTGCGTTCTGCATTTTTTCCATCACCGGATGGTTTATTGAAAATTGCGGTTGAATTGACCACATCATAGGGCGTTCGCCGACGCGGGAAAACCCTCGGGCGACTCGGGCAACGGGAGAGATGACGATGAATGTGATGCGCACCGCCATGCTTCTGGCCTTCATGACGGCCCTGTTCATGGGGGTCGGCTTCCTGATAGGCGGCACCAGCGGCATGATGATCGCCCTGGTCATCGCCGCGGGCATGAACCTGTTTTCCTACTGGAATTCCGACAAGATGGTGCTTCGGGCCTATCATGCGCAGGAGGTCGATCAGCGCACCGCGCCGGAATTCTACACTATGATCCGGGATCTGGCCGCCAATGCCGGCCTGCCGATGCCGAAGGTCTATATCTACGACAATCCGCAGCCGAACGCATTTGCGACCGGCCGCAACCCCCAGAATGCCGCCGTCGCGGCCTCGACCGGCCTCCTGCAGAGGCTGACGCATGAAGAAGTCGCGGGCGTCATGGCGCACGAACTCGCCCATATCCAGAACCGTGACACGCTGACCATGACGATCACCGCAACGCTTGCCGGTGCGATCTCCATGCTCGGCAATTTCGCCTTCTTCTTCGGCGGCAACCGGGAGAACAACAGCAATCCGCTCGGCTTCGTCGGGGTGCTGGTGGCGATGATCGTCGCGCCGCTTGCCGCCATGCTGGTGCAGATGGCGATCAGCCGCACGCGTGAATATTCCGCCGACCGGCGCGGCGCCGAAATCTGCGGCAACCCGCTCTGGCTCGCCTCGGCGCTCGCCAAGATCGCGGGTGCCGCACATGCGATCCCGAACTACGAAGCGGAGCGCAATCCCGCGACGGCCCATATGTTTATCATCAATCCGCTGTCCGGCGAGCGCATGGATAACTTGTTCTCGACCCATCCGAATACCGAAAACCGCATTGCAGCCCTGCAGCAGATGGCCGGCGAGTTCCGCGGCGGCGCCTCGACGGCGGGGTTCGGCACTGATAGACCGCAGCGCACCGCGCGCTCCGTTCCGAATACCGGCTGGGGCCGCGGTTCGGACGAATCGCGCAAAGGTCCCTGGTCTTGAACGACAAGAAGAACAAGAAACCTTCCAAATCATCGGAATATCCAAGAAAACCGGTCTCGCCCGTTCCGGGCGAAGGTCCTGGGAAGCCCGGGCTCGAGGTTCGGGCCACGGCGGCCAAATTGCTGGCAGCCGTCGTCGACCGAAAGATATCGCTTGACGGCATGCTCGACCTCACTCATGGCAACCCGGCCTACAAGGCGCTCGGTGACGCCGACCGGGCGCTGACGCGGGCGATCCTCACCACGGCGCTCCGCCACCTGCCCCGCATCGAGGCGGCGATCGCTTCCCTTATCGAAACGCCACTGCCGGAAGGGGTAAGGGCACTGCATCACGTGCTGGTCGTTGCGGCAACGCAGATCCTGTATCTCGACATTCCCTCACATGCGGCTGTCGATCTTGCGGTCGAGCAGGCCAATCGCGACCCGCGCAACCGCCGCTTTGCCAAATTGGTCAACGCCGTGCTGCGCCGGCTGGT
The DNA here is from genome assembly GCF_051400715.1 of Neorhizobium descurainiae. NCBI lineage: Bacteria > Pseudomonadati > Pseudomonadota > Alphaproteobacteria > Hyphomicrobiales > Rhizobiaceae > Neorhizobium > Neorhizobium descurainiae. The sequence goes on from NZ_JBLFFK010000011.1 coordinate 85,569, forward strand.
GCGGGAGAAGGACGAGGTTCTTGCAAGGATCGCTTCCGTTTCTCCGGTGCCGGCATGGTTCCGAGAGCGGCTGATCGCCAGCTACGGCGAGACGGGGGCAGAGCGTATCGCAGAAGCACAGCTCGTGCCGCCGGCCATCGACCTGACGGTGAAGTCCGATCCGCAAGCCTGGGCGGAAAAGCTCGGCGGCAAGGTTCTGCCGACCGGAAGCGTGCGCATGCCGGCTTTCGAAGGCGCGGTTTCGGCGCTTGAAGGTTTTGTAGAAGGCGGATGGTGGGTGCAGGACGCGGCCGCGGCCATTCCCGCCAAACTGTTCGGCGATCTCAACGGCAAGAGGGTGGCCGACCTCTGCGCCGCACCCGGCGGCAAGACGGCGCAGCTTATCCAGGCGGGCGCGCATGTCGTGGCGGTCGAACAATCCGCCAACCGGCTTGCCAGGCTCAAGGAGAACCTGGCGCGGCTGGGGCTGGAGGCCGAGCTGGTCGGCGGCGATCTCTTCGGTTTCCGGCCCGATGAACTGCTGGACGGCGTGTTGCTCGACGCACCCTGTTCCTCGACCGGCACCACGCGCAGGCATCCGGACGTGCTCTGGACCAAGGGGCCGGAGGATATAGCCAAGCTCGCGGCGCTGCAGGAAAAGATGCTGCGCCACGCCGTCACGCTGGTAAAACCGGGCGGCATTATCGTCTTCTCGAACTGCTCTCTCGATCCGTCGGAAGGGGAAGAGCTGGTGGCGCGTGTCCTCGACGATCATCCCGAACTGAGGCGCCTGCCCGTCGAGCGCAATCGCTGGCCGGGGCTGGAGGAGGCGATTTCGCCGCTCGGCGAATTCCGTACCACGCCGGCGATGCTGCCCGGCGACGAAAAATTCGCGGGCGGCATGGACGGCTTCTTCGCGAGCGTGCTCCGGCTCCGGTAAGGCTTTATTCACCATCCGGGCACATTCTTTCGAATAATCTAAAGTGATTCCAGCCGACCGGGCGGCGGAGACCGATTCCTGCGGAGTATTTCAGATTGACGATGCGGCTCGCGGATCGCCGGAGACTTTTCTCCTTCGGCATTCGGGAAATCTGGCGCCGCCTTTACCGGCGGTCCGCCGGACTACGCCTCGCCGTGACATCTTCCGCCCTTCAGGTGCCGGAAAGACTGATCGTCGCGCCGACGGATCTCAGGGCGCTCGACCCCTTCGTCGCCGAGGAAATCCTTGAAGGCCGCTTTCCGCTCGCCGGGCGTATTCTCGAGACCTATGGCGAATCGCCTTTTTCGGTCGAGCTCCCGTCCCGCGCCTTTGCCGAACGGCTCCATTCCTTCGCCTGGCTGAGGCACATCCGCACCAACAAGACGGAAGCGGCTTGCGCCCATGCCAGACAGGTCGTGGCAGACTGGATCTCGCTGCACGGCCGGCGCCCAAAAGGGATTGCCTGGGAGCCGAATATCGCGGCGGAGCGGGTGGTCGCATGGCTTTCCCACTCGACCGTCGTGCTGCAGGGAGCGGAAGCCGGATTCTACCGGCGTTTCATGCGAAGCCTCGCCTATCAGGTCCGCTATTTGAGAAAGATAGCCGGCTGCACGCCGGAAGGCGAGACGCGGCTCAAACTCAGGATCGCGCTTGCCATGGCTTCCATCTCCATGCCGACGCGTGCCGCCTATATCCGGCGCGAAGGCATGCGGCTCGACCGCGAGCTGGAGCGGCAGATCATGGCTGACGGCGGCCACGTATCGCGCAATCCGCGTACCGTCCTCGACCTGCTCATCGACCTTCTGCCGCTGCGCCAAACCTATATCAATCTCGGTCACGACCTGCCACCGAAGCTCATCCCGACGATCGACCGCATGTATCCGGCGCTTCGGTTCTTCCGGCATCAGGATGGCGATCTCGCGCTCTTCAACGGCGCGAGCGCCACGCCGGCGAGCGAATTGCTGTCGGTGCTTCGATATGACGAAACAGCGGGCAAGCCGTTCAAGGCATTGCCGCACATGAATTACCATAGGCTTTCGGCAGAGGGGACCACGCTGATCGTCGATACGGGGCGCCCGCTTTCCTCGGAGCTTTCGCGGGGCGCCCATGCGGGCTGTCTTTCCTTCGAGATGTCGTCCGGGCGGCATCGCTTCATCGTCAATTGCGGCGCGCCGAAACATGCGGGGAAGAATTACCGGCAGATCGCCCGATCCACCGCCGCCCATTCCACAGTGACGTTGGACGAGACCTCGTCCAGCCGCTTCGCCCGTTCCCGTTTTACCGGCCCGTTGATGCTCGGCGGCGTCTCGGACGTACAGGTCGAGCGTTGGGACGATGTGCATGGCAACGACTGGCTGCGCGCCAGCCATGACGGCTATGTCCATGAATTCGGCTATTTTCACGAGCGCGAAATCGGTCTCAACCGCAGGGGAGACAAGATCAAGGGCCACGACCGGCTGTTCCTCCCGGAAGGCGAGAGGCCTGAGGACGAGCCTATTGCAGCCGTGGCGCGTTTCCACATACATCCCGCGATCACGCTTTCGCGCCGGGATGAGGAAAGCGTCACGATGCGCACCGCCGACGGCGAGAGCTGGATTTTTGCCGCCCCTGGTCTCGATGTCCTGATCGACGAGGATATTTTCTTTGCGGATGTTTCCGGGGTGCGGCCGAGCCAACAGCTCGTGATCGAGTTTTCCCCGCCCGAAACCCTAGAGATCCGCTGGATGCTGAGGCGCGGCGAATAGCCATTTCATCCGGAGCGAAGCTGTGCTAACCGGCGGCCATCTTTTGATGGCGCCCGATTGTGGCGCGTTTTGAGGAGAGACCGATGGCCGTCGTTTCCAAGAAAATCCCCGCTCCCGACCGCATCAGGATCCGCACGGCGCTGCTTTCGGTCTCCGACAAGACGGGCATCGTCGAGCTTGCGCAGGCGCTCACCGAGCAGGGCGTGAAGCTCATTTCGACTGGCGGCACGCACAAGGCGATCGCCGCCGCCGGCCTGGCCGTGACGGACGTTTCGGAGGTCACGGGGTTTCCGGAGATCATGGACGGCCGCGTCAAGACGCTGCATCCGGCCGTGCATGGCGGGCTTCTCGCCATTCGCGACGATGCGGAGCACACCGACTCCATGAAGGAACACGGCATCGAGGGCATCGATCTCGCCGTCATCAATCTCTACCCCTTCGAGGAAGTCCGCGCCGCGGGCGGCGATTATCCGACAACGGTGGAAAACATCGATATCGGCGGCCCGGCGATGATCCGCGCCTCCGCCAAGAACCATGCCTATGTGACGATCGTCACCGATCCGTCCGATTATCCGGCGCTGATCGAGGCATTGCGCACGAATGAAGGCCAGACCGTCTATGCCTTCCGCCAGAAGCTCGCGGCCAAGGCCTATGCGCGTACCGCAGCCTATGACACGGCGATCTCCAACTGGTTCGCCGAGGCGCTCGACATCGAGATGCCGCGCTACCGGACGATCGGCGGCGTGCTCAAGGAAGAGATGCGTTACGGCGAAAACCCGCACCAGAGCGCCGGCTTCTACGTGACCGGCGAGAACCGTCCTGGGGTCGCGACCGCCAAGCTCCTGCAGGGCAAGCAGCTCTCCTACAACAATATCAACGACACCGACGGCGCCTTCGAGCTGATCGGCGAATTCTCGCCCGAAAAGGCGCCGGCCTGCGCGATCATCAAGCATGCCAACCCCTGCGGCGTGGCGACCGGCCCGACGCTGAAGGACGCTTATCTCCGCGCGCTCGCCTGCGATTCGACATCCGCGTTCGGCGGCATCATCGCGCTGAACCAGCTGCTCGACGGGGAGACGGCCGAGGAGATCGTCAAGCTGTTCACGGAAGTCATCATCGCGCCGGAGGTTTCGGAAGAGGCGAAGGCGATCATCGCCAGAAAGCCGAACCTGCGCCTGCTCGTCACCGGCGGCCTGCCGGACCCCCGCTCGCGCGGCATCACGGCCAAGACGGTTTCCGGCGGCCTGCTCGTCCAGACCCGCGACAACGGCTTGATCGAGGACATCGACCTTCGCGTCGTCACCAAGCGGGCGCCGACGCCGACCGAGCTCGAAGACATGAAGTTCGCCTACAAGGTGGCGAAGCATGTGAAGTCGAATGCCATCGTCTATGCCAGGGACGGCCAGACGGCCGGAATCGGCGCCGGTCAGATGAGCCGCGTCGATTCCGCCCGCATCGCCGCCATCAAGGCGGAAGAGGCGGCCAAGGCCATGGGCTGGGCGGAGCCGATGACCAAGGGCTCGGCGGTTGCTTCCGAAGCATTCTTCCCCTTTGCGGACGGCCTGCTTTCGGCGATTGCGGCCGGCGCCACGGCCGTCATCCAGCCGGGCGGTTCGATGCGCGACGACGAGGTGATCGCCGCTGCCGACGAGCACGGCGTCGCGATGGTCTTCACCGGCATGCGCCACTTCCGGCACTAAACCGACCGAGCTGGATTCTTTTCCGATCTATCCGCGGGATAGGGTGTCGCCAACAGGAGCAGCAACCCTGCCGCCAGGAAGATGATCAGCGTCGCCATGCCGAGCCGAGCGGAGCCGCTGGCATAGGTCATCATCGAGAAGAACAGGGTGGCGAGGAAACTCGTCGCCCGTCCCGACAGGGCATAGATGCCGAAGTAACGGCCGGTTTCGGAGAGATCGACGCTGCGGGCGAGGTAGGAGCGCGACGAGGCCTGGACGGGGCCGAAGGCGATGCCGATCAACAGCCCGAACAGGATATAGGCTTTTTCGGCGGCCGTCCCGAACAGCCCGCCGCCGTCTTCCGCCGACAGGGGCATGAGGCCGAAGAAGACGAAGCCGGGGCCGGTGGAGACGATGCCGAGCGTCGCGACAAGCAGCAACACCAGGCTGATGATCACGACGATCTTCGAGCCGAGCAGACGGTCAAGCCAGCCGGCCGCGATGCAGCCGAAGATCGCCACGACGTTCAATATGATGCCGTAGATGCCGATCTCGATCGTCGCCCAGCCGAACATGCCGGCGGCGAAGGCGCCGCCGAGGATCAAAAGGCCGTTGACCCCATCCTGATAGAGCATGCGGGCGACCAGGAATTTCGTGAGGCCGGCGCGTCGCTTCAGCTCCCGCAGCGTGCCGCCGAGTTCCTTGAACCCCGAGCGGACCGCCTCGCCGAGCGGCAGGCCCTTGCCGGCATCCGGCGTGAAGAAGAACATCGGCAGGATGAAAAGGAAATACCAGAGGGCCGCGATCGGTCCGGTGATGCGGGCATCTTCGCCAAGATGCGGATCGAGCCCGAAGAGCGGCGGGATACCGATCAGGGTCACGCCGGTTTCCGGATTGGCGGCGAGCAAAGTCACGACCGCGATGAGCACGATCATGCCGCCGAGATAACCGAGCCCCCAGGCGATATTGGAAATCCTGCCGACTTCGTTCCTGGACACCAGGCGTGGCATCATGGAATCGTTGAAGACGGTCGAGAATTCCGCGGCGATCGAAGCGAAGATCATGAAAATCATCGGCCAGACGATCGGAGAGCCGGGTTCAGCGAACCAGAGGGCCGAAACGCAAACGATCTTGATAACGGCGAAGAAGGCGATCCAGGGTTTGCGCGGACCGGACTGGTCGGCGATCGAGCCGAGAACCGGAGAAAGCACGGCGATGATGAGCGACGAGACCGTCGCCATGTTGCTCCAGGCGGCCTGCGCCGAAACGGGGTCCTCGGTCAGGCGCGAGACGAAATAAGGGCCGAAGATGAAGGTGGTCACGACCGTGAAGAACGGCTGGGCCGCCCAATCGAAGAGCATCCAGCCCCAGATGCCGCGCCGGGCGGTTTTCGCCGGCGCATCGTCCACATGAGAAACGGCCATTCTTCCCCCGGGTCAGCCCTGCCTTGCGGTTGTCCTATATCGATCGCCCATGCGCAAGGTCGCCGAGAAGACCGGCGGCAACGGTGATCTTCGGAAGGGTCAGGTCGCCGCTTTCGCTCAGGGTTACCAGCTCTGTGCCGATGCGGTTTACCCGGATGCGGTCGCTGCCATGCCAGGCTTCCACCGGCTTCTTCTCTTTCGGATGGCTCGTCAGTGCGGCGATGACGATATCGCGGCGGGCGGAAGCGATCTGCTGTAGACTGCGGGAGAGCGCAAGGCTCTCGTAATGGTCCGAAGTGCCGATCCGTTCGCCGGCGCCGATCAGCCGGTTGACGCGGAAGGTCTCGGTCACGGCGAAATAGCTCTCGGCGGCGCGCGCCATGGTCTCGCCCGTGCGGTCGGCAATCAGCATGATCTCCGGCACGAGGACAAGGGTCGAAAGCAGCGTTATCTCCCGGGCAAGCGAGGCAGGAACGCCCTGCACTTCGAGCTCGGCGGCACGGGAGGCCATTTCCACGGCAGCCGCGCCGCTGATCGAAGAGCGCAGGCCTTTGATCGCGGCCTTGAGCCGGCTCATAGCGCCATCCATGTCGCCGGTGCCGACCTGCGTTTGAAGGATCAGCCGTGTAGCCTCGGCGAATATTCCTGTGGTCCTGGCATAAAGACCATTCTGAATCTGGCCGGAAATCCTGCCGTCGAGCGCGTCGATCTCCGCCCAAAGCTTAGGCAGGTCGAAGCCGTCGCGGGCGAGGAAGGCGGCTTTCACGACATTGGCGGCGGTCGCCCCCGTCATGTCGCTCATCTGTTGCACGAAACCCGGCCCGCCGCGGTTGACCGCCTCATTGGCGAGCGCCGTGGCGATGATCTCGCGATGCAGGCGGTGCTTTTCGATATCGGCGGCATAGGCCTTCTGCATCCTTGCCGGGAAATAGGCCTTCAGCACGGCGGAGAAGTAGGGATCGTCCGGAATGCTGCTTTCGATCAGGGCGTTGAAGAGCACGATCTTCGCATAGGAGAGCAGCACGCCGATTTCGGGCCGCGTCAGCGGTCGGCCGGAAATATAACGTTCCGCAAGTTCCGCATCGTCAGGCAGGGTCTCCACCTTGCGGTTCAGGTGACCCTGGGCCTCCAGCACGGACATGAGCCGTGACAACTCTTCCCGATTGGCGGCACCTTTTCTTTCCGTCAGGGAAATCGCAAGCGGCTGCAGGTAGTTGTTGCGCAGGACGAGACCGGCCACCTCGTCGGTCATCGAGGCGAGAAGCCGGTTGCGCTTGTCGCGGGTGAGGCGGCCATCCTGCATAGCCGGATTGAGCGCAATCTTGATATTGACCTCGACGTCCGAGGAGTTGACGCCGGCGGAATTGTCGATGGCGTCGGAATTGCAGCGTCCGCCAGCAAGCGAATAGGCGATGCGGCCTTTCTGGGTTACGCCCAGATTGGCGCCTTCGCCGACGACGCTGGCGCGCACTTCCCCGGCGGTCACGCGGATCGGATCGTTGGCACGGTCGCCCACTTCCGTATCGGTCTCGGAAGCGGCCTTGATATAGGTGCCGATGCCGCCGAACCAGAGCAGATCGACCGGGCTTTTCAGGATCGCCGTCATGATCTCGAAAGGCGTCGCGGCCGCCTTATCGATGCCGATCGCCGCTGCGGCTTCGCTGGTGAGCTTGACCGACTTTTCCGCGCGGGAAATGATCATCGCGCCGGCGGACAGAGTTTTCCGGTCGTAATCTTGCCAGCTCGAACGCGGCAGCGCGAAGAGCCGCTCGCGTTCGGCGAAGGACGTTTCGGTATCCGGATCAGGATCGATGAAGATGTCGCGATGATCGAAAGCCGCGATCAGCCTGATCTTGCGGGACAACAGCATGCCGTTGCCGAAAACGTCGCCGGACATGTCGCCGACGCCTGCGACCGAAAATGGCGTCGTCTGGATGTCGATGTCCTTTTCGCGGAAATGCCGCTTCACCGCCTCCCAGGCGCCGCGGGCGGTGATGCCCATCTTCTTGTGGTCGTAACCGGCGGAGCCCCCGGACGCGAAGGCATCGTCCAGCCAGAAGCCGGCTTCCTGCGCCAGGCCGTTGGCCGTGTCGGAGAAGGTCGCTGTGCCCTTGTCGGCCGCGACGACGAAATAGGGATCGTCGCCATCGATACGAACCGTGTTCTCCGGCCCGACGACCTCCGCGCCGACGATATTGTCGGTGATGGAGAGGAGCGTTCGGATGAAGGTTATGTAGGCCTGCCTGCCGGCGTTGAAGAATTCGTCGCGCGAACCGCCGGCCGGCAGCATTTTCGGGAAGAAGCCGCCCTTGGCGCCGACCGGCACGATGACGGCGTTCTTGACCTGCTGGGCCTTCACGAGGCCGAGGATCTCGGTTCGGTAGTCCTCGCCGCGGTCGGACCAGCGGATGCCGCCGCGCGCCACCTTGCCGAAGCGCAGGTGGACGCCTTCGACCTCCGTGCCGTAGACGAAGATCTCGCGGAAGGGGCGCGGTTCCGGCAGGCCGTCGAGTTCCTTCGGGTCGAGCTTGAAGGCCAGCATCCTTTTGGGCGAGCCATCCGTTTCGCGCTGGAAATAATTGGTGCGGAGCGTCGCGTCGACCGCGTTGACAAAGCGGCGGAGCGTCCGGTCCTCGTCGAGGTTCGGCACCTGGCCAAGCGCTTCCTCGATCCCGGCGTGGCAGTCCGTGAGCTTCCTGGTGCGGGTCTTCTCGGCGATCTTCGGATCGAAACCGTCGCGGAAGAGCCGGAAGATGGCGGCGGCGATGGAAGGATATTTGTTGAGCGTATCGGCGATATAGGTCTGCGAATAAACGATGCCGGCCTGCCGGAGATAGCGGGCATAGGCGCGAAGAACCGTGACCTCGCGGGCGGAGAGGCCGGCGAGCAGGACGAGGCGGTTGAAACCGTCATTGTCGATCAGCCCGTGGAAGGCGGAAAGGAAGGCCTCTTCGAGCAGCGGTCCCTCGCGGGAAAGGTCGATCCCGCGCCCATCATCGAGCTGCAGTTCCATGTCGTGCAGCACGACGAGCCTGTTTTCCGCACCCACATGGATTTCAAACGTCTGTTCGCTGACGACATGGAAGCCAAGATTCTCGAGAAGCGGCACGCGGCGGGAAAGCGAGAGATGCCGGTCCTTGTGGAAGATCTTCAGAGATACGATGTTCGCGGCGTCGATCGGGCGCCGGTAAAAGGCGATGCGGATCGTCTCGCCGGCCGCGCAAGCCGCGATATCGGCCAAGTCGGCGAAAGTCTCCTCGGGCGAAAAGGTTTCCTGGAAGGCCTGCGTGACGGAGAGGCGGGGACCTTCCTTCGCGAGCGCTGCGAAGCGCTCTTCCCACGGCGTGGCGATCAGGCGGATCGTCTCTTCCAGCTTTGCCTGCGGGATACGCGGCGTCTTGCCGCCGCGCCGGCCGATGATCATATGGACGCGCGCGACACCGCCTTCCGGGAAGGCCGGGTAATAGGCGGAGACGTGGCCGTCATAGACCTCGGACAGATAATCGCCGACCTTCTCGCGGACGTCGGAGTTGTAATCCTCGCGCGGCACATAGACGATGACGGACACGAAACGGTCGAAATGGTCGATGCGCGGCAAGACGCGGACGCGCGGACGCTCGCTGAGTTCCATGATCTGCTCGCAGAAGCGGGCAAGGAGATCGACCTCGATCTGGAAAAGATCGTCGCGCGGATAGGATTCCAGGGTGTTTTCCAGCATACGGCCGGAATGGCTGTCGGGGTCGAAGCCGAAATATTCCTCGATCCGGGCGACCTTGGCCCGCAACAGCGGAATCTCCCGGACGGAATGGGTATAGGCCGTCGCGGTGAAAAGGCCGACGATGCGCAGCTCGCCGACGACCTCGCCCTTCTCGTCGAAGCGCTTGACGCCCACATAATCCATATAGGCACGGCGGTGGACGACGGATTTCACATTCGCCTTGGTGACGATGAGGAAATCCGGCCCGTCGAGGAATTCCAGGATTTCCGGCGTGGTCATCACCGCGTCCTTGCCCTGGCGCAGCACCAGCACGTCCGGATCGGAGAGGATGCCGAGGCCCCGGCCCTTGCCGCGCTCGACCTTCGCCTCCGGGCCCCTGCCGGAATAGACATATTCGCGCATGCCGAGGAAGGTGAAATTGTCGTCGCGCAGCCAATCGAGGAATGCGAGCGCCTCGTCGCGATCGGTCTTCCGGCGGCTAGACGAGTTGCTGAGCTGTCCCGCGGCACCGTCGAGCACGTCCAGCATCGACGCCCAATCGGTGATCGCCAGATGCACCTGATCGAGGATGAAGCGAATGCGTTCGACCAGCGATGCGGCCTGTTCTTCCGTCAGCGGCGCGATATGGATCTGGATCAGGCTCACATGATGAGCCGGATTCCCCGGCTGCTCGTTGGAGCGCAGCACCGGCTCCTTCCCCGGCTCCAGGTTGAGGATCGGGTGGACCGCCATCAAGAGGTCGCGATGGGTGGCGGCCACCTCGCCCATGATCGAGTCGAAGAGGAAAGGCATGTTCCGGTCAACGACCGTCAATACGGAGACCGGTATGCCGTTCGGTTCGATGCCGGATACGGTTTTCACCGTGATATCCGCTCTGATCCGCGTCCAGGCGTTCAGCCGTTCTGCCGCATGCGTGGCCGAGCGGGCCAGCATTTCGGGGGTATAGTTTTCGAGGTCGTCATTGCTTGCCCGGCTGAACAGGATGAGCGGGTCGAGATGCGGTCCCTTGCTCGCGGCGGCGATCTTGCGCGCGCTTTCGATCTGCTTTTCCCGCTTCAGATTCTGCCTGGCGGCCATGCCCCTCTCTCCTTTTCAGTTCAAACACCGAACGATTTCATTCCATGTCATCATGCTGCAACGTGGCCGATCCATGTCGGCCCCGATAGACGTTTCATTCTTCCATGAAGCCTTGTTGACATGACAGGGCGAAGAAACCATCAACAGGGCCATAGAAGCCGGAAGCCAGATCCATGCAGGATACCACCAGCAATGCCGTCATCGTCATCTCCAGCCATGTCATCCGCGGTTCGGTCGGCAATCGCGCCGCCGTCTTCGCGCTGGAAACGCTTGGGTTTCCCGTCTGGGCAATGCCGACCGTCGTGCTTCCCTGGCATCCCGGTCACGGCCCCTCCACGCGGCTGACCTTCCCCGAATCAGATTTCGACAAGGCTATAGACGATCTCATCCGCGCGCCATGGCTCGGCGAGGTGAAGGCGGTGCTGACCGGCTATTTCGGCAATGCGGCCCAGCCGCGTTCCGTCGCACGGCTTGTCCGGGCACTGAAGGAAAAGAACCCGGACCTCCTCTATGTCTGCGACCCGGTGATGGGCGATCTCGGCGGGCTTTACATTCCTCAGGCCACCGCGGAGGCGATCCGGGACGAACTGATCCCGCTCGCGACCATCGCGACGCCGAACCGTTACGAACTCGCCTGGCTGTCCGGCGCGCCGCTTGAAACCAACAATGCGATCATGGACGCAGCGGTCGCGCTCGGCCCGCCGCGTATCCTGGTGACGTCGGCGGTGCCGATGATGGCCGGCGGGACCGGCAACCTCTACCTGACCGGCAAGCACGCGCTGCTTGCCGAGCACCGGCTGATCGACAATCCGCCGAACGGCCTCGGCGACCTTCTGGGTGCGCTCTTTCTCGGCCGTATTCTTGCCGGCATGGACGAGGAAAAGGCCCTGCAGCTTGCAACCGCCAGCGTCTTCGAGATTCTCGCCCGTACGGCAAAGCGGGGAGGCGACGAGCTGACGCTCGAAACCGATGCATCCAGCCTCTCCACACCTATGGCGATGGTGCAGATGCGCCGGCTCGTGCATCCCTTGCAGAGGGGTAAGCGCTAAGGTTCAGCGCGGCCGGCACGGATCTTCGCGATGCACAATGACCGTTGATCTTCGCAGAGCGGCACGATAATGCTTGTCCCATGACGGACTTTCCAGCCAAACTTCTGGCGGGCTACCGCAACTTCATGAACGGGCGCTACAGCGACGAACGCGAGCGTTACCGCGTGCTGGCGGAGACCGGGCAGAAACCCCATACCCTGCTCATCGCCTGCTGCGATTCTCGTTCCGCTCCCGAAACGATATTCGACTGCGGCCCCGGCGAGCTCTTCGTGGTGCGCAACGTCGCCAACATGGTGCCGCCCTACGAGCCCGACAGCCAGTTTCACGCCACTTCGGCAGCGCTCGAATATGCGGTCCAGGTCCTGGAGATCGACAATATCGTGGTCATGGGCCATGGCCGCTGCGGCGGTATCCGAGCAGCGCTGGACCCCTCCATCGAACCGCTCTCGCCCGGCGATTTCATCGGCCGCTGGATGGCGCTAGTAAGGCCGGCCGCCGAACAGATCCAGAGCAATGAATTCATGACCCAGGCGGAGCGGCAGACGGCGCTCGAGCGGGTCTCGATCCGCAATTCCATCGCCAACCTGCAGACATTTCCCTTCGTCCGCAATCGCGGAGAGAAAGGCGAACTCAGCATTCACGGCGCCTGGTTCGACATTTCGACCGGGGAATTGTGGGTGATGAACAGCAAGGGCGATTTCGTCCGGCCGAATCTCGACGAGCCGCCGGCCGAGGCCGAGCAGGCTTCGGCTTGAGATTTCGCAGAGCTAAGCCTTACCTGCCGTCGATCTCGGCGCCGATATAGGCGATGGCGCGCTGGTAGACGCTCGCGGCGTTCCAGCCCTGGATGGCGGCGAAGTTCGGCTCTCCCGGCTGATAGCCCGCGCCCGCTCTCCAGCCATGACCACGCAGGAAGTTGGCCGTCGAGGCGAGCGCGTCGGCGCGCGAACGGACCATGTCGACATGGCCATCGCCATCGCCATCGGCGCCATAGCGGACGACATTCAGGGGCAGGAACTGGGTCTGGCCGATCTCGCCATGGGCGGCGCCGCGGGCCGATGGGCTCAGATCGCCGCGTGCGACGAGCGCGAGAGCGGCATAGAGCTGCTCGGTGAAATAGGCGGAGCGGCGGCAGTCATAGGCGAGCGTGGCGACGGCCGACAGCGTGTGCTGGTTGCCCATGAAGCCGCCGAAGCCGGTCTCCATGCCCCAGATGGCGAGCAGAGGACCGGCCGGCACGCCATAACGGCGCTCGATCGAAGCGAAAAGCGACGCATTGCCGGATTTCATCTTCTTGCCGCGGGAAATGATGGCCTGGCCGCCGCGCTTCTTCATGAATTCGTCGAAAGAGAGCTTGAAGCTTCTCTGTCCGCGGTCGGCGCGGATTGTCTCGCGATTGTAGGAGACGTTGGCAAAGGCTCTCTGGACGACGGAAGGGCTTATGCCGTTCGAGGGGGCGACCTGCTTGAATTCCTCGACCCATCGGGCGAAGCCGGAGGAATCGTTGCCGCATTGAGGTGCGGCGAAGGCCGGAGCGGCCGTCATGAAACCGGTTGCAATCAATCCTGCCAGCAAAATCTTCTTCATGCGGTCAAACCCGTCGTGAATGCCGGATCGCTCGGCCGTAAGCGTCCGGAAAATGTGCTTCGTTCGGCCTTATGGCGATGGTTGCCAATATTCGCAACTCACCCGTTTATGAACAGTTCGTGATGTGCGGCGATTCGCAATGAAAACCCCGCCGTATCCGACGGGGTTTCTATCCGAACATGCTTAATAAATTCGTTAACCGATCAGGCGGCTGCCTTGCGCGGCTTGATCAACCCGCGATTGACAAGCAGTTCGGCGATCTGGACGGCGTTGAGCGCCGCACCCTTGCGCAGGTTGTCGGACACGACCCACATGTTGAGGCCGTTCTCGACGGTGGCGTCCTCGCGGATGCGGGAGATATAGGTGGCATCCTCGCCGGCGCATTCGTAAGGCGTCACGTAGCCGCCGTTCTCATGCTTGTCGATGACAAGGCAACCCGGAGCCTCACGCAGGATATCGCGAGCCTGATCGGCGGTGATCTCGCTCTCGAACTCGATGTTGACCGATTCCGAATGGCCGATGAAGACGGGAACGCGCACGGCCGTGCAGGTCACCTTGATCTTGGGGTCGAGCATCTTCTTGGTTTCGGCAAGAACCTTCCACTCTTCCTTCGTATATCCGTCCTCCATGAAGACATCGATATGCGGGATGACGTTGAAGGCGATGCGCTTCGTAAACTTCTTCGTCTCGACCGGATCGGCGACGAAGACGGCACGGGTCTGGGAAAAGAGCTCGTCCATGCCTTCCTTGCCGGCGCCGGAGACGGACTGGTAAGTCGAGACCACGACGCGCTTGATCTTCGCGAAGTCGTGCAGGGGCTTCAGCGCCACGACGAGCTGGGCTGTCGAGCAATTCGGATTGGCGATGATGTTCTTCTTCGAGAAGCCATTGACTGCATCCGGGTTCACTTCCGGCACGATCAGCGGCACCTCGGCGTCATAGCGCCAGGCAGAAGAATTGTCGATGACGACGCAGCCCTGCGCGCCGATCTTCGGCGACCACTTCTTCGAAACCTCGCCGCCGGCCGACATCAGGCAGATATCCGTGTCGGAAAAATCGTAATTCTCGAGATTGGAAACCTTCAGCGTCCTGTCGCCGAAGGAGACTTCCGTGCCCTGGCTGCGAGCAGAGGCGAGCGCCACGACTTCGTCCGCGGGGAAGCCGCGTTCGGAAAGGATCGTCAGCATTTCCCTGCCGACATTGCCGGTTGCGCCGGCGACTGCGATCTTGAAACCCATTTTATGCTCTCTTTCTGTCTCTCCTCGATCCGGTGAGGGGGAAGCCGCGCAATTGATGTCGCGGTGTTCCTTGTCCCCGGCCTTACCGGGGAGAGAGCGGCGGGCCAGAGACGTCAGACGGTTTTCGTCGTCGTTTTGGCCTTGGTTTTGGAGAAAGCGGAAAAACATGCCCGCTGCGCGGCCTCGATGGCCGGCAGTGCAGAAGCAGCGATGTGGAATTCGCAGGCACGCATATGGGTGTCTTCCCGTTCGGAGAAGGTGTTTAGAAGATTTTCGGAACGAGTCAAGCGAAGGCTCGCAGGATGACGCAGCGCATGCTCTCATGCCGCGTTGCAACAACTTCTCCGCACGCCAGGCGCGACATTAGACAAAAGTCATAATCCCAAAGCATCTCTCTTCCTTTGTGCCGAATTCTGCCAATCTGCGATAATGCGTCGCCATATCCATGTTCAGGAGGGAACGGGCAGGGAGCCGGCGCACGAGTTTTGACCTTGAGGGAGGACGACAATGGCAAATGTCGCAGCGGCGCCGGAATCAAAGGCCGGCCCGATGACGCGGGAGGAGAAGAAGGTCATCTTCGCTTCTTCTCTCGGCACCGTGTTCGAATGGTACGATTTCTATCTTTACGGGTCGCTGGCGACCTATATCGGCGCAGCCTTTTTCACCCAGTACCCGGAAGCGACGCGTAACATCTTCACGCTGCTGGCTTTCGCGGCAGGCTTCCTGGTCCGCCCGTTCGGCGCACTGGTCTTCGGCCGTCTGGGCGACCTCGTCGGCCGCAAATACACCTTCCTCATGACCATCCTGATCATGGGCTTCTCGACCTTCCTGGTCGGTATCCTGCCGGGCGCGGCCACGATCGGCATCGCGGCACCGATCATCCTCATCATCCTGCGCCTTCTTCAAGGTCTCGCTCTCGGCGGTGAATATGGCGGTGCCGCCACTTATGTCGCCGAGCACGCGCCGCATGGCCGGCGCGGCTATTTCACATCCTGGATCCAGACGACCGCGACGCTCGGGCTCTTCCTGTCGCTGATCGTCATCGTCTTCATCCAGTCCATCATGGGTTCCGCCGAATTCGCGGCCTGGGGCTGGCGCATTCCGTTCCTCGTTTCGGTCGTCCTGCTCGGCATCTCCGTGTGGATCCGGTTGAAGATGAACGAATCTCCGGCCTTCCAGAAGATGAAGGCGGAAGGCAAGGGCTCCAAGGCGCCGCTGACCGAAGCCTTCGGGCAGTGGAAGAATGCCAAGATCGCCCTGATCGCGCTCCTCGGCGCCACGATGGGTCAGGCGGTCGTCTGGTACGGCGGCCAGTTCTACGCGCTGTTCTTCCTGCAGAACGTGCTGAAGGTCGATCTGCAAGCGGCCAACATCATGGTTGCGATCGCGCTGGCGCTTGCAACGCCTTTCTTCGTGATCTTCGGTGCGCTATCCGACAAGATCGGCCGCAAGCCGATCATCATGGCGGGCCTTCTGATCGCGGCGGTCACCTATATGCCGCTGTTCAAGGCATTGACGTCGATGGCGAACCCGGCGCTTGCCGAAGCCCAGGCGACGATCCAGGCAACGGTGACGGCCGATCCGGCGGATTGCAAATTCCAGTTCAATCCGACCGGCACCTCGAAATTCACCAGTTCCTGCGATATCGCCACCTCGTTCCTCACGCGCAACTCGGTGCCCTATGAAGTGGTCGTAGGCCCGGCCGGCCAGCCTGCAACGGTGAAGATCGGCGAAAGAACCGTTACCAGCTATGATTCAGTGGCAGCCGGTGCAGATGCGGCTGCAAGGCAGAGGGCGTTCGAAAAAAGCGTCAATGTCGCGCTTCACGATGCGGGCTATCCGCTGAACCGGGGAGCGGCGAAAGTACCGGAATCCAAGCTCGATGCTTTCATTGCGGCCAATCCGGAACTGAACCTCAATGCGGAGGCCGTCCGTGCGGGCGACAAGGCAACCGTCTCGGCCGCCGACCTCGTCTCCCAGAAGCTGTTGACCGCTCAGGAGGCGACTGGCGTCACCGAAATGCCGGTCTACACGATCGCCAAAGGCGGCACGTTCACGATGGTGGCCGATCCGGCCCGGGTGAACTGGATCGGCACGATCGCCGTCCTATTCATTCTCGTGCTCTATGTCACGATGGTCTACGGCCCGATCGCGGCGCTGCTGGTGGAGCTCTTCCCGACCCGTATCCGGTATACCGGCATGTCGCTGCCCTACCATATCGGCAACGGCTGGTTCGGCGGTCTGCTGCCGGCAACGGCCTTCGCGATGAGTGCGGCCGCCGGCAATATCTACTACGGTCTCTGGTATCCGATCGTCTTTGCGGCGATCACTCTGGTGATCGGCGTGATCTTCCTGCCGGAAACCAAGGACCGCGATATCCACGCAACGGAATAAGCGTTTCGTTTCCCCGATATCCCAACCCGCCCACGAAACCCGGCGCAGCATGCTGCGCCGGGTTTCTTATTCGGCCCTTTGCGCCATCTCCGGTCTCGACGGTATGCCGCGTCGCGGGAACACCATGTTCGTCCGGTTCGGACGCATAACGAGCGGTATCGGCCGGCGCAGGACCGGCCAGCCATCCTGGCGCTGCCGGAAGAGCAGTCCGTGGCGGGAAAAAACGATGGCCGTGGCGACAGAGAAGCCAGACCCGAGGGCAAGGCCGGCGATGACGTCGCTCGGATAATGGGCTCCGACAATGACACGGGAAAAACCGACCCACAAAGCCATGACCAGGAAAAGCAAACGGTAGGGCGGCGCGATCAGCGCCATGGCCATCATGAGCGCTCCGGCCGTGGTGGCATGGCCGGAGGGAAAGCTTTCGAAACGGCTGCCGGCAAAGGAATGGAAACCGAACGACGTCCAGTCGTCATACAGAATCGGCCTGGCTCGCCCGATCATCCGTTTCAGCAGATTGGCGAGCAGGCCGGAGAGCGCCACCGAGAAAAAGACATAGGCGGCGAGATGGGCGACAAGGAGCGCCTGGCAACGCGCCTTGATCCTGCCGGAAAGCCGGTAGGCCGCAATGGCTTCGAAGAAGATGAGAAGGGTCGCGAAAATGATCCAGCCGGATTTGCCGAGATCGGTGATCGTTTCGCCGACGGATTCCAGCAACTCGGGAGTGCGAGTGACGTAGGAACCGACCGGCGCGTCGAGAAGAAGGAAGGCGACCAGGACCAGATTACCCGTGATCAGAGCATAGGGCCACCAATAGCACAGAACGGAGCCCGCTCCCTGGCAGCGGCGCTGACGACGCTTCAATGCCTGTATCGTCTTCTTCATCCCCTATCCGATGTCAGCGACCGGTCTTAGGTCGCTGACATAGCGGGATTTGATGACAGCATAAAAACAGGAGCCCTTTTTAGAGGACTTTATCCTGCCTCATGCGGAAAGGGAGGCGAATTCCTTGAGGATCGCGTCGCCCATTTCCGACGTGCCGACCTTCTTGCAGCCTTCGGCCATGACGTCGCCGGTGCGGATGCCCTGGTCGAGCACGTTGGCGATCGCCTTTTCCAGGTTGTCGGCTTCCTTCACCATGTTGAAGGAGTAGCGCAGGCACATGGCAAAGGAGGCGATCATGGCGATCGGATTGGCGATGCCCTTGCCGGCGATATCCGGCGCGGATCCATGCACCGGCTCGTAAAGCGCCTTGCGCTTGCCGGTCCTGGCATCCGGCGCGCCGAGCGAGGCGGAGGGAAGCATGCCGAGCGAGCCGGTCAGCATCGCGGCGACGTCGGAGAGCATGTCGCCGAACAGGTTGTCGGTGACGATGACGTCGAACTGCTTAGGCTGGCGCACGAGCTGCATGCCGCCGGCATCGGCCAGCATGTGCTCGAGCTTCACGTCCGAATAGGAGCGCTTGTGGGTTTCGGTGACGACCTGGTTCCACAGCACGCCAGACTTCATGACGTTGCGCTTTTCCATGGAGCAGACGGTGTTCTGCCTGGTACGGGCGAGCTCGAAGGCAACGCCGGCGATGCGCTCGATCTCGTAAGTATCGTAGACCTGCGTGTCGATGCCGCGCTTCTGGCCGTTGCCGAGGTCGATGATTTCCTTCGGCTCGCCGAAATAGACGCCGCCGGTCAGCTCGCGGACGATCAGGATATCGAGGCCTTCGACCAGCTCCGGCTTCAGCGAAGAGGCGGAAGCGAGCGCCGGATAGCAGATCGCGGGCCGCAGGTTGGCGAAGAGTTCCATGTCTTTGCGCAGACGCAGGAGGCCGGCTTCAGGGCGCACTTCATAGGGCACATGATCCCATTTGGGACCGCCGACGGCGCCGAAGAGCACCGCATCCGCCTTCATGGCCTTGGCCATGTCCTCTTCGGAGATCGCGGCGCCATGCGCATCGTAGGCGCAGCCGCCGACCAGGCCCTCGTCGAGCACGAAATCGGCTTTCATGGCGCCGTTCATATGGGCGATGACCTTGCGGACTTCGCCCATGGCCTCAGGGCCGATGCCGTCGCCGGGAAGGAGGAAGAGGTTCTTTGCCATATCTTATGGTGTCCTTGCTCTATCGTTTACACATGCCGTTGTCCCGAAACCGCTTTCCATTTTCGGGCGACATGCGTCAGCAGGCTCGCCATCCTCCCGCGCGGGGAATATCCGCGCTGGCAAAAACCTCGTCCGAGCCTGCCAAAGGACGAGGCCGGAAAAGGTTCAGGAACTGCCGGCGCCGATGCGGGCCGTCACTTCGATTTCGATCTTCATTTCCGGCGTGGTCAGCCCGCAGACGACCATGGTGGCAGCCGGACGGATTTCGAAGAAAGTCGCGCCAAGCACTTCGACCACGGCATCGTAATCGGCCATGTCGGTGAGATAATAGCGCACCCGCACGACATCCTGCAGGCCGCTGCCGGCCTCCTTCAGCGCCTTCTCGATCGTGTCGAGCGCATTTCTCGTCTGGTCAGCGACGTCATCCGGCATTTCCATCTTCGCATAATCGTAGCCGGTGGTTCCGGAGACATAGACCATGTCGCGGTCCACCACGGCACGCGAATAACCAATCCGCGCTTCGAAGGGCGATCCGGAGGAAATCCGCTTGACCATCAGGGCGTTCCGGAAATCAGAGCCAGGGTCGCTCGGTACGGTTCCTCGTCTCGAAGCTGCTGATCACCGCATCGCTCTTCAAGGTCGAGGCGATGTCGTCGAGGCCTTCGAGCATGATGTGGCGGCGGCCGGGATCGATGTCGAAATGGATCGAGCCGCCGTCCGGGCCGGTGATTTCCTGGGCTTCCAGATCGACTGAGAGGATGGCGTTCGCGCCACGCTCGGCATCGTCCATCAGCTTGTCCAGGTCTTCCTGGGCGACGACGATCGGCAGGATGCCGTTCTTGAAACAGTTGTTGTAGAAGATATCCGCGAAGCTCGTGGAAATCACGCAGCGGATGCCGAAATCGAGAAGCGCCCAAGGCGCATGTTCGCGCGAGGAGCCGCAGCCGAAATTGTCGCCGGCGACGAGAATCTTGGCGTTCCTGTAGGCGGGCTTGTTCAGCACGAAATCCGGATTTTCGGAACCGTCTTCATTATAACGGGCTTCCGCGAAGAGGCCCTTGCCAAGGCCGGTGCGCTTGATCGTCTTGAGGTAGTCCTTCGGGATGATCATGTCCGTGTCGATGTTGACGACCGGAAGCGGCGCTGCGACGCCGGTGAGTTTGGTGAACTTTTCCATGATCTGCCTCCACGTGGGACTCCGTCTGCGGAAGCTGCCATAAAGCAAATCTGCGCGAATTTGAAGGGCTGTTTGCCCTCAACCGGTACGCCAGGACGGCCGAACCGGCCTCTTTATCGGTTTTTGGCGATCAAAGGTCGATGATCGTGCCGCGTCCGTCGTTCCAGACGCGCATCTCGCGCTTATTCGTTTTCGCTCGCACCGGGACCGGCTTCAGCCGCGCCGAAAGCGCGCGCCCGACGGAAAGAATTGCGAGAATGCCGGCAAAGGCGACGGTAAGGGAAGCCGTCAGCAGCGCTGCCATGGCGAGGACGGCAATTGCCGAAACGATGACGAAGAATGCGCGAATGTTTTGCATGGTCCAAACCTTTCTCAGGAAGGAATGTGGGCCCTCCCACCCTTTCTTGCAAGAGGTTTACGTTGTCATGGTATTGTCGCAGGCTCAAAAGATTGGCACAAAGCGGTGATGATCGCCTTGACCGACATCAATTCTTCTACGGTTCGTCTTCGCCGCTCGGTTCTGAGCGTACCGGCCGGTAACGTCAGGGCTCTGGAGAAGGTTCCGGGTCTCGATTGCGACGCGGTGATCTTCGATCTGGAAGATTCCGTCGCGCCGGAAAAGAAGGCCGAGGCCCGCGACAATCTGCGCCGGCTGCTCAAGGAAAATACGCTTCAAGACAAGGAAGCAATCATCCGCATCAATCCGCTCGAAACGGAGTTCGGCAGGGCCGACATGGGTGTCGTTCTCGAAGCTTCGCCGGATGCGGTGCTGATCCCCAAGGTCGAGCGCATTTCCGAAGTGCAGGCGGTGGCGGATATCCTGTCCGATGCCGGCGCTCCGGATGAACTTGCCATCTGGGCGATGGTCGAGACGCCGAAAGGGGTTTTGAACGCGGCGGCGATCGCCGGAACGGATGAGCGCCTCCGATGTTTCGTGGTCGGTCTCAACGACCTGCGCAAGGAAACCGGCGCGCTGCCGCAGCCGGGCCGCACCTATCTCGTGCCCTGGCTGATGCAGGTCGTGCTTGCCGGCCGCGCCCATGGCGTCGACGTCATCGACAGCGTCTTCAACGATTTCAAGGATGCCGAGGCCTTCGACGCGGAATGCGTTCAAGGCCGGGCCATGGGTTTTTCCGGCAAGATGCTGATCCATCCGGCCCAGATCGAACCCGCCAACCGGCATTTCGGCCCCGATCCGCAGGCGGTGAAAGAGGCCGAAACGGTGATTGCCGCCTTCGCAAAGCCGGAGGCGGAGCATCTCAACGTCATCAATCTCAATGGCAAGATGGTCGAGCGCCTTCACCTGGCAGAGGCGGAAAAGCTTGTCGCCAAGGCCCGGACCATCGCTGAACGAAAGAAGACCCCATGAAACTCTACCGTTTCCTCACCGGCCCGGACGATTCCTCCTTTTGCCACAAGGTGACGGCCGCGCTGAACAAGGGTTGGGAGCTTCACGGGTCGCCGACCTATGCCTTCAACGCCACGACCGGCGAGATGCAATGCGGCCAGGCGGTCACGAAGACCGTGCACGGCAAGGACTACGATTCCGAGATGAAACTCGGCGAACAATAGGATATGTCAAGGCTCAGCGCTGGGCGGCCTCTTCGGCGCTCGCTTCGATGCGCTCCATATCGGCGTCGCTGAGGCCAAAATGATGGCCGATCTCGTGGATCAACACATGGGTGATGATATCGCCCAGCGTCTCCTCGTTTTCGGCCCAGTAATCGAGGATGGGCCGGCGGTAGAGCCGGATGCGGTTCGGCAACTCGCCCGTTTCCACGGTGAAACGTTCAGAAACCCCGCGGCCCTCGAAAAGGCCGAGCAGATCGAATGGCGTTTCCAGCGCCATGTCCTCAAACACGTCGTCGTCCGGAAAATCCTCGATCTCGATGGTCAGATTAGTCGTGAGTGCCCGGAATTCTTCCGGCAAGTGACCATAGGCCTCGATCGCCAGCGACTCGAACGTGCTGATTGTCGGCGCGTGGCGATCCTGCCAATCGTCGGTCTGGTCAATACGGGCCATAGGCTCTCCTTCTTATCAGGCCCATATAGTGCCTTCAGCGATATTTTTCGAGAGAAGAATCATTGGCCTATTGCCGGAGGAAAAGATTCCCGGAGTTTGCCTGTTGACTCTTGTCGGGAGCTCTGGAATCCATAGGAACATAAAGTGAACATATGCGGATGGAGTTGACGCCATGGCCGGAAACGCCACGGCGCAGGAGACGCTTTTTGCCCTGCGTGAACAGATCGCCAGACTGGAGGGAAAGCCCCTGCCGGCGTTCGTTGCGGCGGAGCAGGCAAAGGCCGCCGAGGATCCGGACGATCATAGGACCAAGATCGGCCAACCCCGCCTGCCGCTCGGCATAGCACCGATGGATACGGCTTTGGAAGGCGGTCTGCCGCTCGACGGCATTACGGAAATCCGGACTTTCCTGATGAGGGATGCGGGTGCGGCGAGCGGCTTCGTTCTCGCGCTTTCAGCCTATCTCAAGGCCAGAGACAGGAGCGAGGCGCCGGTTCTGTGGATCGGCGACGTCGTTTCCACCCAGGAGGCGGGCGTTCCCTATGCCGTCGGCCTCAAGCAATTCGGATTGAACCCTGAGGATATTCTCTATGCGTCGCCGCGCAAGCTGGAGGATGCGTTGTGGCTCGCGGAAACCGCGGTGGCAAGTGGGGCGCTTTGCGCCACCATTCTCGAAATCCGGGGCAATCCCAAGCATTTCGGTCTTACCGAAAGCCGAAGGCTCGGTCTTCGGGCCAAAGCGGCGGGGCGGCCGCTTTTTCTGTTGCGGCATGGGGCGCAAGAAGAGGCAAGCAGTGCTTTCTTCCGCTTTCTTGTCGAACCGGCGCCGGCTTCCGAGCGGCGCCTTCCGGATGAATCCGTACTTGGCGGCAGTATCGGTCATCCCGTTTTCCGATTGATCCTGGAGAAGAGCCGCAATCCGGCTCCGCTCTCCTTCTTTCTGGAGTGGAATCCCCGTGACCGTCAATTTTCCCTCGCCCTCGAAGCAGGAGAGACTTTCTCTTTCCGCAACCCGCCAGCGCATCCTGGCGCTCGTCTTCCCGCATCTGCCGACCGACAGGATCGCCCG
Source organism: Neorhizobium descurainiae (assembly GCF_051400715.1). Lineage (NCBI taxonomy): Bacteria > Pseudomonadati > Pseudomonadota > Alphaproteobacteria > Hyphomicrobiales > Rhizobiaceae > Neorhizobium > Neorhizobium descurainiae. The sequence continues at coordinate 108,801 of NZ_JBLFFK010000011.1, forward strand.
CCGGTTCTGGGGTCTGTCGTGGCGTTCGAAAGGGCGTCCTGACCACCCGCCGATCCTCTGTGCCGGCCGGCGTGACAATGCGATGCGGCTCACCGCGCTGGACGAGGTCTCCGAGCGTCTTGGATTGAAGCGGGGGCAGGGACTGGCGGAAGCACGTGCCATGTTTCCCAGGATCGATGTGGCGGACGAGGACGAGACAGCCGACCGGGCGCTTCTCGAAGCGATTGCCGATTGGTGCGACCGTTACACTCCGCTCGTGGCGCTCGATGGCCGCGACGGCCTCTTCCTCGATATCACCGGTTGCGCCCATCTCTTCGGCGGCGAGGAGGCTCTGCTCAAGGACATTCTCAGCCGGCTCTTCCAGATGGGCTTCGATGTCAAAGGGGCGATTTCGTCCTCCTCCGGCCTCTCCTGGGCGGCCTGCCGTTTCGGCCGCGGCGGCGTGATTGCCGATGACGTCATGAAAGAGGTGCTGGAGCCGTTGCCGGTCAATGCCTTGCGCATCGACGAGGGTACCGTCAGAGCGCTCTGCAAACTGGGTCTGAAACGGGTGGGCGATCTCATGCCGATGCCGCGCGCACCGCTTGCTCGCCGTTTCGGCACGCAGCTGCTGCTCCGGCTGGACCAGGCGCTTGGAGCAAATGAAGAAGCCATTTCACCCCGCCGGCCGGTAGCGTCTCTTTCGGCCGAGCGGCGGCTCGCCGAGCCGGTACAGGCGGAAGAGCATATCCTTCAACTGGCGGGCCAGATCGCGATTTCGTTGAAACCGGGATTGGAAACACGCGGCGTCGGCGGGCGGCTTTTCGAGCTGGTATTGTTTCGTGTCGATGGTCGTGTTTTCCGCATCGCTGCCGGTGCCTCGCAGCCGCTCCGCGATCCGAAACGCATCTCGTCGCTGTTTTCCGAACGCTTGACCGCCGTGCATGACGATCTCGAAGCCGGTTTCGGCTTCGAGCTTCTGCGCCTCAACGTGCTACAGCACGATACCTTCAAAACCACCCAGGATGATTTTACCGGTGAGGGCCGGGATGAGATTTCCCTTACCGATTTCATCGATCGGGCCTCGGCCCGGCTTGGGGCGGAATGTCTGCAGGTCGCCGAACTGCGACAAAGCCATGTGCCGGAACGGGGACGAATTTTCGTGCCGGCGATGGCGGCGAGAAGCATGCAGGGAAAAGGCGAGAAAGTTTTAACCTTCGCACCTGGAGCAGATCGGCCTTTGCGGCTTTTTCGTCATCCCGAGCTCATAGATGCTTTCGCCGCAACGGTGCCGGATGGCCCGCCTCAACGTTTCCGCTGGCGTCGCATCGTTCATCGGGTGGTTCGGGCCGAAGGTCCCGAACGGATTTCACCGGAATGGTGGGTAGACCCGGAGGATGCGCCGGAACGTGACTATTTCCGTCTGGAAAGTGAGACAGGTCGGCGTTTCTGGATTTTTCGCGAGGGCCATTACGGTGGAAAAACAGCGCCGAACTGGCGTGTCCATGGGATTTTCGCATGAAGGACTGCCCTGCCTTTTTCGAAATCGGCGCCAAGACCAATTTCTCCTTCCTGGAAGGCGCGGCAAGACCTGAGGAAATGATTTTTACGGCCAGTGCGCGCGGCCTTTCGGGGCTTGGAATTGCCGACCGAAATTCTGTCGCCGGCGTGGTGAGGGCCTTCACGAAGGTTCGCGATATGAAAGTGAGATTCAAGCGGGCTGAGGAGATCGGCACGGAAGCCGTTCTGAAGGAGGACGACGAACCGATCTTATGGCCGGTGTCTGTTCAGCCCGGAGCGCGCCTTGTTTTTGCCGACGGCACACCGGATGTGCTGGCCTACCCTCAGAATCGAAAGGGCTGGGCCAATCTCTGCCGCCTGTTAAGCCGGGGAAACCTCAGGACGGAAAAGGGCTCCTGCATCCTTGAGGAATGGGATTTTCTGGAATGGTGCGGCGACATGATGCTCGCCGTTATTCCGGATTTTTCACGGGCGGAAGATGCTGGCTATCTGACGAGACTGGAGGGGCGCCTCGACCGCTATCGAGACAAATTCAAAAGGAACATCTATCTTGCCCTGTCGCCGACTTATGACGGGCGGGATGCATTTGTCTTTGCGACATTCGCGCAGATCGCCTCGCGTAGACGCCTGCCGTTGATCGCGACCAACCTGCCTCTCTTCAGCCTTCCTTACCGACGGTCGCTTTCGGATGTCGTGACGGCTATTCGCGAACACGTGACGGTCCAGGAGGCGGGTTTTCGCCTGGCTCCGAACGGGGAGAGGTACATCAAGCAAGGCGCCGAAATGGCGCGGCTTTTTTCGAAGTATCCGGATGCGGTCGCCAATACGGAAAAATTCTTCCGCAAGCTGAAATTCTCGCTGACGGAGCTCAGTCACAATTATCCGGACGAGAGCATTCCCGGCGAGACGCCTTTCGAGACTTTGAAACGGCTTACCCATGAAGGAGGAGTACGGCGCTATGGCACTATCCCTCAGAAGGTCCGAAAACAGATCAAGTATGAGTTGAAGCTTATCGAGGATAAGAAATACGCTCCTTATTTCCTGACCGTCCGGAACATCATGGAGTTTGCGCGCGGTGCAAATATTCTTTGCCAGGGACGAGGTTCTGCGGCCAATTCCACGGTCTGCTATTGCCTTCGCATTACCGACGTCGATCCTCAGAAGGTTTCGCTCCTCTTTGACCGCTTCCTTTCGACGGATCGTGACGAGCCGCCCGACATCGACGTCGATTTCGAACATGCGAAGCGTGAAGACGTCATTCAGCACATTTACCAGAGATATGGCTTCCGCCATGCGGGCCTGACGGCTGCGGTGACGAGTTACCGGACCCGCATGGCTGGCCGTGAAGTCGCCAAGGCGTTCGGCTTATCCGAAGATGTGCAAAATGCGCTTTCGAGCACGGTCTGGGGATGGTCGGAAGAGGGCACATCGGAAAGGGAGGCGAATGCCGCGGGTCTCGACACAGACGATTTTGTGACGAAACAGGTCCTTATGCATGCGAAGGAGCTGATGGGGTTTCCCCGCCATCTGACCCAGCATGTCGGCGGTTTCGTCATCACGCGCGATCGGCTGGATGAGGTCGTGCCGATCATGAAAACGGCGATGCCGGGACGCTATATGATCGAGTGGGACAAGGATGATCTGGATACGCTCCATATCCTGAAGGTCGATGTGCTCGCTCTGGGAATGCTCACCTGCATGGCTAAGGCCTTCGATCTTCTTCTGCTTCATTACGGCGTGAAAAAGACCCTGGCCGATCTCGGCAACAAGGATCATGAGGATGGAAAGCCTGTCTACGATATGATTTGCCGTGCCGATACGATCGGCGTCTTCCAGATCGAGAGCCGGGCGCAGATGAGCATGCTGCCGCGGCTAAGACCTCGCACCTTCTATGATCTGGTGATTGAAGTCGCGATCGTCCGGCCGGGCCCTATCCAAGGAAACATGGTGCATCCTTATCTGCAGCGGCGTGAGGCTAGGCGGAAGAATCCCGACCTGAAGATCGATTATCCCAAGGAGGAGATGGTTCCAATTCTGGAGCGCACTCTGGGAGTGCCGTTGTTTCAGGAACAGGCGATGCAGATCGCGATCACGGCGGCCGGATTTTCTCCCGCGAAAGCCGATAGCCTGCGTCGATCCATGGCAACCTTCAAACGCTCGGGGCGCGTGAAGGAGTTCGAAAACGACATGATCAACGGCATGGTCGAAAAAGGATATCCGAAAGACTTCGCCCAACGTTGTTTCAACCAGATAAAAGGCTTTGGAGAATACGGTTTCCCGGAAAGCCATGCGGCTTCCTTCGCTTTACTTGTCTACGCGTCTTCTTGGATCAAGACTTATTATCCGGACGTCTTCTGCGCGGCGATGCTGAATTCGCAGCCGATGGGCTTTTATGCGCCGGCGCAGCTCATCCGCGATGCCCGGGAGCACGGGCTCGAGATCCGCCCGGTAGATATCAACTGGTCAGACTGGGATTGCCTGCTGGAGAAAGCCGTCTTCGACAGACAGGCGATCGATGAACGTCATCAATCCATGCGCGCCGTCATCAAGACCGAGCATGCCGTGCGGCTTGGCTTTCGGCAGGTCAAAGGACTTGCTGAAAAGGATATGATCGAGAAGCTCATTGCCAATCGGGGAACCGGCTACACATCCATTCACGACCTCTGGCTGAGGTCGGGTCTCGACAAGTCGGATGTCGAACGGCTGGCGGATGCCGATGCCTTCAATTCCATCGGGCTTACCCGCCGTGAGGCGCTTTGGGCCGTCCGGGGCCTCGACATGGCAAGTGCTGCCGAGAGGTTGCCGCTGTTCAATGGGGCGGGCGGCATGGATCTTCGATCCGAACCGGAAGCGAGACTCCCGAAAATGCTGCCGGGTGAGGAGGTCGTTGAAGACTATCGGTACCTTTCCCTATCGCTGAAGGCGCATCCGGTCTCCTTCCTGCGCGAGGGGTTCAAGGCCATGGGTATCACCCGCAGTGTCGATCTCCTGACCGTTCCGAACGGAAAGCGGGTGACGATCGGCGGGATCGTGCTCGTGCGCCAACGTCCGGGTTCTGCCAGCGGAGTGATCTTCATGACGCTGGAGGACGAAACGGGCGTCGCCAATGCGATCGTCTGGCCGAAGGTTTTCGAGCGTTTCCGGCCGGTCGTCATGGGCGCGCGGCTCGTTAAAATCCGGGGGAAGCTGCAGAGCCAGAGCGGCGTCATCCATACTATCGTCGAGCATATCGAGGATATCACGCCGATGCTCGGGCTTCTCCAGGAAACGCGGCACTTCGGCGTATCAGCCGGTTCGGGCGAGGTGCCGCACTCCAGTGACGATCATCGGCAAAAGCGGCGCTCCAACGGAATGGAGGAAAGAAGCATCCGAGGCCGGACCGAAGCGATGTATCCAAATTCCTATGCTGGCGAGCCGGGAAGTGTCATGCCGAAAGGCCGCAACTTCCATTGAATGTCGGAAGAAGGCAGCGGCTTCGGCGCCACCGCTGCCGTCTTTCAGCAGATGGTGTTTGGTCACCAGGCCATTATCCCATCTCGACAAACTTGCGAAATGAAGGGCTTCCTTAAGAAGTGATGCAGATGCCTGATTTTTTCTTGACATCACCGGTCCTCTTTCGCAAAAAAGAGGACGTTAATGGTCATGTTTCGCAGGTCGACCGAGAATGCTGGTTTGCAGTTGCAATTACATCACTGACAGGGAAATCAGGGACGTTATCGTCCAGCTCCTTGAGGAGGACTGTTGGCAGCTCATCGTTCCGGCGAAAGTCTACCATGCCATGGCAAAGCGCGGCCGCTGTTGCGGTTGCTTTCCGAATGTCGTCGATCTGATCATCCGCACAACCGAGGAATATCACGCCGAGCGCCACTCGACGGAAGCCGAAGTCGTTGTATATATGTCCCGCTTGAAGCAATTACACGAAGAAAACAGGAGAGCGGACATTGAAAGGCGACTCAAAGGTCATCGAGCGGCTTAACGAGGCATTGTTTCTCGAGCTCGGCGCCGTCAATCAATATTGGCTGCATTATCGCCTTCTTGAAGACTGGGGCTATATCAAGCTCGCCAAGAAGGAGCGTGCCGAATCCATCGAAGAGATGCAACACGCCGACAAGCTGATCGCGCGCATCATCTTCCTCGAGGGTCATCCCAATCTGCAGACCGTCGCACCCTTGCGTATCGGCCAGAATGTCAAGGAAGTCCTGGAGGCCGATCTCGCCGGCGAATACGATGCCCGCACGTCTTACAAGGCTTCCCGCGATATCTGTCACGCGGCCGGCGACTACGTTTCGATGAAGCTTTTCGAAGAACTCCTCGCTGACGAGGAAGGTCATATCGATTTCCTTGAGACGCAGCTCGACCTTCTGGGGAAGATCGGCGAGGAGCGTTATGGTCTCCTCAACGCGGCGTCTGCCGACGACGCCGAGTAAGGCTGGCCATAGCCAATGATCAGAGAACCCGGCGTATGTGCGACGGGTTTTCGTTGGGCGGCGCCCTCCATTTGCTTCGAGTTATGGCAGCCAATTTTGGAAATTCTGCCAAGAGAAGGTTGCGCATTCGGAGCAACGAGCCAATTTCAAGGCCGTTGAGCGAAGTCGCTGATAATGATGGATACCATCCGTCCGCCGATCACTCCGCTTTGCAAGCGAGGCGACCGAACACCCAAACGGCCGAAGCTGGCGTGGTGTTCACGGTCGATCGTTTCATCCGTTTACAGCCGCTCTCCTTATCTGCCGTTTGAGCCGGCAGGCCGTTCTTTTCCAAGCCTTGAACGTCTTAGGCTACGGCCCTGGCCAAATGAGCAAACTCGGCAACAACCTTTTCATAAACCGCGCGCTTGAAGGGCACGATGAGGCCAGGGAGGTCCGCCATCGGCTTCCATTCCCAGGCATCGAATTCCGGTTCGTGGCCCCCCGGCGGCGGGTTGATGGCGATCTCGCTTTCGTCGCCTTCGAAGCGGAAGGCGAACCATTGCTGCGTCTGGCCGCGATATCTGCCCTTCAATCCGATGCCGATCAGATGCGGCGGCAAATCATAGTTGATCCAGTCGCGCGATTGGGCCAGCAGCGTCACTGAGCGGATGCCGGTCTCCTCGTAAAGCTCGCGGCGGGCGGCGGGAAGAGGATCCTCACCCTTGTCGATGCCACCCTGCGGCATCTGCCAAAGTTGTGGAGAGCCATCGTATTCGCTATTGCCTTCCGAGATGCGCCGGCCGACCCAGACAAGACCGGCACGGTTCAGCACCATGATGCCGACGCAGGGCCTGTATGGCAGATCCTCTGCCCGCACGGGGCGTTTGTCTTTCTTGCTCATGCCGCAATTCCTGTCGATCAAGGTTCGATGCTTTCGCTCGCCAATGCCGCGATGCCGACGATCTCGATCCCGCGCCCCGATGCCTCCTCGCTCCATTGCCTTATCGCATCGATGCTCTCGTCGAAAGCGGACGCAATACCGACTGCCGTACCCTTCCGGCCGGCGATGCGCTCGAGCTCGTCCAATTTCTTGAGGATCGCGTCCTTCTGCAACTGCCCGTCAAGAACGAGGTCGCCGAAAGCATGGGGCAGTTCGATTGTCTTGGCGATGGTTCCGGTTTTGGATTGAGCGGACGTTCCGTCATCCAGGAACAGCAGGCCGCGCTTGGCGATGTCACGCAGAACGGGCTCCAGCGCACCGGCATCGGAAAGATAACGGCCACCAAGATAGTTCATGATGCCTGTGTAGTTCGTGATCCTGGCCATGGCTTCATGCAGCCGGCCGAGATTCTTCTCCGGCGATGTCCGTGTGAGCAGGGTGTCGGGGCCGGGATCGTTCGCCGGGTAGTCGAAAGGTTCGAACGGCACCTGGATCAGGATCTCATGGCCGTTGCGGCGAGCCTCCTGCATCCAGCGCTGCAGGCTGTTGCCGCTTGCGGCGAAGGCGAGCGTGACGGCCGGCGGCAATTGCCGGATCGCCCGCTGCGTGCCCGTCTGGCTGAGACCCAGACCGCCCACGACGATCGCGATCCGGGTGCCGCGCGCTCCGGACCACGGCCTTGCGTATTGATCCATTGGCCGAAACCCGTCAGGCCCGACGATCGGCAGCCGCCCATGGGAAGAGTCTTCGAGCAACGCTTCATTCGGCTGGGCGGCCATACGGGGATCCTGGCCGATCCTGCGCGCATCGATCAGAACCGGTCCGCCGCCGTCACGGGAGCCAGGCGTATATTTCGTCACGACGGTGCCGTCGTCTGTCAGCGTCCGCTCGACGTTGGCCCCCGAATTCGGGTTGACGCGGGACATGCCGGAGGACTGCTGCGCAGCAACGTCCTGACCGCTCCTGGCGGAAGACTGAACCTGTTCCGGCTTGGATGTCGTCGAGATGTTGGACGCGGCCTGTTTTAGAGCATCGTCCCCCTGCATGGCATAGATCGAAAGGCCGAGAATGCCGGCGGCAGCGAAAGCCACAACGACGATCGCGGGGGAAATCTTTCTGGTCCGTCGCCGAACGGCCGGCCGGTTTTGTCCGAGCGGTGCGTGGAGATCGGTGCCCAAGGTCAAGTCCGCGTCAGGTCTGCAGGTAAAGAAGAACCGGCCAGCAGGCGCTTTCGAAGCACTATGCTGGCCGGCCCCGGAATGGCTTATTTATTGACAGCGGCGGCAGCCTTGTCCGGGCTGGCCGGGAAGGACGGATCGGTCTTCACGCCGCGGAAGAGATCCAGGGCGTAGTTGAGCTGGATATCGTCCTTGGCTTCCGGCGGCACGTAGGCGACGGAGCCGGAACCTTCTTCCGTCTCGGCAGCGCCCTGGATGTGGCCGCGCAGGCTCGATTCACCTTCGGCGCGAACCTTGCCCTGCAGCTCCGGCGGCAGCGGCTGATCGATCTTGATGTCAGGGTTGATGCCGGTGCCCTGGATCGACTTGCCCGACGGCGTGTAATAGAGCGCCGTGGTCAGACGCAGCGCGCCGGCATCGCCGAGCGGAATGATCGTCTGGACAGAGCCCTTGCCGAAGGAACGGGTACCGAGAACCGTTGCACGTTTCAGATCCTGCAGCGCGCCGGCGACGATTTCCGAAGCGGAAGCCGAGCCACCATTGACGAGCACGATCACCGGCTTGCCGTCGGTGAGGTCACCCGGGCCGGCGTTGAAGCGGCGGGTTTCGTCGGCATTGCGGCCGCGGGTGGAAACCACCTCGCCGCGTTCCAGGAAGGCGTCGGAAACGTTGATCGCCTGATCGAGAAGGCCGCCCGGATTGAGGCGAAGGTCGAGGACATAGCCTTTCAGCTTATCGGCCGGCACGTCCTCCTTGATCTTCTTGATCGCCTTTTCGAGGTCGTCATAAGTCTTTTCGGTGAAGGAGATGACGCGCAGATAGCCGACGTCGCCGCCTTCGACGCGGGACTTGACGGCGCGAACCGCGATGATGTCGCGCACGACGGTGATGTCGAGCGGCTTGTCGGCGCCCTGGCGGATCACGGTCAGCTTGATCGGCGTGTTGACGGCACCGCGCATCTTCTCGACGGCGTCTTCCAGCTTCAGGCCGCGAACCGGCTGGCCGTCGATCTCGGAGATGAAGTCGCCTGCGAGAATGCCGGCGCGCGAAGCGGGCGTATCGTCGATCGGGGCGATGACCTTGACGAGTTCGTTCTCCATCGTCACTTCGATGCCGAGGCCGCCGAATTCGCCGCGCGTCTGGGTGCGCATATCCTCGGCATCCTTGGCATTCATGAAGCTCGAATGCGGATCCAGCGAGCTCAGCATGCCGTTGATGGCATTTTCGACCAGTTTCTCTTCATCCGGCGGCGTCACATACTGGGCACGAACCCGTTCGAATACGTCACCGAAAATCGACAATTCCCGATAGGTCGACGGACCCGCGGCCTGGGCCGGCACGCCCGCTGAATAGATCACACTCATCGCAGTCGCACCCATGAGTGCACCGACGATGACAAGAGAAGCCCTACGAATCATTTCGTGCCCTTCCAATTTCTTTCGCGGTCCACCACGGCCTGGAATCGACCGGAGTGCCGTCCTTTCGGAATTCAATGTAAAGCGTTGGACGATCTGTTTCCAGCGCCAATGCCGTTGCGCTTGCGACTCTTTTTTCACCCATCACGGCGATCGGCTCGCCCGCAAAGACGAACTTGCCCTGCCGCGCATTCACCTCATCCATGCCGGTCAGAACCAAATGGTATCCGTCTCCGGCATTCAGGATGATCATCTGTCCATAGCTTCGGAAAGCCCCGGCGAAAACGACGAGGCCGTCAGCCGGCGCCGTCACCACTGCCCCGGGGCTCGAAGCGATTGTCATGCCCCTCGCCGTATGCCCCGTCCCGTCAGCGTTGCCGAACCAACGCAATACATCTCCGGCAACCGGAAGCTCCAGCTTCTGCTTGAGGCTCGAAAACGCATATGCGGGCGCAATGCGGTTTTTGTCGGGCACACCGCTTTCGGCGAGCTGCTTCGCCTTCTCGCGCTCGGCTTCGGAGAGCATGCGCTGCCGCTCCTCTTCGGCGCGAGCCTGGTCGATCGCCTCACGCACCGAAGCAATCTCGCCCTCAAGCGATTGAATGAGGTTTTCAAGCGTGCCGGCCCGGCCGGCAAGCTCCTCCGAGCGGCGCCGTTCGGCGTCCAGATCGGTGATATTGCGCTTGTTCAACTTTTCGTTTTCGGCAAGCAGCAGGTCCATGCGCCGGTCTTCTTCGAGGCTCGCGGCGATGGTGTCGGAGACGTCCGCCTTCTCGGCCAGCGCCGCCGTCTGCAGCGAGGCGAGCGACTGGAGGTCTGCGACCAGCTTGTCCGCCTCATGGCGCATGCCGGGAACCACGGCGCCGAGCAGGATGGCACTCCGCACGGATGCGAGCGCGTCTTCGGGCGTGACAAGAAGAGCGGGGGGCGGATTGCGGCCCATGCGCTGGAGCGCGGCGAGCACCTCGGCCAGCACGGCGCGGCGGCCGTGCAGCGAGGCGCGGACGCCGTCCTCCTTGACCTTGAATTCCGCGATCTTCTTCCCGCTTTCCAGGATCTTCTTCTCGAGATCCTTGCGGCGCGCTGCGGAATCGATCAGCGCCTGACGGATATCCGCGCTGTTCTTCCTGACGTCGGCAATGTTCTTCTCGATGGCGGCGGCCTTGTCGGCCGAAAGCTTCATGTTCTTGGTCAGAACTTCGAGCTCGCCGCGCGTCTCGTTGCGCCGGCGCTGCAGATCGGCCGTGGGATCGACGAGGGAAGCGGAAGGCGGCGTTGCTTGCGGGGACGCAGGCATGCCGGTTTCCTGCGCCCTTGCAGCAACAGGAAGATCAGGCGGCGGAATCAGGGCGAAACCGAAACCCGCCGCCAGAAGCAGCGCATGCCGGTACGATATCATCCCCGTTATCCTCATTCTCGCTCCGATGTTTGCCGGATCGAGGAAGCGTAAGCTGATTTGCCCGATGAGGCCACAAACAACATCGTGTTTGAATCTAAATGAAAGGTTTACGCGCGGTGATAGGGATGGCCGGAAAGAATGGTCACGGCGCGATAAAGCTGTTCGGCGACGAGGATGCGCACGAGCTGGTGCGGCCAGGTCATCGAGCCCAGATTGAGCACCATGTCGGCACGCGAGCGCAGGTCGGCGTCGAGCCCGTCGGCACCGCCGATCGCCAGCATGAGGTCACGCTTGCCATTGTCGCGGTATCGGCCGATGAGCTCGGCAAAGGTTTCGCTGTCGAGGGCTTTGCCGCGTTCGTCGAGAAGAATGAGGATCGCGCCTTCGGGCAGCGCCTTTTCCAGTGCGCCGACTTCCTCGCGCTTGCGGGTTTCGGCGTTCGCCGCGCGGCTTTCCTGAACCTCGACGAGTTTCGACAATTCCAGACCCACCGCCGGGCCAGCCTTGGCGAAGCGGTCCAAATAACGGGAAGCAAGGTCCTTTTCCGGTCCGGCTTTCAACCGTCCCACCGCAAAAAGGCTTATCCGCATATCCTGATCCGTTGATTTGCGGCCGACAGCACCGTCAGGCAGCGAGCTTACGCCCGGCCTCGTTTCCGACCTCGGCCCCGACCGGTTCAGGACGTGCCCCGAACTCCCGTCAGTGCAGCAGCGTTCCTTCCTCGATATCCGGAGCGGCCCACATCTTTTCGATATTGTAGAACTCGCGGATTTCAGGGCGGAACACATGGATGATGATGTCACCCGTGTCAATGAGCACCCAGTCGCCAGCCTCCAGACCTTCGACGCGGGCCGTTCCCAGGCCTTCGTCCTTCAGATCGGAAATCAGGTGATCGCAGATGGCCATGACATGCCGGTTCGATCGTCCGGAGACGACGACCATATAGTCTCCGAGCGCTGATTTTCCGGCGATGTTGATGGTGACAATATCTTCGGCTTTGGAGTCCTCAAGGCTCGTGAGGACCAGTTCGAGAGCACGGGCAGCAGCATCGGCGCCGCGTTCCAGGCTCTGCGGGAGGACGGGGGCCGTCTTTCCCTTGGCGTGTACTGTTGTCAGGGTCTGTCCTTTCTTCCAGGTAACAGCAGCATGCACTTTCAGCGAATCCGATTCATGCTCGGCCGCTTTCCGAAAGGTGGCATCGAATGGTTAATCTTTCAAGGGAGAGTCCGAAAAGGTGATCGCGGCGGCCGGAATCTTCATGGTGACGTCATAAGGGGCGGCTCCGGTCACCCGTGGCCGGAGTTTTCACCGTTGGTGGCGCGGATCGCGGTTGAGCTCAGGGTGGAACGCGGCCCGTGGATGAAGGTCCAGGCAGGGGCCCGGCGTTTCCAGAGCGTGCCGGCGTCATCCTCGTCGACGCGGGCGTAATCGAAGGTGCGGGCCATCTTCGAGGACAGGAACGACAGGGTCGAACCCGGCCGGTCGACAACCGCGATGGGGAAGGTCGAGGCGATCTCCCGCCATTTCTGCCAGAAATGAAAGGTCCTCAGACTGTCGGCGCCCATGACCCATATGAAATGCACATGCGGGTTCTTCGCTTTCACGAAAGCCAGGGTATCGGCGGTATAGGAGCCGCCAAGCGTTTTCTCGAACGCGGTGACCTTGATGCGCGGATCGTGGATCAGCCTCTCGCTCATAGCGAGCCGGTCGGCCAGGGAAGCGAGTTCCGAGCGGCTTTTCAGCGGATTGCCGGGGGTCACCATCCACCAGAGCTGGTCGAGGCCGAGACGCCGCAGCGCGATCTCGGCGACCAGCAGATGCCCTTCATGCGGCGGATTGAACGAGCCGCCGAAAAGGCCGACGGCCATGCCGCGTTCCACATGCGGCATCGAGAGGTACCGGCGGTCGATCGTCTCTTCCGTCACGTGCGGTCAAGGCCGGATCTGGCCGGTGCCGTGCACGCGGTATTTGAAGGAGGTGAGCTGTTCGACGCCGACCGGGCCGCGGGCGTGCATCTTGCCCGTCGAGATGCCGATCTCGCCGCCCATGCCGAACTCGCCGCCGTCGGCGAACTGGGTGGAAGCATTGTGCAGCAGGATCGCCGAGTCGAGCTCGTTGAAGAAGCGCGCCACGACTTGCGGGTCCTCGGCGATCACTGCTTCCGTGTGATTGGAGGAATAGGTGTTGATATGGCGGATCGCGCCGGAAATGCCGTCGACGATCGCGACCGAAATGACTGCATCGAGATATTCGGTGCGCCAGTCCTCCTCCGTCGCAGGCTTGAAGCCAGGAAAGACCTTCAGCACGGCGGCGGAGGCGCGTATTTCGCAACCGGCTTCCGTCAGCGCCTCGAGGAGCGGCATCAGGTGGGTGCCGATCGCGGCGCTGTCGACGAGCAGCGTTTCGGCCGCACCGCAAACGCCGGTGCGGCGCATCTTGGCGTTGACGACGATCCTCTTCGCCATTTCGAGGTCCGCCGAGGCATCCACATAGATGTGGCAGAGGCCCTCGAGATGGGCGAAGACCGGCACGCGCGCCTCGCTCTGGACGCGGGCAACCAGGCTTTTGCCACCGCGCGGCACGATCACGTCGATCGCGCCATCGAGGCCCGACAGCATGGCGCCGACGGCGGCGCGGTCCGTGGTCGGCACGATCTGGATCGCGTGTTCGGGAAGTCCGGCAGTTTTCAGCCCGGCCACAAGGCAATCATGGATCGCCTGCGATGAAAGAGCGGAATCGGAGCCGCCGCGCAGGATCACCGCATTGCCGGCCTTGAGGCAGAGCGCACCGGCATCCGCCGTCACGTTCGGGCGGCTTTCATAGATCACGCCGATGACGCCGAGCGGCGTGCGGACCCGTTCGATCTTCAGCCCGTTCGGCCGGTCCCAGGCAGCGATGACCTCGCCGACCGGATCCTTGAATTCGGCGATCTCCCGGATGGCCTCTGCCATGCCTGCGATGCTCTTTTCCGTCAGCGTCAGCCGGTCGATGAACGAAGGCAGCAGGTCCTTGCCTTCGACGTTCTTGAGGTCGGCGGCGTTCGCGGCAAGGATTTTGTCCTTGGCGGCGAGGATCGCATCCGCCATGGCATGAAGCGCCCTGTTCTTCGCTTCGGTCGAGGCCGTCGCCAGCGCGCGGGCCGCCGCTTTGGCGTTGCGGCCGATCTCGTCCATCACGGCGCCGACGTCGGTCGTTGCAACCTTGTCAAGCATGGGCGGCATCCTCCCTATGATCTTCTTTTTTCGTCTTGCGGCGAACCGGACCGGTCATCACCAAGTCGTCCCGATGGACCATGGCGGCACGGCCGGCATAACCGAGGATCGCTTCGATCTCGCCCGACTTGCGGCCGGTGATCTGGCGGGCCTCCTCGGCATCGTAGCTCACGAGCCCGCGGGCGATCTCGTGTCCCTCAGCGCTGACGATCGCAACCGTATCGCCGCGATGGAACAGGCCTTCGATGCGGCGGACGCCGGCGGGCAGCAGGCTCTTGCCGGTGCCGAGCGCATTTTCCGCGCCCTCGTCGACAAAGAGCTGGCCAGCCGGCTGGAGTTGGCCGGCGATCCACGTCTTGCGGGCCGTCACGGGCGTGCCGGAAGGCGCGAACCAGGAGGAGCGCGTGCCCTGCTCGATCGCGCGCAGCGGATGGTCGGTCTTGCCCGACGCGATGATCATGGCGCAGCCGGCACCCGTCGCGATCTTGCCGGCATCGATCTTCGTCCGCATGCCGCCGCGCGACAGTTCCGAGGCGGCGCCGCCGGCCATGGCTTCGATCTCCGGCGTGATCGCCGGGATGATTTCCAGGAACTCGGCTTCCGGGTCGAGATGCGGCGGAGCCGTATAGAGCCCGTCGATATCCGAGAGCAGGACCAGAAGGTCGGCGCTGGCCATCGTCGCAACGCGGGCGGCGAGCCGGTCATTGTCGCCGTAGCGGATTTCGGTGGTGGCGACCGTGTCGTTCTCGTTGATGAGCGGAACTGCGCCGATTTTCAGGAGCTGGTTGATCGTCGCGCGGGCGTTGAGATAGCGGCGGCGCTCTTCCGTGTCGCCCAGCGTCAGCAGGATCTGGCCGGCCACGATGCCGTCGCGCGACAGGCTTTCCGACCAGGCGCGGGCAAGCGAGATCTGGCCGACGGCCGCTGCCGCCTGGCTTTCCTCCAGCTTCAAGGCGCCGGAAGGCAAATCAAGGACGGTGCGGCCCAGGGCGATTGCGCCGGACGAAACGACCAGGACATCGATGCCCTTGGCTTTCAACGCGGCGATATCGGCGCAGATGGCATCGAGCCATTGCGATTTCAGGCCGGTCCTGCGATCGACGAGCAGGGCCGAGCCGATCTTGATGACGATCCGGCGATGGCTGGCGAGCGGTTTTCGGACGGCGGTCATTCCCCGTCCTCCTCGTCGAAATCCCCGACCGGCACGGACCGATCCGGCAGCGCCGTTTCCTCGCCTTCGCTCGCCTCGATAATGACATCGCGGAGGGCGCGCAGAACGTCGGTCATGCCATTGCCGGTTACGGCGGAGATCAGGAACGGCGTCCGGCCTGAGGCCTTCTCCAATTCCTTGGCCTTCTTCTTCAATTCCTTCTCGTCCAGCACGTCGATCTGCGAAAGTGCTACGATTTCCTGCTTGTCGGTCAGACCGCCACCATAGGCTTCAAGCTCCGTCTTCACGGTCTTGTAGGCCTTGCCGACCTTCTCCTCGACGGCCGAAACCAGATGCAGCAGAACGCGGGTGCGCTCCACATGGCCCAAAAACCGGTCGCCGATGCCGACACCTTCATGAGCGCCTTCGATAAGTCCCGGAATGTCGGCCAGCACGAATTCGCGTTCGTCGATCGTGGCAACCCCGAGGTTCGGATGCAGCGTGGTGAATGGATAGTTGGCGATTTTCGGCCGCGCCCGCGTCACCGCCGCCAGGAAGGTGGACTTGCCGGCGTTCGGCAGGCCGACGAGGCCGGCATCTGCGATCAGCTTCAGCCGCAGCCAGATGGTCTTTTCCTCGCCTTCGAGGCCCGGATTGGCCCAGTTCGGCGCCTGGTTGGTCGAGGTCTTGAAATGCGTATTGCCGAAACCACCGTTGCCGCCCTTGGCGAGCCGGAACTTCTGGCCTTCCTTGGTCATATCGACGATCAGCGTCTCGTTGTCTTCCTCGAAGATCTGCGTGCCGACTGGGACTTTCAGCGTCACGTGATCGCCGTTGGCGCCGGTGCGGTTCCTGCCCATGCCATGTGTGCCGGTCTTGGCCTTGAAATGCTGCTGAAAGCGGAAATCGATCAGCGTGTTGAGGCCGTTGACCGCCTCCACCCAGACATCACCGCCACGGCCGCCGTCCCCGCCGTCCGGACCTCCGAACTCGATGAATTTTTCCCGGCGGAACGAGACCGCGCCCGCGCCGCCGTCGCCGGAGCGTATGTAGACCTTTGCCTCGTCGAGAAATTTCATCTTACTGCCGTCAGTCTTGTGTTAGTCGGAGCGCCTTGTTTTACGTTGGGCACCCGGTGGGTTTCGATATCGCCGGTTGGGGCAGAGGTCAAAGACTATCATGAAGTTCGTCAGTTATAACATTCAATACGGGATCGGCATGGATGGCCGGTTCGATCCCGAACGTATCGCCGAAAGTATCGAAGGCGCCGACGTCATCGCATTGCAGGAGGTGACGCGCGGCTTTCCGAAGAATGGTCATGTCGATCTCGTCGCCCGTTTCGCCGGTCTCTTCCCGGACCATTTTCATGTCTATGCCGCGCCCTGCGATCTGCTGCTCGACGTTTCCGTCGAGAGCGGCCGGCGGGTCGAACGCCGCTTCCAGTTCGGCAACATGATCCTGTCGCGCTGGCCGATCCTCGCCACCCGTCATCTTCTCCTGCCGCGCAGCCGCACGATCGAGAAGCTCAACCTGCAGCGGGGTGCCTTGGAAGCCGTCATCGTCGCGCCGGGCGGGCCGCTGCGCGTCTATTCCGTGCATCTCGACCACGTTTCGCCGGACGAGCGGCTTGGCCAAATCCGTTATCTGAAGGAACGGGTCCTGAATTTCGTGGCCGAAGGCGGGGCGCTGACCGGCGCCGCGGAAGAGGGCTTTCCCGATCCGCCGCTGCCGGAGGATTTTCTGCTGATGGGCGATTTCAACATGGAACCGGAATCGACCGAATATATTGCCATGGCCGGCCAGCGGGACCGCTATTACGGCCGCATTCTGCGCGCCAACGAGCCGGTCGACGCGCTGGAACGTCTCGGATTGCTCACTCCGGAGAGCTATACCTGGGCGAAGCCGCCGGGTGACGGACCGATGAAGATGCATCTCGATCATTGCTTCGTGAATTCCGGGCTGGCGCCCCGTCTGAAAAGCGCCTGGATCGACTATGAGGCGCCTGGTTCCGACCATTTCCCGCTCTGGGTCGAGGTCGAGTGAGAGACTGGCGGAGTTTCCTCCGCCGGATGTTTTCATATGAATGTCACGGTCGGCCAGGCCGCCGGAAGTCCTCGGCCAGCAGCATGGTTTCGATATGCGGCACCATGCGGTTCTGGGACATGCTGAAGATCTGGTTCGCGTCGGCGATACGGAAACCGAGCTTCTTCTGGACATTCAGCGAGGCGAGGTTGTCCGCGAATGCGCCGGAATATATCCGCACGTCCGGCATGCGCCGGAAGAAGCGCTCCAGCGTGCCGGCCACCGCCTCCGTCATGTAACCGCGGTCCCAGTAGAGCCGGTTCAGCCAGTAACCAAGGCGCCATCCGCCATGCCTCTGCTCCAGTGCAACGACCCCGATATGGATGTCGTCACCCGTGGTGATCGCAAGCGTCCAGTCCGGCAAGAGGCCGGAGGCCTGCGGCACGAGCCAGTCGAGCGCATCCTGGCGATCATAGGGCTGCGGCACGCGTGCGAGCATGCGGCTGACCTTGAAATCGCCGAGCGATTCGGCGATCGCCGGCGCGTCGGAGAGCTTGTGCGGGCGCAGAACCAGCCTTTCCGTGGTGATGACCGGGCAGGGGCCCGGCATCGTTACGGTCGCATTCGTCTTCTGGAGAACGGCGGCGTTCATCTCAGTTCTCCCCAGCTTCTGAGCGACATCCAGGTCTTGCGGTCGAGCCGGAACCACTCGACGGCAACCATGCCGCCGAGCGCCAGGCAATCGATCATGCCGGTGCCCTGGTACTGGAAGCCGCATTTCTGGATCACCCGCTTGGAGGCGACGTTGGTCACCCGGCAGCGCGCATCGATGTGGTCGATGTTGTTGCGGGTACGGAAGGCCATGTCGATCAGCACATGGGCGGCCTCTGTGGCGTAACCCCTGTTCCAATGGGGCTCGCCCAGCCAATAGCCTATTTCCAGCGTTCGCTCGTCCTGCTGGGGTTCCAGCGCGCAGCAACCGAGGAAGGCGCCGTTATCTCCTCGCGTGATGGCATAGACGCACTTGCCAATCTCGCCAGCTTTCGCACGTCGTACGAAATCGGCTGCGTCTTTTGCCGTGTAGGGATGCGGCATACGCGACACCATGGTCGCGATATTCGCATTGTTGGCGAGATGGGCAAGGGCGTCGATGTCTTCTTCATGGGGGGCGCGCAGAACCAGTCTCTGCGACAGTAAGACAGGGCAATCGCTTTTTAACCGCTCCGGCCGCGGCTGTTCCTCTGGCGGCCGGGATTGGCTCGCCCTCAGTAATTCGCCTTGCATGTTCAGTCCTCCAGTTGGGGATAAAGAAAAAGGGAAGATGGTGGCGCCCCATCTTCCCTTTTTCTGACTGAACCTTTGACGTTCAACCGGGTCGATGTGACACCGGCTGCTTAAGAACGCTTACCGGCTTTATTCTGCTGCTTCGGCTTTCGGCATTACGGACACGTATACTCGGCCATTGGCCTTCGTGCGGTAATTCACGTTGCCGGCGGTAAGCGCAAAAATGGTGTGGTCCTTACCGAGGCCAACGTTCTGGCCCGGATGCCACTGCGTACCGCGCTGGCGCACAATGATGTTGCCCGGAATGACGGCTTCGCCGCCGAACTTCTTCACGCCAAGGCGCTTGGATTCGGAATCGCGACCGTTACGCGACGAACCGCCAGCTTTCTTATGTGCCATTGGTGTTCTCCTTTACCCTTAGAAATCCTGATTAGCCGAGAATGTCCGTGATGCGGACAACCGTGTGATGCTGGCGATGGCCGCGAATCCGCTTGGAATTCTGGCGACGGCGCTTCTTGAAGGAAAGAACCTTCTTGCCACGGTTATGCTCGACCACTTCGGCCTTGACCGTCGCACCCGAAACGAACGGGGCGCCGATCTTGGCATCGGCGCCTTCGCCGACGACCAGGACTTCGTTGAACTCGATCACTGCACCAGCTTCGGCTTCCAGCTTCTCGATGGTAAGCACGTCGTTGGCTGCCACGCGGTACTGCTTACCGCCGGTCTTGATGACTGCGAACATTCTTTATCCTTTCATGTTCGGTCCGGCTCTGTCCCGAGGACGGCCGTCTTTTTATCAGTCGGGCTCTGGCAGGTTTCTAAAGAGACGATCTTTTGAACTTGTCTGCCGGTGAAATCTGCGCGGAAGATTGATGGCCCCCACACAAACAAAGAGGCATGGACACTTTTCCACGCCTGATCGCGTGCGGGGATACGCGACAGACAAAAAACTGTCAAGGCAAAAGGATATAAAGTCTTGATATTCGCCCCTTGCCAGCCCCATCTTTCGTCGCTATGAGAACGCCGCACTGACCAACGCGTCATCGGTTTCCGTGGAGAGGTGGCTGAGTGGTCGAAAGCACCGCACTCGAAATGCGGCATACGGGCAACCGTATCGTGGGTTCGAATCCCACCCTCTCCGCCATCATGAACCTCTGCCAAGGTTCTTCCGCTACAGCTGTTTCCATCCAGCTTAACTGCCGCTACCCGTTATCCGAGCTGCCCCGCTGCTTTGATTGCTGGCCATTGGTCATTCCCTGATATCGATCTAGGATGAAATGCGAAAAGCCAGGGCATGGCAAGGTCAATACGCGCTATCGCTGCGCCGTTTCCAGTACGGCGGCGATGTCCTTGTAGCCGCGAGTCCGCGCATGTTGCAGAGGGGTTACGCCATCTTTGTCAGCAATATCGATCCTCGCTCCGCCAGCGACAAGAAGCCTTACGACCGATAGATGACGTGTGCCACCGTCGCCCAGGATGATTGCCTCAAGAAGCGCAGTCCATCCGAGATCGTTGACGTGATTCACATCCACGCCGGCCTTGATCAAAGTCTCCACTGTCTCGACATGCCCTCGTTCGGAAGCCGGGATGAGCGCCGTCCCGCCAAAGCGATTGGTGCTTTCAAGATCCGCGCCATGGGACAATGTCATTCGAAGGATTTCGAGATAGCCACTGGCTCCGGCATAAAGATAGGCGCTGTCCTGAATGGCGTCCTTTGCGTTAACATCGGCGCCTGCTTCGATGAGAAGCTGCGCTGTCTCGATATCATTGGCGCGGGTTGCGATCAGAAGCGCGGTCTGGCCACGTTCGTCACGTGCATCGATCGCAACGCCTTCCTTGAGAAGAGAGGCGACAGCCTCGCCGTCACACCTCTTGGAAGCATCCAGCAGCAATTTCTCTTTCGTTTCCGACATCGCAGGTTCGATGAAGACGGACAATACCATGATTATGACAATCAGGATGCGGAGTAGCGCCTCGGCAAGAGGACGACCGAATAATGATCCCGTCATTTCTGCCATCCCGTTTGGAGATAAAAATACATCCGGGCATGCCTGAGAATCGCGTGGTCGCTACGGTATGCAAGGGAAATAACCGAAGCAACTCGAAATGCGGTATATGAGCAATTCCGTATCGTGAGTTCGAATCTCCCCACCCTTTTGCCAATGTGTTGTGTCTTTTCTTAAGTCGCCTTTCTCCAAGTCATGGCGGTCTGCCAAGCATCCTTTCAAGATTCGACATCCGGTTGACGGATTGTTGATCTGGTGAAATTTTCCACACGTATGACAGCCCTATATGAGTACGCAGGCAAGGAACCTTTGGCGCAGCCCGGCATTCTCATCAATCGGCCGGAAGACGAGGCGGGAGATGCAATCAGTCAATATGACCGAGGATCTGTGGGAGCATCTGCTTTCGCTTCGCGAAGGTACGGTTCGTCCGGTCGCGCTGTCTGCCGAGACGGACGCCTCCTGCCTGTCGCTTTATAAACCGGTTGCATCGCGCAGCGCCCCTTTCGTCCTGGCGCAGGTCGGTCAATCACTGGATGGCCGTGTGGCGACGCCCAGCGGCGACGCTCAGGACGTATCCGGTTGCGACGGCATCGTCCATCTGCACCGATGCCGCGCCCTGGTGGATGCGGTGATCGTCGGCGTCGGCACTGTCGTTGCCGACGATCCGAGCCTTTCCGTGCGCGCCGTCAGCGGCCAAAGCCCGGTCCGTGTCGTGGTGGACTGCAACGGCCGCATGCCGGAACGGGCGAAGATGCTGCACGACGGAGGCATGCCCGTGCTGCTCCTGCAGGCGGACGACGTGCCGTCCCGCAGCGGCAGGCACGAAATCGTGCGGCTGCCGCGCCGGACGGATGGCGGACTGGCCCCGCGCGATATCCTTGATGCTCTCGCCGAACGTGGCCTGACCACCGTTCTTGTGGAGGGCGGAGCGAACACGATCTCCCGCTTCGTCGACGCGGACCTGATCGACCGGCTGCATGTCTCGGTCGCGCCGATCATCATCGGTTCCGGCCCGGCCGGAATCCGGCTTTCGCCGATCGACCGGCTCTCCGAAGCCCGCAGGCCCGAGGTTCAGGTTTACAATCTGGGCACGGACGTCGTCTTCGACTGCAATCTGCGTGCGGAAGCGCAACGGAAGGTCGCCTCACTGGAGCGCCAGGACATCCTGATGGCCGACATGGCATAGGCTGTCTTCCCGATCGACCATCCGGTGCCGGAAATCGGCCCAATCTCCGATCTCTTCTTCGTCGAGTTCCCCGTATTCGAAAACCGCCCGCATGACGCCGGCGAGAAAGAGCCGCTGCAGGTCCGCTTCGGCGGCCGTCATGATCCAGGGGCTTCCGGCGGTCCGCACCGTATAGCCGTTCTTCCTGAGCCGGTCCGCCAGAAATTCCCACGCCGAGGGGCCAAGCGCCACGCCGAAACCCTTGTCGCTCAACTGATGCGCATTGAAGATCGCGGCGATCACCTCGTCGAGCGGGTGAGGCTTGGACCAGCGCATCTCTCCGTCATAGTTCAGCGCCGCGTAAAGGCCGATGCCGGCCTCGGCAATGCGATGGACGAAACGATGGACGAATTCCTCCGAACAGAGATCGAAAAGCGCCGAAGCCGTCACGAGGCCCACATCGGCCAAGGGCAGGGCTTCGATATCGTTCAGATCGCCCTGAAGGAGTTCCAGTACATTGCCATGGCGCCGTCCCGCTTCGTCGAGCAGATGCGGGTCGCGGTCGAAGAGCCGCCAGCGGACATCCTTTCCGACTTCCGGCGCGAGCATGCGGAAGGTCGAGCCGGTGCCGCAACCGATGTCGAGGACGGTCCCCTTTGCGGCATTTTCGATGGCTTCGACTGCGCCCTCCAACAAAGCCCTGTCGCGCGATCGGGCATCCACCGGCTCCCGTAAGGCCAGCCAGTTCCTATCGAAACCGCTCATGATATCGCCTCGAGAAAATCGGAGATGATCACCGCCGTATTCCGCCACGTTGGCAATTTCGAGCCTGCGATCGCCGCGGCATCCGCGCTGGCGATGCGGGTTTCGGGCTCCTCCAGCAGCCGGCGCAGAGCGGCGGCAAACGCTTCGGGATCATCCGGAGGAACGAGGAAGCCGGCATTTTCCGGCACGACATCCGGGACGGCGCCGGTCGCGCAGCCGACGATCGGCAGGCCCTGAGCAAGCGCCTCGGCGAATACCATGCCGTAGCCCTCGTAGCGGCTGGCGAGCGCAAAAATGTCGGCCCTGGCATATTCCGCACGCGTGTCGTCGATCTGGCCGGCGAGTTCGATGCGGTCGCCGAGCCCGGATCGTGCGATCTGCCGTTCGAGTTCCGAGGCGACATCGGGGTCGAGGGTCTTGCTGCCGACGATGCGACAGATCCAGGAAAGATCGCGCAGCCTTGCGAGCGCCGCGATCAGCACGTCGTGACCCTTGCGGCGGGTGAGGGTGCCGACGCTGAGTATGAGCGGCGGATCGTTGCCGCCGGCCGCCAGCGGCGCCGGGTCCATGCCCGGAATGGCAACCGCGATCCTTTCCTCCGGCACGGCGTAATGGGCGGCAAGCTCGGCCGCCGTCGTCTGCGAGGTGACGATGACGCCGCGTGTTTGCGCCAGTGCGGCCTTTTCACTCGCGAAAAGCGCCCTTTTCCGGTCTTCGTCAATCCCGGTTTCCAGAGCCAGCGGGTGGTGTACCAGTGCCACGATCTTCAGGCGCCCGGCCTTGCGGCTTGCCCATTCGTCTAGGACGCCGAAGGCAAGGCCATCCACCAGCACGAGGGCGCCGTCGTTCAACTCCGAAAGCCTGCGCTCCGCGGCTTCGAGTTGCGCGGCGCTTGGATTCGGAAAACCTTCGCCGAGCGAAATCGTCTCGACAGCCCAGCCGAGGTCGCCGAGTATCGCGATGACGCGCCGGTCGTAACCATAGCCGCCGGTTCGGGTTTCGATGTCGCCCGGATAGGCGAAAACGAGATCGCGGCTCATAGCTCGGCCTCGTACCAGCCGCGCGCGGCGTGGGATTCGTGCAGCATGACGCGGAGCTTGCGGATGCGCTTGCCGCCTTCGCCCAGCCTGCCGTTGCCGATTGCCTCGGCGAGCCGGTCGAAGATATGCTTGGCAAGGAATTCCGTCGTCGTCACCCTGCCGGCGAAAATATCCAGCGTATCGAGGTTCTGGTAATTCAACGGCGCCAGCACTTCCTTGAGTATCTCCGTGGCGAGCCCGATATCGACTGCCAGGCCGTTGTCGTCGAGATCCGTGGTGAAGAAGGCCGCATCGACCACGAAGGTCGCCCCATGCAGGCCCTGAGCGGGGCCGAAAACGGGGCGGGGGAGACTATGCGCGATCATGATGTGATCGCGGACTTCGACGGCGAACATGCAAAGATTCCTCAATAGCGGATGCGATGACAGAGCGTGGCGCCGGAGCCGATAATATCGGCATAGTCGGCGGCTACGGTTTCGAACGGGGTCTCGCCCGAAATCAGGTGGTCGAGCCGGTCCTCGGCAAGAAGCTCGAGCGCCTTTGCCATGCGGCGGCGCGTATCCCAGCGGGCACGCCGCGCCTGTGGCAGCGCGGCGACCTGCGAACTGACGATCGAGAGGCGCTTGGCGTGGAAGGCGCCGCCAAGCGGGATTTCCGCAAACCTTTCGCCGTACCAGCTCGCCTCGACGACGCGCGCCTCGAAGCCGGCACGATCGAGCGCGGTGGCGAGCGCTTCGGAAGAGGCGGAGGCGTTGATCAGCACGTCGCATTCATCGGGTATAGCGTCCGGGGAAGCGAAGCGAAGGCCGAGAGCCTGCGCGGTCCCGGCGCGCTCCGGCTCAATATCGGAAATGACGACCTCCGTGCCGATGACGCGCGCGGCGAGATAGGCGACGAGGAGCCCGACCACGCCGGCGCCGAAGACCGCCACGCGGTCGCCCGGCTGGATATCGGCGTCCCAGGCGATGTTGAGCGCGGTCTCCATGTTGGCGGCCAGAACCGCGCGGTGCGGCGGAAGTGCATCGGGTAACGGATGTACCGCGCAAGCCGGCACGCGAAAGCGGTCCTGATGGGGGTACAGACAGAAGACGACACCGCCTGCAAGGTGTTGCGGCCCTTCTTCGACCATGCCGACGGCGGCATAGCCGTATTTTACGGGAAACGGAAACTCTCCGCCCTGGTGCGGCGCGCGCATGCGCTCGTATTCGCTTTCCGGCACCCGCCCCCCGAAAACGAGAGATTCGGTGCCGCGGCTGATGCCGCTGAACAGCGTGCGAACCAGAACCTCGCCGTCGCATCCCGGCGGCAGCGGCTCGCGACGAAGGGTGCAGCGGCCTGCCTCTTCGAACCAAAGGGCCCGTCCGTCCGTCTCCGGCGCCGGTCGCGGAGCTGTCTCACGCCTTGTCACAAATCAGCCCTTTCAAGCCAAACAATTCTCACCTAGGGGCCTCGACGATGACGGCAAGGGAGCGTTTCTACGAGAAGACTATGTCGGTATCACGTTTATTTGACGGGGCCTGTTCTCCAGCGGGACATGGCGGTTTGGCACCGTCTCCTCCATGTATTGTTCTGCGAGGAGAATGTCATGAATGCTTCACATGACGCCGGGGAGGCGGTTCCGACGGCCAAATGGATGAATGCCGGCTATCCGGACGAGATGGCGGCCCGCGAGGCTTATCGCTCTCTCTCCCTCAATGCCTGCACAACAACCGTGGCGGTCGCCGCGGTTCTCCTCGTTGCGATCCATTCCTTCGGTGATCGCCTGGGCATGGATACGGCCGCAGCCGGCACGGCCTTCATCATCTATGCTGCGATTTCATCACTCGCTCTCGGCAATCTGCATGCGCATGGACACGGCCGTTTCGGCGCTGCGAACAGCATCACGACGGTACGGGCCGCGGTCACCGCTGTACTGGGCGGGCTGGTGCTGGCCTCCGACCAGTTCGGGACGGCCTCCGATACGGATCCCCTATGGCTCATCGGCTTCGTCGTCGCCGTCGCGCTCGCTCTGGACGGCATCGACGGCTATCTTGCCCGGCGAACCGGGACCGTCTCGCGCTTCGGCGCCCGCTTCGACATGGAAGTGGACGCCCTGCTGATCCTTTTCCTGTCGCTTGCGGCCTTCCTGCTCGCCAAAGCCGGGGTCTGGGTGCTGCTGATCGGCCTGATGCGCTATGCCTATGTGGCGCTGCAATTCATTGTTCCGTCGCTTCAGCGCGAGCTGCCGCCTTCCATGCGCCGCAAGGCGATCTGCGTCATCCAGGGCGTGGCGCTCTGTCTGATGCTGTTTCCGGTCGTCATGCCGCCGGTTTCGACTGCGCTTGCGGTGGGGGCGCTCGTATCGCTCGCCTATTCCTTCGCCGTGGACGTGATCTTTCTCACGCAGGCAAGTCGAGGCCGCAGTCATGCGGCATGACTTCCTCGCCTCGCTGGGGCTTACCCGATCGCTGCTGATCTATTACGGCCAGCCCTGGCGGCGCTCCTCGCTCAGGCGGTTTTACGCCGGCTTCATCAAACCCGGCGATCTCGTCTTCGACATCGGCGCACATGCCGGCAGCCGCAGCCGCACGCTTCTGTCGCTCGGAGCCAGGGTCATTGCCCTGGAGCCGCAGCCGCTGTTTGCCGATTTCATCGCAAGTTCCTTTGCCGGCGAGGACCTCACCCTGCTGCGCAAGGCGGCCGGCAAGGAGAAGGGCAGCATCGACCTCCACATTTCCAGCCGCCACCCGACGGTTACGAGCATTTCGTCCTCCTGGATTTCGAAGGTTGGAAGCACTCCAGGGTTCAGGAATGTCGCCTGGGACCGGGTCGAGCGCGTGGAAATGACGACGCTCGATGCGCTGATCGATGATTATGGACTGCCGGCCTTCTGCAAGATCGACGTGGAAGGGGCGGAAGCGGATATCCTCGCCGGCCTGCACCATCCCATCCCTCTCGTCGCTTTCGAGTATATCTCGGCAGTGATGGAAATCGCTGTTGAAGCGATCGGCCATCTCAAGAGGCTCGGCCCTTATCGGTTCAACCGCGTCGAAGGCGAGCGGCATCGTTTCGTCCATCGCGACTGGATGTCCGCCGATGCCATACTGGTTGAGCTTGCCGGAATGGCCGGTCGTGGATCGTCCGGCGATATCTATGCCCGGCTCGATGCGTGATGGTTCGTCGGCGAAACCCTGGCGGGGCGAGGGCGAAGGTTGGGCCTGACCCGGCCCCGAGCCGGTTTTCCCCGCTGCGGATCATTATCTCGGTGGCGATTATCCTGGTGGTCCTGGTTCTGCCTTCCAATCCTGCTGCGCTTTCCGATTTTTCCGAGTGGCGGTTTCCGCTGGAGATCGCAGGGATCACTCTGCTTGCATCGGCGCTCGCCAGAGGCGCTTTCACCTTTCTCCGTGTCGTCATCACGCTGCTTCTGGCTACGATGCTGCTCCTGAAGCTTGCGGATATCGGCACAGGCATAGCGTTCCAGAGACCATTCAATCCCTATCTCGACCTCAAGATCCTGACCGACGGATGGAATCTGCTGAGCGGTGCCGTCGGCGTGAAGGAAGCCGTCGGTATCGTCTGCGCCGGCCTGCTCGGCTGGCTTCTGATAGCCGCGGTGTTTTACTGGTCCCTTGGCGGCTTCCGGCATTTGACGGCTGAAAGCCGCCGGAAGTCCGCGCTCGTCAGCGGCATCATCCTTCTTGTCGGCCTGGCCATGTTCATCACGCAGGACCATGAGCGCCGCAATTTGGGCGTGGAGGCATCTGCCGGGCCTTACTTCATCAATCGCGTCGCCATGGTGAGGGAGTCCGTTGCCGACCTGGAGCGTTTCGAGGAGGAGCTGAAACAGGATCCGGTGCCTGCCGGGCTGCATTTTTCGGCGCTTGCCGGTATGGATGTCGTGCTGATCTTCATCGAATCCTATGGCCGCAGCGCCGTCGAGGATCCCCGTTATTCCGCGCGCATCCACGATCGGCTGTCTTCCATGGAACGGGAGCTGCAGGCAGCAGGGCTTCGGGCGCGCAGCGGCTGGCTCACCTCATCGACTGTCGGCGGCATGAGCTGGCTTGCGCATGGCACGCTGCTTTCCGGTCTTTGGGTGGACAGTCAGGCTCGCTACGACCGGATGATCACCAGCGAGCGCCCGAGCCTCAACAGCCTTTTCCGGGCTTCGGGATGGCGGACGACGGCCATCATGCCGGCGATCACGCTCGATTGGCCGGAGGCCGGCTATTTCGCCTACGACAGCGTGCACGCCGCCAGAGGCCTCGGCTACAAGGGCAAACCGTTCAACTGGGTCACCATGCCGGATCAATATACGCTTTCCGCCTTCGAAAGGCTGGAGCGTCAGGGACGAGACAAGCCCGACCGCAAGCCGGTCATGGCGGAAATAGCGCTGATCTCCAGCCACGCGCCCTGGACGCCGATCCCGACGCTGATCGGTTGGGAGAAGGTCGGCGACGGGGCGGTGTTCGATGCCCAGGCGGAAAGCGGCGATCCGCCTTCCGTCGTCTGGGCCGATCCCGACCGTGTCCGCGCGCAATATATCGCGTCTATTGACTACACGCTCGAAACCCTGGGCTCCTACATGGCACGCTACGGCCGAAACACGCTGTTCATCCTGCTCGGCGATCATCAGCCGGTATCCATCATCACCGGGAACGGCGCATCGCGCGACGTGCCTATGCATATCGTCACAAGCAATCCGGAACTGTTGCGACAGCTCGACGGCTGGAACTGGCATGAGGGCATGATACCGACACGGGATACGCCGGTTTATCGGATGGACGAGTTCCGCCGGAAATTCATCGAGAGCTTCAATTGACCATGCCCCTCACGAGTGCGTGCCGAGATAGCTCTCCATCAAGGCCGGGTCGGCGGCAAGTTCCGCAGCGGGACCGGAGCGGCGCACTTCGCCGAGTTCGATGAGATATCCCTCGTCGGCGATTTCGAGTGCGGCGCGGGCATTCTGCTCGACAAGCAGAATCGAGACGCCGGTCTTGCGAAGTTCCGAGACGATATCGAGAATGTCGGTAACGATCTTCGGCGCTAGCCCCAGGCTCGGCTCGTCGAGCAGCAGCAGGCGCGGCCGGCTCATCAGCGCGCGGGCGAGCGCCAGCATCTGCCGTTCGCCGCCGGAGAGCGTACCGGCAAGCTGCTTGCGCCGTTCGGCAAGCCGCGGAAAACGCGCGTAAAGCTCCTCCCGCGTCTCGGCCCTCTCGGAAGCGCTGCGCAGGAAGCCGCCGAGCTCGATATTGTCCTCGACGGACATGCTGGCGAAAAGTTCGCGCTTTTCCGGAACGAGGCAGAGGCCGGCCGCCACCCGGCCCTCGACCGATTGCGGCACCGGGGCTCCGTCGTAAAGGATCGTGCCTCTTGCGGGCATGATTCCCATGACGGCATTGAGCAACGTCGTCTTGCCGGCGCCGTTGGCTCCGATCACGGTGACGATGCTGCCGGGTTTCATGGAAAGCGAAATGCCGTGCAGCACTTCGGCGCGGCCGTAGGAGGCGTGGATATCTGAGAGTTCGAGCAAGTTCCGGGTCACGCCGCACCTCCGAGATAGGCGGTAACGACGGCCGGATGCCTGCGCACCTCCGCCGGCCTGCCTTCGGCGATCAACGTGCCGAAATCGAGCACGACCAAATGATCGACCAGCCCCATCACAAATCCCATGTCGTGCTCTACGAGCAGCACGCTGACACCCTCCTCGCGGAGTTTCCTGAGGAGGTTCGCAAGCTCCTGCTTCTCTCCGTGGCGCAGCCCCGCCGCCGGCTCATCCAGAAGCAGAACCGCCGGATCGGCAGCAAGCGCGCGGGCAATTTCCAGGATGCGGATCTGGCCGAGCGCCAGATCGCCTGCCGGGCGGTCGCGATACTGGCCAAGGCCGACGCGTTCGAGCTGGTATGCGGCTTCAGTGAGCAGCGTTGCCTCCTCTTCCCGTTCGAGCCGCAGGAAACTGCGGAAGACGCCGGCCGAGCCCCGCAGATGCGCGCCGAGCGCGACGTTTTCCAGCACCGACATGTCGGGAAGGATTTTCGCGTGCTGGAAGGTGCGGGCGATGCCATGTCTGGCGATCTGGCGCGGACTGTCGCCGGTGAGCGGCTGGCCTTCGTAGAAGACCGAGCCGGTGGTGAGCGATGCTATGCCGGTGATGAGATTGAAGGTCGTGCTTTTTCCCGCGCCGTTCGGGCCGATCAGCCCGACGATCTGGCCTGCCGTCACTTCGAAGCTCACATCGTTGACCGCCACCAGCCCGCCGAAGGTCTTGCGCACTTTTTCGACCTTGATGAGCGGCGAGCCTGCCGGCGCGAGCGCGCGCTTGGCGAGCTTGCGTTCGGAAGCCGGCACCGGCCGCGGCGGCCGCTTCGGCAGGAGCCGCAGCACGAAAGGCCAGAGACCTTCCCGCGCGAGCTGCAGGATGAGGACGAGCAGGATGCCGAAGACGATCATCTCGAAATTGGCGGTCGTGCCAATGATCCCCGGCAGGAAGCGCTGCAGGGCGTCCTTCAGGATCAGCACGATGCTGGCGCCGAAGATCGCCCCCCAGACATGGCCGGAGCCGCCGACCACCGCCATCAGCAGATATTCGATACCCATGGAAAGGCCGAAGGGCGTCGGGTTTACCGAGCGCTGCATATGGGCATAGAGCCAGCCGGAGAGCGCGGCCACGACGCCGGCGAAGACGAAGACGGTAAGCTTGGCGCGGACGATGTTGACGCCGAAGGCTTCCGCCGCCTGGCCGCCGCCCCGCAGGGCCCTTATGCCGCGGCCGGCGCGGGAATCGAGCAGGTTACGGGCACCGATCGCCACCGCGATGACGAAAAACCAGATGAGATAGTAGATCGAGCCGTCGCTCAGGAAACGATAGCCGGCGAATTCGATCGGCGGAATTCCGGAAATGCCGTCATAGCGACCGAGCAGATCGATCTTGCCGAAGAGATAATAGAGCGCCAGGCCCCAGGCGATCGTGCCGAGCGGCAGGAAATGGCCGGAAAGGCGCACGGTAATGAGGCCGAGCGGCAGGGCTATCACCGCGCCGACGATGAGCGACAGCGGCAGGGTCAGCCAGGGCGAGACGCCGTAATGGGTGCTCAGCACGGCTGTCGTATAAGCACCGAAGCCGCAGAAAGCCGCCTGGCCGAAGGAGGTCAGACCGCCGACGCCGGTGAGCAGCACGAGGCCGATCGTCACCAGCGAGGCGAGGCCGATATTGTTAAGCAGCGTGATCCAGAAGGGCGGGACAGGCAGGATCGGGATCGCGGCGAGCAGCAGGATGCAGACGAGGCCGGGGAGCATGCGCTGGAAGGTCATCGTTCACTCCTCCTCGTGGAACGTGTGGCTAAGGGACAACCAGATCAGCACGGGAATGATCAGCCCGAAGACGATGACTTCCTTGTAGGAGCTGGCGAAGAAGGAGGAGAAGGACTCGATCAGGCCGACGCCGATTGCGGCAGCGGCGGTGATGGGGAAGCTCGCGAGCCCGCCGATGATGGCCGCCACGAAGCCTTTCAGGCCGATCAGGAAACCCGTGTCGTAATAGATCGTGGTGATCGAGCCGATCAGCACGCCGGAGACTGCGCCGATCGTCGCGGCCAGCATGAAGGCGGTGACGCCGGTCAATTGCGTCCGCACCCCGACCAGCCGTGCGCCGAGACGGTTGACGGCGGTCGCACGCAGAGCCTTTCCAAGCAGCGTCCGCTCGAAGAAGACGTAGAGGGCGATGATGATCGCGATCGTGGAACCGTAGATCCAGAGGCTCTGTGCGGGCACCATCAGCGATCCAAGCGTATAGTTCGCATCGGCGAGCGGCTGGGCACGCAGGCCCTCGGCGCCGAAAAAGATGAGACCAAGCCCCATCATGGCGAGGTGCACGCCGACCGAGCAGATCAGCAGCACGAGCACCGAAGCATCGGCAAGCGGTCGATAGGCGATGCGGTAGACGTAAAGTCCCATTGGCGCGATGACCAGGATGGTCAGCAATGCCTTGGCGAAGGAGGGCAGGCTGAGCGGGGCGAGCGCTGTCACGATCCCGTAGATGATGCCGGGCAGCAGGAGATTGAGCCCCAGGCTGCGCAGGAAGGTGCGCGCATCCGCCGCCCGGCGCATCTCCCAGAGATCGAGCAGGAAGGCGACCGCGCCGAAGCACACGAGCAGCGAGATGGTTGGAGGAATACGCCCGTTGTCGAGCAGCGCGAGCGTCAGCGCCCCATAGGCGACGAACTCGCCCTGGGGAATGAAGATCACCCGCGTGACCGAGAAGACGAGAACCAGCGCCAGGCCGAGAAGCGCGTAGATCGCACCGCTGGTGACCCCATCCTGGATCAGGAAGGTCGCAATCATCGCGTCCAAATGAATTTCCTCCGATCGCGAAATATGAAATGCCCGTCACGCCCGCCGGGTCATGGTTTGTCGATAGGCTTGGCCTCGTATCCGCGTCATCCTCCGGCCTTACCGAGGATCTATCCACGTCCGAAGCGGGCAGATGCTCGGGACAGGCCCGAGCATGACGACGGAATGTCTGACGGCCCCTTTAAGAAGACCCGGCGCGGACGCCGGGCCTCGCTAAATTGCTGCCTTACTTGACGAGCTCGAACTTGCCGTCCTTGGCCGTCAGCAGAACAACGGCTCGATCGTCGAGGCCCAGATGGTCGTCGGCCTTGTACTCGAAGACCCCTTGGCTCGCCGGAAACGGGCCGTCCGTCTCGATCGCATCGCGCAAGGCCGCGCGGAATTCCGGCGTTCCCGGCTTTGCGACCTTGAGCGCCGTCGGGATCGCCTTCTTGAGGATCGCCATGGCGTCGTGGATATGGGCGCCGAACTGCGTGCGCGTGCCGGCGCCGAACTTCTTCTCATAGGCCGTCACATAGGCGAGGCCTTCCTGCTTGGTTTCGGAGCTGTCCGGCTGGGCTTCCGGCACCATGACCGGGCCGGAGGCGAAAATCGTGTTATCGGCCGCCTTGCCGGCGATGCGCAGGAAGTCGAAGGTCACGGCGCCATGGGTCTGATAGATCTTGCCGGCGAAGCCGCGTTCCCGGAGCCCGATCTGCGGCAGAGCCGCGCCGGTGCCGGAGGCACCGATGAAGACGGCATCCGGACGTGCGGCCACGAGCTTCAGCACCTGCCCGGAAACGGAGGTGTCGGGGCGGGCATACCGTTCCTCGGCCACGACCTTCAGGCCGTATTGCTCGCCCATCGCCTTGAACTGGTTCACCCAGAGGTCGCCATAGGAATCCGAGAAGCCGATGTACCCGACCGTCTTGACGCCGTCGGCCTTCATCCTGGCGAAGAGATTCTTGGCGATGAGGCCGGCGTCCTGCGGCAGGATGAAAGTCCACTTGCCCTTGGAAATGTTCGGCGGAACCGGCGAGGCGGCAAGATGCGGCGTGCTGGTTTCGCCCGCGACACCGGCAACAGCGATCGACGCGGGGGTGAGCGCCGAACCGACGATCACGTCGACCTTGTCGTCGTTGACGAAGCGGCGGGCGTTGGTGGTGGCGACGGACGGGTCGCCAGCGTCATCGAGGACGATGACCTTGAGTTTCTCTCCGCCGACTTCGGCCGGCCAGAGTTCGACGGAATTCTTGAGCGGAATGCCGAGTGCGGCGCCCGGGCCGGTCGAGGATACGGTGACGCCGATGGTCACGTCGGCGAGCGCAGGGACAGCAACAAACGGAAGGGACAGGACGGCAACCGCCGCTATCCCAGCAAAGAACCGGTTCTTCATAGGATCCTCCC
This sequence comes from Neorhizobium descurainiae, assembly GCF_051400715.1. Classification (NCBI taxonomy): domain Bacteria; kingdom Pseudomonadati; phylum Pseudomonadota; class Alphaproteobacteria; order Hyphomicrobiales; family Rhizobiaceae; genus Neorhizobium; species Neorhizobium descurainiae. The sequence continues at coordinate 142,003 of NZ_JBLFFK010000011.1, forward strand.
AGATCAACAGCGGGGCGATCTCCTCCCGCCCGCCTGTTTGTTTACATGGAGATTGTTTCTTTGTAAACAATCTTGGCCCATCGCAAATCGGAATGCGCCAAGGCGCTCCGCCTCAGATTTCGGCAACGGCAACTGTCAGGGTTCTTCCTCCCCAAGCAGCCGCGCGAGATCTGTTTTCCTGTTCAGCTCGACCCTTTCGCGCGTTCGGCGGACACGCCGTTCCACGAACCCCAGCATGTCCATGAATTCTTCGACTTTGCCGGCAGGAAGGTCGCCAAACAGATGCTTTTCGAGGGCATCGATCTCAGCCACCATCTTATCGTAGATGGCCGTGCCTTCCGGCGTCAGCTCGACCTGCGCCCATCGCGCATCGCGCTCGTCCGAACGGCGATCCGCCAGACCGCGATCGACGAGCTCGCGGATCGCGCGCGACACCATGGCCTTGTCGATGGTCGTGTGCCGGCCGATTTCCATCGGCGAAATAGGCTGGTAGCTGCCGACCGCCGACATCACCCGCCAGATGTTCAGCTTGAACCCGTTGATCTCGCAAAGAAGGCTGATCAGTTTGACCATTTCCGCATTGCTGCGGGCGAGCCTGTAAGGCACGACCTTGGAGAGCTTCCTGGGCGACGAAGGCTGTTCATCCGTCATCGGCTCAGGTCACCAGCGCCCGCTGCTTGTATTCCGCGGTGTCCCAGAGCCGGTTCGTCATGATGTCTTCAAGGATATCGACGGCCTTGATGACGTCGTGCTCGCCGATATAAAGCGGCGTGAAGCCGAAGCGTATGGCATTGGGGGCGCGGAAATCGCCGATCACGCCGCGGGCGATCAAAGCCTGCATGATCGCGTAGCCTTCCTCGTGCAGGAAGGAGATCTGGCTGCCGCGCTTTTCCCCATCACGCGGCGAGCCGAGCTTGAGCGACGGGCAGCGGTTCTCGACCTCGGCGACGAAAAGGTCGCATAGCCTGATCGACTGCCGGCGCACATCCCGCATGTCGACGCCTTCCCAGGCATCGAGTGCCGCATCGAGCGCCGCAAGCCCGAGGATCGGCGGCGTGCCGACGCGCATGCGGTCGATGCCGCTGCCGGGTCGATAGCCGAGCTCGAAGGCGAAAGGTGACTCATGCCCCAGCCAGCCGGAAAGCGCCGGCCGCACCTTTTCCGCATGACGCGGCGCGACATAGACGAAGGCTGGGGCGCCGGGTCCGCCGTTCAAATACTTGTAGGTGCAGCCGACGGCAAAATCCGCCTCCGCCCCTGCAAGATCGACCGGCAGGGCGCCGGCGGTGTGGGCGAGGTCCCAGATGGCGCCGGCGCCGGCGGAATGGGCTTTCTTCGTCAGCGTCTTCATGTCGTGCAGACGGCCGGTGCGGTAGTCCACTTCCGTCAGCATCAGCACGGCGACGGTCTCGTCGATCGCCGCCTCGACCTCTCCCGGCTCTACGATCTTCAGCTCGTGACCCTTGGCGAGCGAGCCGATCAGGCCCTCTGCCATATAGAGATCGGAGGGAAAGTTGCCGCTGTCGGAAAGGACGACCTTGCGTTCCGGCACGAGTTCCAGCGCCGAGGCAAGCGCCTGATAGACCTTGACCGAGAGCGTGTCGCCCATGACCACGGTGCCCGGCTCCGCGCCGATCAACCTGCCCACCCGGTCGCCGATCCGGCGCGGCATCGTCATCCAGCCGGCCTTGTTCCAGCCCTTGATGAGCAGCTCGCCCCATTCCTCGGTCATCAGCTTCGCGACGCGGTCCCTTGCGGCAAGCGGCAGCGGCCCCAGCGAATTGCCGTCGAGATAGATCACGCCCTCCGGCAGATAGAAGAGCGAGCGGGTCTTTTCGAAATCCGTCACGAGCCACCTTTCCGAACCAACGACATTGAAGCAACGCAGACTAGAAGCTCATGCGGGTCATGCAAGATGAAATCGCAATCGCCTCCCGGTGCATTCCGGCCTTGTGGGCCATCGTTTGCCGCCGTAACCTGCCTTTACCGATGTCCGATCGAGGCTCACGACGGTGGATCCTTCCTCTTCCAAGACAGGACCGTTTCCCGAAGAGACGGGAATTCTGGAATTCCTGAAAATCTGTGACGGCTTCTATCCGCCGGATGCGGTAAATGCGCCGATCGGGCAGCAACGCGCCTGGTATGACGCGCTCTGCGCCCGCTTCGACCGCGCTTTGCCGGAAGGCCTCACGTTCGAGGACGGGATGCTGTTCGTGCCGATCCGCCGCTATAGGCCGGGGAATTTCCGCACGGCAACGGTGCTGCTTTATCTGCATGGCGGCGGGTTCGTGGTCGGTTCTCTGCAGAGCCATCATGCCATCTGCGCCGAGATCGCCGATTTTGCCGGGGCGGAGCTTGTCTCGGTGGATTATCGTCTCGCACCGGAGCATGTGTGGCCGGCCCAGACGGACGATTGTTTTGCGGTGCTGAAGCAGCTTCTCGGGCAGGGCAGGAAAGTCGTGGTGATCGGCGACAGTGCCGGCGGCAATCTGGCGGCCGGGCTTGTTCTTCGCGCCCGTGACGAGGGGCTGACCGGCATTGCCGGACAGGTGCTGATCTATCCGGCGCTCGGCGGCGATCTGGTATCGGGCTCCTACGAGGAAATGGCCGAGGCGCCGGGCCTGACGACAGCAGATGTCGCCTACTACCGCGCGATCTTGAAGGCGCCGGCGGACGAGCCCGTGGCGCATCCGCTGCTTTCGGCCGAGCTCTCCGGCCTGCCGCCGGCCTATATCACCGTTGCGCATTTCGATCCGCTCAGAGACGACGGACGGATGTATGCCGAGAGGCTTCGCCGGGCAGATGTAGAAGTGATTTTCCGTGAGGAGCCGCAGATGGTGCATGCCTGGCTACGCGCCCGGCACATGAGCCAAGGCGCCCGCGAAGGCTTTCAGGCGCTTTGCGAGGCGATCCGGCGGTTTGCTACATCAGGTCGCGCGGGATGACCTTCTCGAAGGTCTTCCGGAATACCTGCTTTTCACCCTCATAAGCGATGACCGAAGCACTGATCAGCCAGTCCTTCGCCGTGCAGGCGATGCGCGACGTCGAAACCGTCCTGACGGACCAGTCGGGCCGCTGCATATCGCACGTCCATGTGGAGGTGCCGGTCATGGATAGGGGATCATCCGGCTCGATCGACCAGAGCTCTTCGCGTATCTGACGGGTCGCAAGTCCCGTGCCGGGGTGTTCGTGAAGCCCTGTATCCTCGTGGATACGATAATCCGTGCGGTTGGCGGAAAGATCGCGGGTGACGCTGCGTTTCGTTTCGGCCGGAGCGTGCTCGATATATTCCGGCAGCGGATCGGGATTGTCCGGCTCCCTCATCTCGAACACCTCATGCGCGCCGAGCTTCGGCATCGCCAAGCCCAAGGAGGCTATGTCGATCGTCAAACCCGGATCGTCTGGCGGCGGCAATACGGTCGGCCAATAGGCAGTGGAGAGCGACAGCCGGATGCGGTGACCCTCACCGAAACGGTAACCGCAGGCATCGAGCTCGAGCCGGACCGTTACGGGCTCATCCGGCTTCAGCGGCTCAGGTTCGGCATTGCCGTTGCGATGGGCAAGGTTGACGACGCCGAAAGAAACCCGTGTCGCCGTCCCATCGGGATGGACGTCGACGATGCGGGCGCAGAGATTGGCGAGGTCGGCATCCGAGCGGAGCGTAAGCGTCAAAACCGGCCGCCCGAGATAGGTCCGAGCTTCGGCAAGCGGCGGGGTTTCGAAGGTCAGGGATCCCGCGTCGTCGCCCCGCTGGTCGCCGGCCATTTCTGCGTCCGGTTTCAGCGTGAACCATTCGCCGGACGCGGTGCCGATGTCGAGCGGTGATTTGAGACAGGCCTCGTGAGCCGGAGCATGCGGGATCGGGAGGCCTTCGACGAGCGTTCCGAACTGCTCCACATAGAAGCATTGCGCGTCCGGTTCGGACCATGCCCGCTTGGCGATCCAGAAGCCGGGATCGTGGTCGCGGCGCGGTGCCGGCTTCGGCCCGTCGAGAATATAGGCGCGCACCTGCGGCAGGTCGTCGATGCCGTTCTTCTCGCCGCGCAGCCAGCGGTTCCAGAACGCGATCGCTTCGCCGTGGAAATCAGCACGCGGCTTCGGCCAGGCGAAATGCGGATACTTATGCACCCAGGGGCCGATCAGCGCCTTGGACTTTTCGCCAAGGCCCTCGACCGCAAGCAGCGGCGTGTTGCGGTAACCGTCGGCCCAACCGGCGATCACCAGCGTCGGGATTTGGATGGCCGAATAATCTTCGCAGATCGAGCCATGCTTCCAGAAAGCATCGCGACGCTGATGCGACAGCCAGTCCTCCATGAAGAAAGGCTCGTTTTCCAGCCGCTCCATCCACATGTCGCGCCAACGGTCGCCGGCCAGTTCCGGATCCGGCGGTCGCGACTGGTAGGCGAGCATAGTCGCCGCCCAGGAGAGCTGGGCCGAGAGATGGCAGCCGTTCTTGTAATGGATGTCGTCGTTGTAGCGATCGGTCGTGGAAGCGATGGAAATCACCGCCTTCAACGCCGGCGGTCGCAGCGCTGCGACCTGCAGGCTGTTGAAGCCGCCCCAGGAAATGCCCATCATACCGACATTGCCGTTCGACCAGGGCTGTTCGGCGATCCAGGCGATCAGCTCGCAAGCGTTCGCCAGCTCCAGCTCGGTATATTCGCCGTCGATCACGCCGTCGGACTCGCCGGAGCCGCGGATATCGACGCGCACGCCGGCAATGCCCGCCGCCGCGAAGACGGGATAGGTCGATTCATCCCGGGCGCTCGTTCCGTCCCGCTTGCGGTAGGGCAGGAATTCGAAGACGGCCGGCACCGGATCGGCCCCGGCACCGTCCGGCATCCAGATCCGGGCGGAAAGCCGCGTTCCGCCCTTCAGCGCGATCCATTGGTTTTCGATGACGGTGAAGGAGCGTTCAGCCATTGCCACATGCACTTTCAATGTTCACGGTCAGTTTCCGGCGCTTTCCATGCGCCGCGTGTTCAGCACCTTCTCCAGCCAGCCGATCTCCATCTCGGGTACCGATTTCAGCAGGAGGTCGGTATAGTCGTCAAAGGGCGGCGAAAGCGCTTGCGATTTCGGACCGAAGCGCACCAGCCGGCCGCGATGCATGACGGCGACGGAATCGGCGATCGCGCGGACGATCGCGATGTCATGGGTGATGAAGACATAGGAAAGCTGCTGCTCCTCCTGCAGTTTCATCAGAAGTTTCAGGATGCCTTCCGCCACCAAGGGATCGAGCGCCGAAGTCGGTTCGTCGCAAAGGATGAGCTCCGGCCTCGCAGCCAGAGCGCGGGCGATCGCGACGCGCTGCTTCTGGCCGCCGGAAAGCTCGGCCGGGTAGCGGTCGATGAAGCCGTTGCCCATCTCGATCTGGTCCAGCAGTTCCTTGACCCGCGCCGTCTTCGCCGCGCCCCGAAGGCCGTCGTAGAAGGTGAGCGGCCGGCCGATGATGTCGCGCACCGTCTGGCGCGGGTTCATGGCGGTATCGGCCATCTGGTAGATGAGCTGGATGCGGCGTAGGTCGTCGCGGGGACGGTTCTTGAGCGCCGGCGTCAGCGGTTTGCCGTCGAAAATGATTCGCCCTTCGCTCGGCGGCAGGAGGCCGGTGACGACGCGCGCGAGCGTCGATTTGCCCGAGCCGGATTCTCCGACGATCGCCAGCGTCTGGCCCTTGCAGAGATGCAGCGAGACGCCGTGGAGTACCTTGAAGCCGTTGGAATATTGGGCGCTGACGTTGTCGACCTTCAACAGCGGCTTCGACTGGTCGGCCGCCTCCTGCCGCGCCGTCTGGCGGACGTTGACCAGGGCGCGGGTATAATCCTGCGTCGGAGCCTCGATGATCTGTTTCACGGAGCCGTATTCCACCGTCCTGCCGTGGCGCAGAACCATGATGTCGTCGGAAATCTGCGCGACGACGGCGAGGTCGTGGGTGATGTAGAGCGCGGCGGTATTGGTTTCCTCGATCGCATGCTTGATCGCCGCCAGCACGTCGATCTGGGTGGTCACGTCGAGCGCCGTGGTCGGCTCGTCGAAAACGATCAGTTCCGGATTGGGACACAGCGCCATGGCGGTCATGGCGCGCTGGAGCTGGCCGCCGGAAACCTGATGCGGAAAGCGGTCGCCGAAGCTTTCCGGGTTCGGCAGGCCGAGCACGCGGAAGAGGTAAAGGGCGCGTTTTCTCGCTTCGTCCTTCGTCATCAGCCCGTGCTTGACGGAAGCCTCGATCACCTGATCGCCGAGGCGGTGGGCGGGATTGAAGGCGGCTGCGGCCGATTGGGCGACGTAGCAGACGCGGGCGCCGCGCACCTTGCGGATGCCGGCCTTGTCGAGCGCCAGGATATTCGTCCCGTTGAGGAAGACCTCGCCGCCGGTGATCTCGGCGCCACCGCGACCGTAGGCGAGTGCGGAGAGGCCGATCGTCGATTTGCCGGCACCCGATTCGCCGATGAGCCCGAGCACCCTGCCCTTCTCAAGATCGAAGGACACGCCGTCGACGATGGTGATGCGCTTTGGCGGTTCGCCGGGCGGATAGCTGGTCGCCTCGATCTTCAGATTGCGGACGGCCAAAAGGTTTGACGAAGTCTCAGGCATCGCCGCGCCCTCCCTTCAGGCTGGAGGTTCGCTTGAGCAGCCAATCGACGACGAGGTTGACGCAGACGGCGAGCGCCGCGATCGCGGAGCCGGGCACCAGCGCTGCCGAGATGCCGAATATGATGCCGTCCTTATTCTCCTTCACCATGCCGCCCCAGTCGGCCGTCGGCGGCTGGATGCCGAGGCCGAGGAAGGAGAGGGTGGAGAGGAAGAGGATCGAGAAGGCGAAGCGAAGGCCGAATTCCGCAAGCAGCGGCGAAAGCGTGTTCGGAAGGATCTCGCGGAAGATGATCCAGGTGGTGCCTTCGCCGCGCAGCCTTGCGGCCTCGACGAATTCCATCACCGCGACGTCCAGGGCCACGGCTCGGCCAAGACGGTAGACGCGGGTCGAATCCAAGATCGCCATGACGAGGATCAATACGACCAAGTGCTGCGGCAGGACGGCCAGCACGACCAGCGCGAAGATCAGCGTCGGGATCGACATCATCAGGTCGTTGAAGCGGGAAAAGACGGTATCGATGACGCCACCCGAAACGGCAGCGATGAAGCTCAGCAGGATGCCGAGCGAAAACGAGATGACGGTGGCCGCGAGCGCCACGGAGAGCGTGGTGCGGGCGCCGTAGATCAGCCGCGAAAGGATGTCGCGGCCGAGATTGTCGAGCCCGAAGAAGAATTGCGCATCCGCTTCCTGCCAGACGCCGCCGACCACTTCGGTCTCGCCATAGGGGGCGATCAGCGGCGCAAAGACGGCACAGATCAGGGCCAGTGCGATGCCGATCATGCCGATCCATGCGGTTATGGGCCAGGCGGTGATGGAAATGTCTCTCAGCCTCATCGCGGATGCCTCAGGCGCGGGTTGGCGACGATCGCGAGGATATCCGCCAGCATGTTGAGGAAGATGTAGACGGCCGCGAAGATCAGTCCGCAGGCCTGCACTACGGGCATGTCACGCACCGTCACCGCATCGACCATGTACTGGCCCATGCCGGGATAGACGAAGACCACTTCCACCACCACGACCCCGACAACGAGGTAGGCGAGGTTGAGGGCCACGACATTGATGATCGGCGCGAGCGCATTGGGCGCGGCGTGCTTGACGATCGCCCGCCAGGCGGAAAGCCCCTTGAGTTCGGCCGTTTCCATATAGGCCGACGACATGACGGAAAGGATCGCCGCACGCGTCATGCGCATCATGTGGGCAAGAACCACGAGCACCAGCGTTGCGGTGGGAAGCGCGATCGCCTTGATCCGCTCGAGCAAACCCATGCCGTCGAAGACGGTGGCCGGGAAAGTCGCGACGCCGAAATTCACCGCAAAATAGAGGATCAGCAGATAGCCGATGAAGAATTCCGGCAGCGAGATCGCCGCGAGCGAAATGACATTGATGATCTTGTCCGGCAGGCGGTTGCGGAAATGTACGGACAGCATGCCGAGACCGACGGCGAGCGGCACGGCGATCACCGCCGCGAAACCCGCGAGGAAGAGCGAATTGCCGAGCCTGTTGGCCACCTGTTCGGAAACGGAGTTCCTGCTTGCCCAGGACGTGCCGAAATCACCCTGCACGGCACCGCCCAGCCATTCGAAGTAACGGGTAACGAGCGGCCGGTCGAGGCCGAGTTCGGCGCGGATGTTGGCGACCGCCTGGGGCGTGGCCGACTGGCCGAGATAGGTCGTGGCGAAATCGCCCGGCAGCGCCTCGACGCCGCCGAAGATCAGCACCGAGACGGCGAACAGCAGCAGGATCGACAGGAGCATCCGCTCGATAACCAGCGCAAGAAGCGGAAACCGCTCCCTGAAACGCTGCCCGGGCAGGCTCTCTGTTCCGGTGGAATTGGACATCGGCAAGGCCCTCGTTCTGAAACGGAAGGAGGATCGCAGGCGGATCTGCGATCCCTCGGTCATGCGGCGAACCCACGGTTTCAGAAATCAGGCGTCGAGCCAGACGCGGGTCGCGACATAGCCGTTCGACATGTCGTTGCCGATATCGTGGACGTAGCCCTTCACCTTCTTGCTGGCGGCATTCACGAAGTCGTTGAACATCGGCAGGATGAGGCCGCCTTCGTCGCGCACCATCAGCGCCATGGTGCGATACATGTCCCTGCGCTTGGCCTCGTCCAGTTCGGAGCGCGCCTCCAGAAGCAGCTTGTCGAAGTCCGGCCGCTGGAAGCGGGTGTCGTTCCAGTCGGCAGTGGAAAGATAGGCGGTGGAATACATCTGGTCCTGGGTCGGACGGCCGCCCCAATAGGAGGTCGAGAAGGGCTGAACGTTCCAGACGTTGGTCCAGTAGCCGTCGCCCGGCTCGCGCTTCACCTCGACATTGATGCCGGCCTTCTTGGCGCTCTGCTGGTAGAGCACGGCGGCATCGACCGCGCCCGGGAAGGCGACTTCCGACGTGCGCAGCAGGACCGATCCGCTGTGGCCGGACTTCTTGTAATGGAAGGAGGCCTTGTCCGGATCGTAGGCGCGCTGCTCGATCCCTTCCGGGAAGAGGGCGTAGGTGCTGTTGACCGGAAAATCGTTGCCCACCTTGCCGTAGCCGCCGAGAATGGTCTTAACCATGTTCTCGCGGTCCATGGCGTATTTCAGCGCAAGGCGCAGGTCGTTGTTGTCGAACGGTGCGGTATTGCAATGCATGATGAAGACGTAGTGGCCGCGGCCTGAGGTCGACAGGATTTCGACGGTTGGTGCACGTTTCAGGAGCGCCACAGTCTTCGGATCGACGCGGTTGATGTAATGCACCTGGCCGGAGGAGAGCGCGGCAATACGGGCCGTGGCGTCATTCATGGCGATGAGCTCGACGGAATCCACGAAACCACGATCAGAACGCCAGTCGTCCGCGTTCTTCTCGAACGTGGCGCGCACGCCGGGTTCGAAACTCGCCACCTTGTAAGGCCCGGTGCCGATCATCGCGTTCGGATCGTCAACGCCGCCGTTTGGCTGGACCACGAGGTGATAGTCGGTGAGCAGGAGCGGCAGGTCGGCATTGCCTTCGGTCAATGTCAGGACGAGATTGCCGCCGTCGGCCTTGATGTCCTTGATCGACTTCATGACGCCGAGCGCGCCGGATTCCGACTTCTCGTCCGTATGGCGTTTGAGTGTGGCAACGATGTCGTCGACGGTCAGCGTCTTGCCGTTGTGGAATTTCACGCCGGAACGGATCTTGAAGGTCCAGGTGACGGCGTCGGGGGACGGTTCCCAGCTTTCGGCGAGCGCCGGCACGGGCTTGCCGGTCAGCGGTTCGGATTCCACGATCATGTCGCCCCAGCAGCGGCCAACGACGAACATGAACTGCGAGAGCGCCTTGGCGGGGTCCCTGGAGTCGGTGGCGGCGGCGCCCTCGAGGCCGAGCTTCAAATGACCGCCCTTCTTTGGCTGCTGCGCCTCGGCGCTTTCGGCGAAGAGCTGGCTTGCGGCCGTCAGCGTCAGGCCTGCGGCCATGGCGCGGCCCATGAATTCGCGGCGGCTCATGCCCCCTGCGGTCACACGGCCGGCGAGATATTTTGTAAAGTCGTTCATTCCCCTGTTCCTTTTATCGTTGAGCGTTGAAATTGCATATTCAGGCGCGTCCGGCGGTTTCCTCTTCCGCTTGATCGAATCCGCCTGTCATCGATGTCTGGGAAATGCTCCGGTTGCTGCCGGTCTTTCCATCCTTTCAGAGAGCGCGATTCCTGCGGCTGTTCGGCCGTCAAGGTCGCACCGGATTTCGCTTCTTGCCCTCGGGCAAAGCCTTCCAAGGGATTAAGGTGTGTATCCCAAGCATGCGCTGCATTCTAAGCGACATAAAGTGATGCCGATGCGACGGTTCCCGTCCCGGCGGAAAACGGCTGCAACCGAAGGTGACTTTCGCCTGCTTATGCGCGGGCGATCGCGTGGAAAAAGGCGCCGCTGACCGATCCGCGCCGGCCGCCGGTCTGGCCGATCGGCCGGTCGGCGCCATCCGCAATGGCTGCGAACGGCGCATCGGTCCCGGCCGAGATCACGCTGGCATAATGGAATTCATGACCCCGGATGACCGTGCCTTTCCGGCCGAGGGGGCTATCGGCCACAAGCTCGGCCTGGCGATAGCCGAGATTCATCTTGCGTTTCGCGAAGCTGGTGCGATGGGAGAGCAGCCCGGTCATGACATGGGTGACGCCGTCGGCATCCTCCAGAGTTTCGCCGAGAACCATATAGCCGCCGCATTCGCCGTGAACCGGCCTGGTATCGGCGAAGCGCTTCAGGCCTCTCTTGAAGTTTTCTGCCGCCGCCAGCTTTCCGGCATGCAGTTCGGGATAGCCGCCCGGCAGCCAGCAGATATCGCAATCGGCGGACGGCGCGTCATCGGCCAGCGGAGAGAAAGGAATGATCTCCGCGCCGGCTTCCCGCCAGCCGCGCCTAAGATGCGGGTAGAGAAAAGTGAAGGCGGCGTCCTCGGCCAGCGCGATCCGCTGTCCCGGCGGCGGCAGGTTTTTCTCCAATGAACCGGGCGGGATATCGAAAGGTTTGGCGGCGGCGTAGATTGCATCGAGATCGAGCGACGCTTCCATGGCATCCGCCAGCCGCTCGATATGCGTATCCATTTCCGGATGTTCGCTCGCCTGCACGAGGCCGAGATGCCGTTCCGGCAGGATCAGCGTCGGGTCGCGCAGGATCGCGCCGATGACCGGCAGGCCGATCGCCTCGATCGCGTCGCCGCTGAGTTTTTTGTGCCGTTCGCTGCCTGCGCGGTTCAGGATGCAGGCGGCGATCTTCACCTGTGGATCGTAATGAGCAAAGCCGTAGGCGATCGCCGCCGCCGTCTGCGACTGGCCGGAGACGTCCAGCACCAGCAGAACCGGCAGGCCGAAGAGGCGTGCGAGATCGGAAGCTGCGCCGGAACGGTTCTTTTCTCCCGGAATCCCGTCGAACAGGCCCATGGCGCTTTCGATCAGGATGAGCTCGGTATCGTCGGCCTGTTGCCGCGCCAGATGCCGCAAGAGATCCGGCGCCATGGCCCAGCTGTCGAGATTGAGTCCTGGCAGACGCGTCGCTGCCTCGTGGAAGCCGGGGTCGATATAGTCCGGGCCGGTCTTGATGCCGCGCACCTTCACGCCGCGCCTGGCGAAGGCCCGCAGCAGGCCGATCGTGACGCTGGTCTTGCCGGAACCGGAGCGTGGCGCGCCGATGATGAGGGCGCGTGCGGTCATCGGTTTTGACCCGAAAGTATCGCCTGCATCGAGACGATCCTGCCGATAACGATCAGCGCGGGCGCGGCAAAATTCTGGCGCTCGACCTCGGTTGCGACGGTCGCGAGCGTCGCGGTGAGCGTGCGTTCGTCCGGCGTGGTGGCAGCCATCAGCACGGCGACCGGCGTTTCCGGCGGCAACCCGCCCTCTATCAGCAGCCGGGCGATCGCGCCGATGGTCTTCAGGCCCATATAGACGACGATCGGTTCGCCGGTTTTTGCCAATGCCTTCCAATCGAGATCGTCCGGGCTGCCGGCGGCATGGCCGGTCGCCAGCGTGATCGCACGGCTAAGCCCGCGCATCGTCGCCGGGATGTTGGCCGCGGCGAGCGCCGCCAGTGCGGAGGTCATGCCCGGCAGGATACGGAAAGGGATGCTTTCCCTGGCGAGGGCTTCGGCCTCCTCGCCGCCGCGTCCAAAAACGAAGGGGTCACCGCCCTTCAGCCGCAGGACGCGCCTGCCCTGGCGGGCGAGATCGATCAGCAGGCCGATGATCTCCTCCTGCGCAACGGACGGCCTGCCGCCGCGTTTTCCGACGAAGAACAGCTCGCCCTTTCCGGCGAGAGAGAGCACGGCATCGGAGACCAGAGCGTCATGCACGATCACGTCGGCCTTGCCGATCGCATCGGCCACTTCCAGCGTCAGGTAACGCGGATGCCCGGGACCTGCGCCGGCGAGCCAGACATGGCCGGGTCCGAAGACGGGCGCCTCGACGATCTTTTCAATGCTTTCATTCATATGCGGACCTTTGGCCGATGACGCGTGCCATCGGTCGGGCTATAGAAACGGCCATGGAAGCGGATGGCAAGAACCTGCGCCGTGGCTGGACCACGGGAACCTGCGCGGCGGCAGCCAGCCAGGCGGCCTGTCTTGCACTCGTTTCCGGCACATTTCCGGACATGGTGGAGGTGACGCTGCCGGGCGGCCAGCGGCCGAGCTTTGCGCTCGCTCTGGAGGAAAGGGGTGACGGTTTCGCCAGGGCCGGCATCGTCAAGGATGCCGGCGACGATCCGGACGTTACCCATGGCGCCCTTATCATGAGTACCGTTCGGCGCGGTTCGCCCGGCAGCGGCATCACGTTCAAGGCCGGCAAAGGCGTCGGCACCGTCACCCGCCCGGGCCTGCCTCTTGCCGTGGGGGAACCCGCCATCAATCCGGTGCCGCGGAAGATGATCGCCGGAGCGATCATCGAGGTGGCGGGTGGTGAAGCCGATTTCGAGGTGGAGATTTCCGTCGCGGACGGCGAAAAGATCGCCGAGAAGACGCTCAATGGCCGGCTCGGCATCCTGGGCGGCATCTCGATCCTGGGCACGACCGGGATCGTCATCCCCTTTTCCTGCTCGGCCTGGATCCATTCCATCTGGCGGGGCATCGACGTGGCGCGGGCGGCCGGTCTCGCCCATGTAGCCGGTTCCACCGGCAACACGTCGGAAAAGGCGGTACAGGCGCATCACGGCCTGCCGGAGATCGCATTGATCGACATGGGCGATTTCGTCGGCGGCATGCTGAAATACCTGCGGGACCACCCTGTGCCGAAGGTGACGATCGCCGGCGGCGTCGCCAAGATGACCAAGCTCGCCCAGGGCATGCTCGACGTGCATTCCAAACGCGGACTTGCCGATCTCGAAGCGCTCGCGAAGGTCGCGGCGGAAGCCGGTGCGGATGCCGCTCTCGTGGAGCGCATCGCAGGAGCGAACACGGTCTCCCAGGCCTTCAGCCTTGCCGGCGAAAACGGGCTGGCGCTCGGCGATCGCATAGCGGCGCTCGCCTGGACGACGGCCGCCAGGGCGCTCAAGGACCCGGCAATCTCGCTGGAGATCCTCGTCTTCGATCGCGAAGGCCGATTGGTCGGCCAAACTCAGTTCACTTCCTCCGATCATTCCGAGCCCTTGTGCGCCTGATCCCAGCCGGGACGAAAGCGCCTTACATAGTCGGCATTGTAAAGCTGGCTTTCGACGAATTCGGTCGAGCCGAGCCCCTTGCCGACGAAGATCAATGCAGTACGCTCGACCGGTTCTTCCGCAAGCTTCGCCTCGATGTCGGCGAGCGTGCCGCGGATGATCCGCTCCTCCGGCCAGGAGGCGCGCACCACGATCGCCACCGGGCAATCGGGCCCATAAAGCGGCGTCAGTTCCGTGACGATCTTCCCGAGTGCATGGATGGCGAGATGGATCGCCAGCGTTGCGCCCGTCGCACCGAATGCGGCGAGCGTCTCCCCTTCCGGCATTTTCGACGCCCGGCCCGAGACGCGGGTGAGCACCAGGCTTTGCGCCACTTCCGGGATTGTCAGCTCGCGCTTCAGCGCCGCCGCGGCGGCCGCAAAGGACGGCACGCCCGGCGTCAGCGTATAATCGATGCCGTGTTTTTCCAGCCGGCGGATCTGCTCGGCCACCGCGCTCCAGACGGAAAGGTCGCCGGAATGCAGCCGGGCCACGTCCTTTCCGGCCTTGTGCGCGGCCACATATTCCGCCTCGATATCGTCAAGCGAAAGAGAACCGGTATCGACGATCCGCGCATCCTTGGGGCAGTAGTCGAGCAGCTCCTTCGGCATGATCGAGCCGGCATAGAGGCAGACGGGCGAACGGGCGAGAATATCGCGTCCGCGCACGGTGATGAGGTCGGCGGCGCCAGGTCCGGCGCCAATGAAATGGACGGTCATCGATGATCCTTCGAGCGCGCCAGCGCGCAGGTGGCGCCATTGGCAATCAGCCGGGCGACGATCAGCTCCGATCCTTCCCCGGCGCCGGCAAGGGCCGCGGCTTCCGAGAGACTCGGCGTGGCGGTCTGCGCGAGGCTATGTTTCGACACGGTTTTCGTACGGCCTTCGGCCTGTTTCAGCACGGTTTCGTCCAGAACATGCAGAGGTAGAACCAGTTTCCCGGCGAGTTCGAGCAGACCCGGCTCGTCGCGTTTGATCTCGCCCGTCGCCAGTGCCGTCACCGATTCACGTGAAATACCGGCTTGCGAACAGGCCGCATCCAATGCGGAAAGCACATTTTCTGCCGATGTCCCCTTCCGGCAGCCGAGACCTGCTACGATCATTTCGGCTCTCCCGGCTTCGTCCAGCGCCATTGGGTCACCGGCATGGCGGGGCGCCAGCCGGACATGCTACCGATCGGCGCTGAGCGCGAAACCTCGATGCGGGTCAGTTCTCCGCCCAATCTCGCGTAGGCGGCGAGCAGTATGGCCTCCATTTCCAGCGTCACCGCATTGGCGACCAGCCGCCCGCCCGGTCTTAACGCGTCCACGGCAGCGTCGAAGACGCCCGGCTCGCTGCCACCGCCGCCGATGAAGACCGCGTCCGGCTGCGGCAAACCGGCCAATGCCGCCGGCGCTTTCCCCGCGACGATCTGCAGGCCTGGCACACCAAAGGAAGCGGCATTTCTCCGAATGCGCGCCGCCCGTTCAGCATCGGCCTCGATGGCAATCGCCTTGAGCGACGGATCGGCGAGCATCCATTCGATGCCGATCGAGCCGGATCCGGCGCCTATGTCCCACAGAAGCTCGCCGCGCCGGGGTGCCAGCGCAGAGAGGGTCAGCGCCCGGATTTCCCGTTTGGTGATCTGGCCGTCATGCTCGAATAGCGCATCGTCCAGGCCGGAGGCACGGGGCAGGATACGGGCGTCGTGACCTGCCTCCACCTCCACGGCAACCACGTTCAGAGCATTGATAGCCGGCAATGCAAATTGGTCTGCCTGCGCGGTCTGGGCGCGCTCCGCCTCGCCGCCCAGCGCCTCCAGGACCGCCATCCGAGATAGACCAAAGCCCGTACTGGCAAGCAGTTCCGCCAGTTCCGCCGGCCCTTTTTCATCAGAGGTCAGAGCGATGATCCGCCGTCCGGGGTGCAGGAGCGGCCGGATGAGATCAACCGGCCGGCCATGCAGCGATACAGTTTCTACCTCCTGCAGCGGCCAACCGAGCCTTGAAGCAGCCAGCGAAAAGGCGGAAGGCGCCGGATAGGCGGTAAACTCCTCGGCGGTCACATGGCGCGAAAGGGTGGCGCCGACACCGAAGAGGAACGGATCGCCGGAGGCCAGCACGCATACCTTCTGCCCGCGCAGCGCCACGACATCGCGCATGGCGGCATCGAAAGGCGTCGGCCAGACCCGCGATCCACCGGTGATCAGCGGTGCAGCCAGCTCCAGATGCCGCTTGCCGCCGAAGACCACCGAGGCGGAGGAAATCGCATTGCGAGCGTTCTCGCCAAGACCTCTCACCCCATCTTCCCCGATACCGACGATGGACAGCCAGCGGCTTTGGTTTAAAGCTTTTTCCGCTGAATCAGGAGGCACCTTGAAACACTCCATCCTCATTCTCGGCGGAACGGCGGAAGCCCGAAAACTGGCCGAAAAGCTCGCCGGCGATCCGCGTTTTGCCACGGAACTCTCGCTGGCCGGCCGCACCCGCGCGCCGGCCGAACAGCCGGTGCCGGTGCGTGCCGGCGGGTTCGGCGGTGCGGAGGGTCTGGCGGCCTACATCCGGCAAAAGGGCATCTCGATCCTGATCGATGCGACCCATCCCTATGCGGCGCAAATGTCCCGCAACGCGGCGGAAGCGGGCAGGCTGGCGGATGTGCCGCTGATAGCGCTCCGCCGCTTGCCTTGGCGACGGTTGACCGGAGACCGCTGGACCGAGGTCGCGAGCGTCGATGATGCCGTTGGCGTGCTGGGCAAACATCCGCGAAAGGTTTTTCTCACCCTCGGCCGGCAGGAGCTTTTGCCCTTCGAAGAGGCTCCTCAGCACCATTACCTGATCCGCAGCGTCGATCCGGTCGATCCGCCGCTGGATGTACCGCATGCGATCTATCTCACCTCGCGCGGTCCTTTCGCAGAAGCGGACGAGGCGCGGCTTCTTGAAGAGCATGCGATAGAGGCGATCGTCGCCAAGAACAGCGGGGGGCCTTCGAGCTACGGCAAGATTGCCGCTGCCCGCGCGCTCGGCATCGAGGTCATCCTCGTGCGCAGGCCGGACCTGCCGGCTGTGCCGTCCGTCGAGACTATCGAAGAGCTGCTGACCTGGCTCGATCATGTGCCGGTGCTCCCGTAATCGCCCCTGAAATAACGCGGCGAGTAGACGATCGGCCGCTTTCCTTCCCGTCCGACGATCCGCGTTTCCGCCGTTCCGACGATGACGCAGGTAGCCATGTCGGCCATGCCGCTTTCGGCCTCGGCAAGCGGCACGATGCGGATCGCCTCATACGGCCGACCCGCAGCCCGGCCGAAGATCACCGGCACCTCGCCGGGCAGGTGCCGGCGCAGAAGCGCGAAAGCATCGCCGAGCTGGTGTGGCCGCGCCTTGCTGACGGGGTTGTAGAAGGCCATCACGAAGCCTGCCGTTGCGGCGGCCACGAGCCGTTTCTCGATGATTTCCCAGGGCTTCAGGTTGTTTGACAGCGAGATGGCGCAGAAATCATGGCCCAGCGGTGCGCCGGCCTTGGCCGCGACCGCCAGCATGGCCGTCACCCCCGGCACGACGGAAAAATCGATATCGCGCCATTCGGCCGGCCCTTCGTCGATCGCCTCGCAGATCGCCGCCGCCATGGCGAAGACGCCGGGATCGCCGCCGGACACGACGCAGACCTTGCCGCCCTTCGCCGCCAGCTCCAGCGCCGCTCTTGCGCGCGCCAGTTCCTCGCGGTTGTCGGAAGCGTGGCGACGCTGGTCCGGCCTGAGATTCAGACGGTCGATATAAGGGAAATAGCCGAAAAAATCCTCCGCCGCCGCCACTGCCGCGAGCGCCTCCGGCGTCATCTGGTCGGGATTTCCCGGCCCGAGGCCGACAACGACGAGGGAGCCGCTCATCGATCCGCTTCCCCCTTGGGCCGCGTCTTCCAGCCGGGCACGAGCACGATGGAAAAATAGGGTGCGGGGCTTTCGTCGCGTTCCTCCAGCGGCTGCGCCGCGCCGTTCGCCATGGTGCCGCGTTCGACATAGAGCGCGCCGGAGAGCTTTCCGACCGAAGCCAGCGCCCGGCGGATCTTCGGAAGGTTGCGGCCGACCTTCATGATGACGGCGCCGTCGGTGTCCTCCAGCCGCTCGACAAGCTTTTCCTCCGGCAAGGTGCCCGGCAGCACGCTCAGGATATCGTCGCCCTGCACCAGCGGCAGGCCGGTCATCGACCAGCAGCCGGACATGGCGGTGACGCCCGCTACGACCTCGGCTTGGTAGCGCTTCGAAAGCCGCACATGCAGGTGCATGTAGGAACCGTAGAACAGCGGATCGCCTTCGCTCAGGATAGCGACGTTCTTGCCCGCATCGAGATGCGCGGCGATCTCTTCCGCCGACCGGTCGAAGAAGTCGGCGATCGGGCCGCGATACTCCGCCTCGTCCTTGTTGGTCTCGGTCGTTACGGGGTAAACGAGCGGCAGTTCCAGCGTGCCTGGACGGACATGTGCGTCGACGATGGCGCGGCCGTTGCCGTTACTTCCCTTCTTGCAGAAGAAGGCGATGACATCCGCCTCGTTGATGGCCCGCACGGCCTTCAGCGTCAGAAGCTCCGGATCGCCCGGCCCGGTGCCGACGCCGGTCAGCCGCCCTTTGAGGATCGCCGCGTTCAAAGCCCCGCCCTCGCAAGCGCGTTGATGCAGGCCGCCGTCATCGCCGAGCCGCCCATGCGGCCGCGCACCACGGCATAGGGAATGCCGAGCCTCGATTCTATCAGCGCCTCCTTGGATTCGGCCGCGCCGACGAAGCCGACCGGCATGCCGATGATCGCGGCCGGCCGCGGCGCGCCGGCATCCAGCATTTCGAGCAGGCGGAAGAGCGCGGTCGGCGCGTTGCCGATCGCCACCAGCGCGCCCTCCGTCTCGTCCCAGAGGTCGAGGGCGGCGGCGGAGCGGGTGTTGCCGATCGTTTTCGCGAGCTCGATCGTGCGGCTGTCGCGCAGCGTGCAGATCACGTCATTGTCGGCCGGCAGGCGGGCGCGGGTGATGCCGTGCGCCACCATCTCGGCGTCGCAATAGATCGGTCTGCCGTCATAAAGTGCGCCGCGCGCCCGGGAGACGAAATCCTTGGAGAAGCGGAAATGCTGGGCCGCCTCGACAAGTCCGCAGGCATGGATCATGCGCACGGCGATTTCCGCCTGTTCAGAGGAAAAGGCGGAAAGATCGGCCTCCTCGCGGATGATCGCGAAGGACCGTTCGTAGATCGCGTCGCCTTCGCGGATATAATCGTAGCTGTTCATGGTCGTCCTGACATTACGGCGGCTGCCAGTCGCTCCGGTCCCAACCGGGTTAGACAGGCCGCAGAATTCTCTCCGTCGCGCCGTTCCGTCTGAACGAGGTCGGCGATGCGGCGAAGGGAGGCGTTGGTATCGGCAATTATCGTGGAAGCAAAGGGTGAATCCGCTGCTTTTCCCTGATGGATAAATGAAAGTCCGGCCGCCGTGCCGCAAAGGGTAAGAGCGGAGGGCTCCGGATGGGCACAACCTTTCGGGCAGCCGGTGATGTGCAGCTTGAACGAACCGTCGAGCAGGTCAGCCGCTTCGCCTGCAGCATTCGCGGCAATCTCGTGCGTGGCAATCGTCGCGGACTTGCAGGCCGGAGTTCCGGGGCAGGCGGCGATGTTTCCGCGCGGGTCGCTCGGGGCGGTGATAAAGCCCTTGCTTCCGGCAAAATCCGCCAGGAGCTCGCAGGCCGATCGCGGCCCGAAGAGCATCAGGGAGTGATCGGGCGCCGGCTTCAGCGATTTTACTCCCAACCGCTCGGCTTCTGTGCAGAGCGCGATGAGGCCCTCAGCCTGTGCCTGGCCGAAGGCCGCGCCGATGCCGACCGCACAAAGATTGTTTGAGAGCGTAAAAGTGCCGAGGGGCGAGGCGGAAGGCGCGGCGTCACCGTTCAAGGAAAGGCCGCTTCCCAGATCGCGGCCACGGGCCTTGCTGCCCATCGCGGCGAGCTTTCGAAGCAGAGAGAGCGTCGCCTCGATGGCTTCAATCTCTCCGAACACGCCATGGACCTTACCCACGGCTTCAGTACCACCGAGCAGCAGCCTCCAGCGGATGCTTCCATCCGATCGGACGGCGACCAGCCGGATATCCGCCAGAAGATGGGAGAGGCGCAAACTCCCCTGCCCGTCTACGACGACGGATATTTTCGGCGCCAGGCCTTCGATATCGCGTGCTTCCCGGCGGATGGCCTCGGCGAGTGCACGAGGGTCGGCGATCTCGGCAATGTCGAGGCCGGCGAGGGGTGGAACCTCTACGGCAAGGCCGTCGCGGAGCGGCAGGTTCAGTGCACGCACATCAATGTCGAGTAACGGTGCCGATACCTCGCTCAAGCCCCGGACTTGCAGATTGCCGCGGGCTGAAATATCGAGAATGCCGTTGCCGTGGCAGCGGGCCAGCCGGCAAAGGTCTGCAAGCTGCGCAGGCGTTATCGCATCGGTCAGCGCGACGCGGGCGAGAAGTCCGTCGCCGGTCATCATCGGAGCGGAAAGCGCAGGGCAGGCGCCCCTTTGCATATTCAGGTGGGGCCGCATATCCAAAGTCGCGTGATCGAGGGAAAGCGCCGTCATGCGACCTCCCTCGCGAGCATTTCGAGCTCCGCATCGATCGCGTTCCGGCGCGGATGCCAGAGGCCGCGGCGAAGCGCCGAGCGAAAACGCTCGCCCATATGGCGAGTGCCTTCCGGGTTCTGGGAAAGCAGGAAGTCGCGCACGGTTTCGTCGCCGAGATAGGCATCATAGGTGGCCTCGATCAGCGATTGCGGAACGGCGTGGGTGGTTTCTGCAAAGCCGATCAGCCGGTCGACGGTTTCGACGAGTTCCGCCGCTCCGCGGGGGCCGTGGCGCATCTGGCCGGCGATGAAACGCGGATTGACGGCGCGGGCACGCACCACGCGCGTCACGGCTTCGGAAATCGAGCGCGCTTTTGGCCTCAGCGGATCGGTCGTGTCGAGGGCGATCACATCCGCCTTGCCGCCAAGAGCCGCAACGGCTGCGGAAAACCCGCCGATGAAGGCGACATCCGCCGAGCCGTCCAGCAGGTCGCGGCCAGGGTCGTCGCCTGTATGAACCAGGAGGTCGGCTGTTCCAATCCGATCCGCAAACTTGCCGGGCACATGGGTTCCCTCGCCGTCGGGGCCGCCGAAAGCATGGCTCGTGGCATCGAGATAGATGCGACCGAGTTCCTCCCGCTCTGCCCAGATGCCGTCGGCAAGCTTTTCCTCGATTCCGGAGCCATAGGAGCCGGGCGCCGAACCGAAGATGCGCGGCGGCACGTGCCCAAGTCTCCGGGTATCCTCGGCCAGCGGATTGTCGCCCGGCGCTTCCTCGCGGGCGGCGATCGCGCGTGTGGCCGCATCAAGAAGCGCGATCAGCGCCGGAAACATGTCTCGGAAGAGGCCGGAAATCCTGAGCGTCACGTCAACACGCGGCCGGCCGAGCTGCGCCGGCGGCAAAACCTCGATGCCGGTCACGCGGCCGGTCGCCGTATCCTGCATCGGCCTGGCACCCATCAGGGCCAGAGCCTGTGCGACCTCTTCGCCGCCGCTTCGGAGCGACGCGCTGCCCCAGAGATCGAAGACGAGGCTCTTCGGCCAATCGCCGTGATCCTGCACGTAGCGGCGCAGGATTTCATCCGCCGCGTGCCTACCGAGTTCGAAGGCGGTCGGCGTCGGCAGCGTACGTGGATCGCTGGCAAAGAGGTTGCGGCCGGTCGGCATCACGTCGAGACGGCCGCGCGAGGGCGCGCCGGAGGGGCCGGGGCGGATGTGTTTTCCGTCCAACGCGTCAAGCAGTGCCTGCCGTTCGGATTGTGCACTCGCAATCCGCAGCGGATCGACGTCGCCAGGCGCCACTTCGCCGAAGACATGCTGCCCGTCCTTGATGGCGAAATCCTTGAGATCGCAAAGGAAGGCATCGATGCGGGTAAGCGCCGCGTCCGGATCGTCGTCGCGGGACACGCCCGCTTCGGTCGCCAAGCCCGTCTCGCGGGCAGTCTCGACGATCAGCCTGGCCAGCCGGTCGCGGCGGCGGCGGTCGAGCCCGTCGGCTTGCGCGTATTCATCGACCAGCAGTTCGAGCTTCTTCTGCCCGTCGGAAAGGCCGGCTCCGGTCAGCACCGGCGGCAGGTGGCCGACAGTGACGGCGGCAATCCGCCGCTTGGCGACGGCCGCCTCGCCCGGGTTGGAGACGATGAATGGATAGACGACCGGCAGGCCGCCGGTAACGAGTTCCGGGAAGCAATCCTTCGACAGAGCCACCGTCTTGCCCGGCAGCCATTCCAGCGTGCCATGCGCGCCGACATGAACGATCGCGTGGGCGCCGAGCTGTTTGCGCATCCACTGGCCGAAGGCGATGAGGGCATGGCGCGGCGGCAAATCGGGGCTGTGATAATCAGCACGGCGATCGGCGTTGCGCCCGCGATCCGGCGCAAGCGCGACGGTTATGTTGCCGAACTGCGCGGCGCGGAAGCGATAGGCACCGTCTTCCAGGTCCTCGTCCGTCTCAGGCGCACCCCAGGCCGCTTCGGCATGGGATGCCGAGATGTAATCCGAAAGCGGCAAAGCTGCGGATTTCGGAGCCAGAAGGTCCAGCAAATCGCGGGCCGTCTCCGGGATATCCGAAACAGAATAGCCGGCTATCACAAGCTCTCGAAGCATTGAAAGCACGCTTTGCGGCACGTCCAGCCCGACGGCGTAGCCCGTGCGTCCGGGCGCACTCGGATAGTCCGGCATCAGGATGACGACTTTTCGCTCGGAGCGCGATGCGAGTCTCAGCCTCAGGAAGGCGGCGATGCGGTTTGCCACTTGCTCAACCCGGTCCGGTTCCGATCGGTTGACGAGACTGGCGGAGTTTTCGCCTGCCTTGAATGAGATCGCTCCGGCAAGAATGCGGCCGTCGAGTTCCGGCAGGACGACATGCATGGCGAGGTCGGCAGGATTCAGGCCGCGGCGGCCTTCCGCCCAGCCTTCTCGGCGCGTCGTGGCGACGACAACCTGGAAAACCGGCACGCCGGTGCGGTCGAAGATCGTTTCGCCCTTTTCATCCGTGCCGCTGGCGAAAGCCGTCGTGGCTATGATCGCCGCAGGATCGAGGCCTGCAATCGTCCGTTCGACGAAAGCGACCGCATCCGCATCCTTCAGGCCGCTGACGAAGATCGGCAGCGGCGCGAAACCGCGAGCAGCCAGAGCTTCGAAGAGCGCATCGATCGGCGCGGCATCGTTGGCAAGCAGCATGGAACGGTAGAAGAGGATCGGCAGGCGCGGCGCATCGGCAGCGAGGCTGGAAAGCAGCCTCTCGACGCTGACGATGCCATGGCCGGGCTTGTAGAAACCGGCCTTCGGCATCGCCGCCGCGCCAGGCAGGGGCGCTGTTTCGTTTCGCGCCAGCGCGGCCAGTCGCCTTGCCAGCCGCCGCATATTGTCCGGGCCGCCCTCGCGGAAGCAGGCGAGAATGCCGGCAAGCTGCTCTTCGGAAACCGTCGAGGCGCCGACAAGCCGCTCGTCACGAATGCTGCATTCGCCGGGCAGAAGCACGAGCGCGATCCTCTTGCGCTTCGCCATGCGTGAAAGTTCATCCACCCCATAGGCCCAGCGGTCATAGCCGCCGAGAATGCGCACAAGGATGACCTTCGCATGTGCCGCCGTCTTCTCCACCCAGAGGTCGACGGACATCGGGTGCCGCAGGTCGGAAAGGTTGGCCAGCCGCAGGCTCGCCCGACCCTTGTCCCAGGCTGCAGCGATGCCGTTCAGGTCGCTGCCGGAAAAGGACAGCACCACCACATCGGCGGGCGACTGGTTGAGGTCGACCGGCTCGATCAGGTCGTCGAGCGACGACGATGTGGTGGCAAGTATGTGCATTTCCGTTGCCTTATGCGGCCAGCATCCTTTCGATCGCCGCGCGGTCGATCCCTTTTTCGCCGATCACGACAAGACGGCCGTGCCGCGCTTCGCCGGGCGCCCAGGCGCGGTCGAAATAATGGTTCACGCGCGATCCTACAGCCTGGACCTGCAGGCGCATCGGCTTATCCGCGACCTCCACAAAGCCTTTTATGCGCAGGACGTTCTCGGCTTCCGCCGTCACGGAGATGCGGGCGGCGAGTGCTTCGGCATCCGCCACGGCCGGCAGGTCGACGACAAAGCTGTCGAAGTCGTCGTGGTCGTGATCGAGCTCGTCGTCGTGATGCGTCTTGCGGTTCCCGATGTCATCCTCGACGGCGAGCCCGAGGCCGATCAGCACTGCCGGATCGATCGCCCCATTCGCGGCCGAGACGATCTTCACGGCCCGCGGCAGGTGGGCGGTAACGCGATCCTTGGCGGTGGCGAGCCCTGCGGCATCCAGAAGATCGGTCTTGGTCAGAACGATCATGTCGGCACAGGCGACCTGGTCCTCGAAGACTTCCTCGACCGGGTCGTCATGGTCGATCGAGTCGTCTGCCTGCCGCTGGGCTTCCAGCGCGCCGTGATCGTCGGCGACCCGGCCCTCCGCCAGAGCCACGCCGTCGACCACGGCGACGACGCCATCCACCGTCACGCGCGCCTTCACATCCGGCCACTGGAAGGCCTGGACGAGCGGCTTCGGCAGCGCAAGTCCGGAAGTCTCGATGAGGATATGGTCGACGCGCGGTTCGCGGGAGAGGATCTGGTCGATCGCCGGCACGAAGTCGTCGGCGACGGTGCAGCAGATGCAGCCGTTGGCGAGCTCGATGATATTGTCTTCCGGGCAGGTCTCGATGCCGCAGCCCTTCAGCACGTCGCCGTCGATGCCGACATCGCCGAATTCGTTGACGATGATCGCCAGGCGCTTACCGTCGAGCTTCTCGATCAGGCTGCGGATCAGCGTGGTCTTGCCGGCGCCCAGGAACCCGGTGACGACGGTGCAGGGAACGCGGTCGAAATTGACGCTCATGAAGGCATGTCCTCGTGATGGTGGAAGGGTGGAATGCGGGCCGTCATGCCTTTGCCGCGGAGGCAGGCGGGACGGCCACGAAGGGGAAGGAAGCCGCGCTCGTCCCCGGCGAGCATCATTGCGCCGGTCACGATGTCTTCGACATTCTCCAGCGTCAGATGCCCGAAAACGTAAGACCAGCCGGATCGGTGGTTGAAGGCCGCGCTCGGGCTCTTTTCGCAATTGGCGAGGCAGGTGACGGGCTTTACGGCAAGCGGCTTGCCGGCTGTAGCTTCCCGCAGAGCGGCGATCATCCCGATGCCGGGGCGTGTTTCGGGATCGATCTCGTCGCGGCAATTGGTGCAGACGAAGATCGTCACATCCACGGCTTCCGGGACGGTTTCCAGATCGTCTTTTCGCTCGTCACTCATCATCTAAGCCGCGTTACCGCCAGTTCGAAAAATCGGGGCGCGGAGCAGAAGGGCAAGCCCGCCTGCGGTGAATGACAAGACTTCCTCCGGAGCACCCCGCCCGGCGAAGCTTAAATCGAACGGCAGGTCTCCTGGCTCGCGGGTCGCCGCCATTTGCCTGCCTTCCCGGTTTTCCCAGTGGCTTTCCGGCCCAGAGGCCTTGCTCGGCAAAATGGCTCGCCGCCTACAGTTGCGGGGGCAGCCGCGGCATTGATCCCAAGGATCGCACCGCATTCTCTCTTAGCCCTTCCCGTTGCCGGAAAAGGACCGTCTTCTTTCAACTAAGCCCGGTCATAGCCCTATGTCAATGGAGTGCGGCGGGCGTCGCAAAGGCGATTGCGGGGCTCGCGAATTCGTCTATAGTGACCGGACCTATGGTGCCCGAAAGGGTTTTGAGGGAATGCGGTGCGACGGATTTGCCGTCAAACCCGTGGCTGCCCCCGCAACTGTAAGCGGAAAGTCTTCGTCCAAAACGGCCGGTTGGCCGTCAAGCCACTGGAGCAATCCGGGAAGGCGGGCGAGAGGCGCCTGATCCGCGAGCCAGGAGACCTGCCAGAGGTGGTGAGAAACTTGAACAGCCCTCGGGTGGAGGGCGAAAGGACGAGACCATGGTAACGAATTCTGCCGCAAGTGCGGTCAGCGTTTCCGCTTCGAAGATCATTCCCCTCGGCATGACGGCCATTCTCGGCCTGTTCATCGTCGGTTTTGTCGGCTTCTCGCATCTGGAAGTCGTCCACAACGCCGCCCACGACACGCGCCATTCCCTGGCCTTCCCCTGCCACTGAGAGGAATTTCCAAATGTCGCTGTTTCGTAACATCGTCTTCACGGCGGTGATCGCCGGGCTGTTGTCGGGACTTCTCCTCACCGTCATGCAGCATTTCTCGACGGTGCCGCTCATCCTGCAGGCCGAGACCTATGAAAATGCCGGCGGTGCCGAGGCCGGTCACAGCCACAACCATGAGGCTGCCCCGGCTGGCGGTGTCGCGCCCCCTGCGGCGGCTGAACATAGCCACGACGAGGAGGCCTGGGCTCCCGCCGACGGTTTTGAGCGCCTCATCTACACCGCCGCAGCCGATATCTTGTCGGCAATCGGCTTCGGTCTCGTGCTGATCGCCGCTTCGGAAGCCCTGGGAGGCTTCAAGGGCTGGCGCGGCGGGTTGATGTTCGGCATTGCCGGCTTCCTCACCGTCAGCCTCGCTCCCGGCCTCGGCCTGCCGCCGGAACTGCCGGGCATGCCGGCCGCCGAGCTCGGTCCGCGCCAGATCTGGTGGATTTCGACGGCCATCTGCACCGCTCTCGGCCTCGGCCTGCTCGCCTATACCCGTTCGGTCGTGTTTGCCGTGCTGGCGATCGTTCTGCTGGTCGCTCCGCATCTGGTTGGCGCTCCCCTGCCGCCGACGCATGAGACGGCGGTGCCGCTGGAGCTGCATGCCCGCTTCGTCAATGCCGTTTACGTCACCAATCTGGTGTTCTGGGCAGTGCTCGGCGCGCTCATCGCGGTGGTCCGCGAGAAGTTCCGCGCCGGCGAAGATGTCGCGGTGCGCCCTTCGGCGGGGCTTGCTTCGCGGTGAAGGAGATCGATCAGGCGGCAGCCGAGCGCCACCGCGCCAAGATGGCGAACCGCAAGGCGGTGCAGGATGCGGAAGTGGCCGGGAAGATCCTCGAAAAGGGCCTTCTCATCGTCCATACCGGTTCCGGCAAGGGTAAATCCACCGCCGCATTCGGTCTGGCGCTGCGCATGCTCGGCAACAACCGCCGCGTCGGCGTGGTGCAGTTCATCAAGGGTGCCTGGTCGACCGGCGAACAGCCGGCGCTGGCCGTCTTCGGCGATCGGGTCGTCTGGCATACGATGGGCGAGGGCTTCACCTGGGAAACGCAGGACCTGCAACGGGATATCGCCGCCGCCGAAAAGGCATGGGGGAAGGCGCTGGACCTGATGGCGGACGAGACGATCGGCCTCGTCATTCTCGACGAGCTCAATATCGCGCTGCGTTACGATTATCTCAATCTCGGCACGGTGATCGCCGCATTGCAGGCCCGCCGGCCGGACCTGCATGTGGTCGTCACCGGCCGCAACGCCAAACCGGCGCTCATCGAAGCCGCCGACATGGTGACCGAAATGACGCTGGTGAAGCACCATTTCAAGGCCGGCGTGAAGGCCCAGGCCGGCATCGAGTTCTAAGCCATGACCGCCCGCGCGCTGATGTTTCAGGGAACGGGCTCGGATGTGGGCAAGTCGCTGGTCGTGGCCGGGCTTGCCCGCGCCTTCACCTTGCGCGGCCTGAAGGTCCTGCCGTTCAAGCCGCAGAACATGTCGAACAATGCGGCCGTGACGGCGGATGGCGGCGAGATCGGCCGGGCGCAGGCGCTGCAGGCGCGCGCTGGGAAAGCACCGCTCAGCGTCCACATGAACCCGGTCCTGCTGAAGCCCCAGAGCGAGGTAGGCGCGCAGGTCGTCGTGCAGGGCAAGGTCGAAGGCAATGCCAAAGCGGCTGAATACCAGGATCTCAAGCCGAAGCTGATGCAGCGGGTGATGGAAAGTTTCGAACTGCTCCGCAGCCAGGCCGACCTTGTGCTGGTGGAAGGGGCCGGCAGCGCATCGGAAGTCAATCTCCGCCGGAACGACATCGCCAATATGGGTTTCGCGCGCGCGGCGGACGTGCCGGTCGTGCTGATCGGCGATATCGACCGCGGCGGGGTGATCGCAAGCCTCGCCGGCACGAAACTGGTGCTCGATCCGGACGATGCGGCGATGATCCGCGGCTTCATCGTCAACCGGTTTCGCGGCGACCCGGCGCTGTTTGCGGATGGCATGCGGATGATCGCCGAACTGAACGGCTGGCAGCCGATCGGGCTGCTGCCGCATTTTCCCGATGCCGTCCGGCTGCCGGCGGAAGATGCGCTCGGCCTCGACGCGCCGCCAGCCCGCAAGGCTGGGGCAAACATCCGTATTGGGGTGCCGATCCTGCCGCATATCTCCAATTTCGACGATCTCGATCCGCTGGAAGCCGAACCGGATGTGGAACTGATTCGGGTTCGGGCAGGTCAGGCGATCCCCGGCGATTGCGATCTCGTTCTGCTGGTCGGCTCGAAGGCGACGATCTCGGATCTTCAGGCATTAAAGTCGGTGGGTTTCGATGTCGATATAGCTGCGCATGTCCGCCGTGGGGGGAAGGTGCTTGGCCTCTGTGGCGGCTATCAGATGCTCGGAAAGAAAATTTCCGATCCGGATGGTATCGAAGGTCGGCCGGGTTCGGTGGAAGGGCTTGGTTTGCTCGATGTCGAGACGGTTCTTTCGGACGACAAGCGACTGGAGGCCGTCTCGGGCACCAGTTTCGACGGAGTTTCCTTATCCGGCTATGAAATGCATATCGGGCGAACAATCGGACCGGATTGCGCCCGACCGTTTTCGGCGATCGGCGGCAGTCCGGAAGGGGCTATCTCGGCCGATGGAAAGGTTTGCGGCACCTATATCCACGGGCTCTTTTCGGACGACCGGCAGCGCTCGGCCTGGTTGATGCGGCTCGGCGGGACGGCGTCCGGCCTCGACTACGAGGCGGGTGTGGACGACGTGCTCGATCGGCTCGCCGCTCATATGGAACGACATCTCGATCTCGACGGATTGCTCAGACTTGCCAGATGATCCATGCCAGAAGGCCGAAAAGGCCGATCAGCAGGGCGTCCGCCACGCGGGCGAGCTTCAGCGCCTGGCGGATGTCCTCATAGGTGAGTTCCGTGCGTCCGCCCTCACCCATGAAGCGCGCCTCGATCATCTGTCCGCCATAGCTTCTCGGTCCCGCCAGCGCGATGCCGAGCGCGCCGGCCATCGCCGCTTCCGGCCATCCGGCATTCGGCGAGCGATGATGTCCGGCGTCCCGCAGCACAGCCCTGATCGCATTCCGGGGCGAAGCCTTGTCGATGAAAAAGGCCGCGGTCACGAACAGAAGCGCGCTCAGCCGCGAGGCGGGCAGGTTGATCAGGTCGTCGAAACGTGCTGCCGCCCAGCCGAAGGCTTCGTGGCGCGGGCTGCGGTGGCCGATCATGCTGTCGGCCGTATTGGCCGCCTTGTAAGCCACGCCGCCCGCCAATCCACCAACGCCCATCCAGAAGGCCGGCGCCACGACACCATCGGAAAAATTCTCCGCCAGGCTCTCGATCGCAGCGCGGCAGACGGCGGCTTCGTCGAGCTTTTCCGGATCGCGGCCGACGATCATCGAAACGGCTTTCCGGCCGGCTTCGAGCCCGCCATATTTCATCGCATCGGCAACGGCCTCGACATGACTTTCGAGGCTCTTCTGGGCGGGCAGGCTGACTGCGACCAGAACCAGCAGGATCGGCCCGAGCGGCAGCGCCAGCAAACAGTATTCGACTGCCAGAGCGACGAAGATCGCCACGCCGAGAAGCGTCAGCAGCGCGAAAACGCCTCTGCGTCTGCGGGTGGGAAAGTCGTCGGCCTCGCGGTTCCAGTCGGCATCGAGCCGGGAAATCAGCCGGCCGATCCAGGTTACCGGATGGCCGATACGCCGGAACAACCAGTCGGGATAGCCGAATATGCGCTCCACGATCAGGGCGAAGAATGCGAGAAGGAACATTAGCGGTGGCAGGCTCTGAGGTTGGCGGTTCAATTGAGCATGGCGGCAGTCTCGCTGGAGCGCGGGCGCTGTTTCCGCATGCACCCGAGCCGTGGATCGACCTGTCGACCGGTATCAGCCCCTATTCCTATCCGCACTCGCCGGTGCCGGGCAATGCCTTCGCGCGACTGCCGGAGCCGGCTTTGGCGCAAGAGCTGAAGGTGATCGCGGCCAATGCCTATGGCGCGCCGTCGGCGGCGCATGTCGCGGCAGGGCCGGGGACGCAGATCCTCTTGCCGATCATCGCCAGCCTTGTCCGAAGCGGGGGCTTGGCGGCGGTTTTATCGCCTACCTATGCGGAGCATGCCCGGGCCGCCAAAATGGCCGGTTTCGACGTCACCGAAACGGACGACCTGGATCGGCTAGCTTCCGCAGATCTCGCCGTCATCGTCAATCCCAATAACCCAACCGGCGGCATCGTCCCGGAGAGTGATCTCCTGGCGCTTGCCGCCGCAATGCGGGCGAAGCGCGGTCTGCTGGTTGCGGACGAGGCCTTCATGGACGTGTCCGAGGCCAAAAGCACGGCTGACATGGTCGATGAAGGCGGCCTTCTGGTCCTGCGCTCCTTCGGCAAATTCTACGGCATGGCGGGCCTAAGGCTCGGCTTTGCGATTTCGCATCCGGATATCATCGCGAAGATCGAAAACCGGCTCGGCCCCTGGGCCGTTTCCGGACCGGCACTGCACGTGGCGGGCGAGGCGCTGGCCGATATCCCTTGGCGGCAGGCGATGCGAGCGACGTTGGGGGAAGATGCTGCGCGGCTGGACGCCCTGCTGACTGCAGCCGGAATTCCGGTTGCAGGCGGCACGTCGCTCTTCCGCTTCATCCGCGATCCGCGGGCACAGGCGCTTTTCCGGCATCTCGGCGAGCGTGGTATCCTCACCCGCCGCTTTCAGGAGCGGCCGGACGATCTCCGGATCGGCCTTCCGGGTGAAAACGACTGGTCTCGCGTGGAAGCAGCGCTAAAAGCTATTTAGCTGGCGAACCAAATTTATCCCGCCATGCCGGCTGCGCGTTCGGAACCGCTAGTGCTGCCGCTTCATACACGCCCCGCGCAACCGCCCTTGCGGTTACCAGCGTCGCCAGATGGCAGAGTTCGGCAAAGGCGGTCATGTCGCGGAGCGGTTTTGCGCCGGTGGCCGCAGAAAAGATCGTGTCGCCGTCGCCCGGTAGATGCGCCGGCAGCACGGCGCGGGCGAGCCCGTCATGCGCCATGATCGAAAGGCGGTGCGCCTGCGCCTTGGTGAGCACCGCATCGGTGACGATCACGCCGATCGTCGTCGCCTTCAGGTTGACGCCCTTCATTCTGAGCGCCGAATGGCCCTCGTTGAATTTCTCCGGCAGGCCGAGTCCGCCGAATTCTCCCTTCCGCTCGAAGGGGGCCGCCCAGAAATGCGGGCCGTCGCCAACCGTCGCCGACCCCATGGCATTGACGGCCATCAGCACCGCGACGGTGTGGCCCGCCGAGTTTTTGGCACTTGCCGAGCCGATGCCGCCCTTGAAGGTCGCGGTCGTGGCGCCCGTGCCGGCGCCCACGGTGCCGAGCGCAAACGGTCCCGCCTCCGCCGCCTTGAAGGCCTCGTAGCCCATGCCGCGATAGGGCGAGTGCAGGCCCCAATCCTTGTTGCCGCCGTTCAGCAGGTCCATCAGGATCGCCTGCGGCACGATCGGCACGCGGACGCTGCCGACCTGGAAACCCCGGCCAATCTCCCGCAGCCCTGCCTGCACCCCGCCCGCCGCATCGAGCCCGAAGGCCGAGCCGCCGGAGAGAACGAAGGCGTCCACCGTCTGCACGGTCATCGATGGGTCGAGCAGCGCGGTATCCCGCCCGCCGGGCGCGCCGCCGAGCACCGAGCCGGAGGCGATCGCCGGCTCGTCGAAAACGACCGCCGTCACGCCGGAGCCGAGCGCGAGATCGGTGGCATGGCCGACGGCCACGCCGTCGATATCGGTCAGGAGATTCAGCGGACCGGCCGTCATCATTCGATGTCGAACTTGACGCCCTGCGCCAGCGGCAGGGTGCGGCCGTAGTTCAGCGTGTTGGTGGCGCGGCGCATATAGGCCTTCCAGGCATCCGAGCCGGATTCGCGGCCGCCGCCGGTCTCCTTCTCGCCGCCGAAGGCCCCGCCGATTTCGGCGCCCGAAGGGCCGATATTGACGTTGGCAATGCCGCAATCGGACCCGCGGGCGGAGACGAAGGTCTCGGCCTCGCGCATGTCGTTGGTGAATATCGAGGAGGAAAGGCCCTGCGGCACGTGGTTGTGCAGCGCCAGCGCCTCGTCGAAGCCCGAATATTTCATCACATAGAGGATCGGCGCGAAGGTTTCTTCCTTCACCGGCCCCGTCTGCGCCGGCATCTCGACGATCGCCGGCCGTACGTAATAGGCATCGGCCGCCTCGTTCTGATGGACGCGCTCGCCGCCGGTCACCTTGCCGCCCTCGGCCTTGGCGGCTTCCAGCGCTTTTTGCATCTTGTCATAGGCCGTCCTGTCGATCAGCGGACCAACCAGCGTTCCGTTTTCGAGCGGGCTGCCGACCGTGACCGACTGGTAAGCCTTGGTGAGGCGCGGCACGAAAGTGCCGTAGACGCTGTCGTGCACGAAGAGACGGCGGAGCGTCGTGCAGCGCTGGCCAGCCGTGCCCATCGCGGCGAAGGCGACACCACGCAGCGTCAGATCGAGATCGGCGGAGGGCGCCACGATCGCGGCGTTGTTGCCGCCGAGTTCGAGGATCGAGCGGGCGAAACGCTGCGCCAGGCGGGGACCGACGGCGCGGCCCATGGCGGTCGAGCCGGTCGCCGAAACTAGGGGAACCTTCTCGTGGTCGACCAGCGCTTCGCCGACCTCGCGGCCGCCGATCAGGAGGGTCGAGAGGTTCTTCGGCGCCTTGACGCCATCGGCGACGAAACGGGCAAGCGCCTTGTCGAAGATCGCCTGGGTGGCGAGCGCCGTCAGCGGCGTCTTTTCGGAGGGTTTCCAGACAGTGGAATTGCCGCAGACGATGGCAAGCGCCGCATTCCAGGACCAGACAGCCACGGGGAAGTTGAAGGCCGAGATGATGCCGATCGCGCCGAGCGGATGCCATGTCTCCATCATGCGGTGATCGGCACGCTCGGTGGCGATCGTCAGGCCGTAGAGCTGGCGGGAAAGGCCGACCGCGAAATCGCAGATGTCGATCATTTCCTGCACCTCGCCGAGACCTTCGGAGGTGACCTTGCCCACCTCGATCGAGACGAGCCGGCCGAGCGCGCTCTTTGCGGCGCGCAGTTCCTCGCCGAGCAGGCGGATCAGCTCGCCGCGCTTCGGCGCCGGCACCAGCCGCCATTCCAGGAAGGCCTCGTGAGCGGCTTCGATGGCCTTTTTGGCGCTGACGGGCGTCTCTTCCGGCAGCCTGCCGATTTCCGCGCCGGTGATCGGCGAGCGGACCGCAAGCGTGCCGCCCGTATAGCTTTCGGCCTTCACGCCGAGATCGCTCAGAATGGTTTTCACCTCAGCGGCGAGATCGAGAGTGGCGAGCGTCATGTCAGTCTCCGGTATCGAATTTCGGTCAATCTTAGAAATCTGCGGCGGTTTTACAATCAGAACCGCTCGCCGGCGAAATGGGCGATCTGCGCGCCCGCCTCGTAATAGGCTTCCTTCAGCGCACGTAAGCCCGGTTCCTTCGGTTCGGTCGGCGGCAGCGGCAGGTCGGTTTCCGGTACTTCGCCGAGAACATGGCGAGCCAGGAGCCTGCCGAAGGCCGTGCCAGGCGCGATGCCGCGGCCATTGTAGCCGGAAAAGCCGATGACGTTCTTGCCGAACTTATGGAAGCGCGGCAGCGCGTTGTCGGTCATGCCGATCTTCCCGTACCACTCGGCCTCGAATTCCACCTCGCCGAGCTGCGGAAAGATGCGCCTTAAGGATCGCCGCGCCCAGGCCTTGTGGATCGCCGTGCCGGTGCCGCGCAGCGCGCCGACCGAACCGAAGACAAGCCGGCCGGCCTGGTCCATGCGGAAGGAGGAGAGGATTTCCTTCGTATCCCAGCAGCCTTCGCGGTTGGGCAGGATGGAACGGCGCAGATTGTCGCCGAGCGGCACCGTGGCGAGGTTGAAATAGGGAAGATGCACCTGCTCGCGGCGCACGGTTTCCCAGGGGCCGGTGCTGTAGGCGTCGGTCGCGACGATGACCCAGTCGGCGGAGACTTCTCCCTCAGCTGTCGTTACGACTTTCCGGCCACTCGCTTCGCCGGCACTGATCACCGCGCTGCCGGTATGGAGTTTCGCGCCGGCCTTGACGGCCGCATGCGCCAGGCCGCGGGCATAGGCGAGCGGCTGCAGCGTGCCGGCGCGCATGTCGAGCAAGGAACCGGCATAGGCCCTGGTGCCGATGCGCCGCTCGGTCTCGACGGAATCGAGAAGCGTCACCGGCGCGCCCCGCTTCTGCCACTGCCGGGCGCGCTCCTCCAGTTCCTTCATTCCTGCCGGGCCGACGGCGCAATGCAGGGTGCCGTTCTTCTCAAGCTCGCAGGCAATGCCATGCTTCTCGATCAGCTCGCGGACGAGATAGGGTGCGCCGCCCAGCAGATCGAGCAACTTTTCGCCGTAAACCGGACCGAGCTCTTTCGGAAAATCGTCGGGCATCACCCACATGCCGGCGTTGATGAGACCGACATTGCGGCCCGCGCCGCCGAAGCCTATCTCCGCCGCCTCCAGCAGCCTTACATCGACGCCGGCCTCGGCCAGATGCAGCGCCGCCGAAAGGCCCGTATAACCCCCGCCGACGATCACCACGTCGGCCGAAACGTATTCTGCCAGCCGCGGCGCGGGAGGCGGCAGGGGCGCGGTCTTTTCCCAGAGGCCGTGAGAGCGGGGATCGTTCAGCATGATGGATTGTCCGGAGGCATCACTCACCAACTCTTTACAGAGGGCTGTTATCGATGAATATCGACATGTTCTCAACAGGTCATTCGCCGGAGGAATGACATGCTGCCGCCCCGGCGCTTCCTTCCCTCATTCTCGCTTCTGGCGGCTTTCGAAGCGGCTGCCCGCACCGGCAGCGTCACGGCGGCGGCGAATGAGCTCGGCCTCACCCAAAGCGCCGTCAGCCGTCAGATCTCGGCGCTGGAAAAGCAGCTCGGGGTGGCGCTGTTCCTGCGCGAGCGCCAGACGATCCGCCTGACGATCGCGGGCGACACCTATGCCCGGGAGGTGCGGGAGGCGCTGCGCCGCATCTCGAACGCCTCGCTCAATCTCCGGGCCAATCCCTCCGGCGGCACGCTCAACCTCGCCATCCTGCCTTTCTTCGGCACCCGCTGGCTGACCCCGCGGATCAGGCATTTTCTCGAGGCCCATCCGGGCATGGTCGTGAATCTCATCACGCGGCTCGAGCCCTTCGACTTTCGTTTCGATACGCTGGACGCGGCGATCCATTTCGGCGCGGCGCGCTGGCCGGGCGCGGCGCTCACCTTCCTGATGGACGAGGAGGTGCTGCCGGCCTGCAGCCCGGAATTCCGGCTGCGGCACAATCTTCGGACGCCTGCGGATGTGCTGAAGGTGCCGCTCCTGCATCTCAACACGCGGCCCGATGCATGGGAACGGTGGTTCAAGACGAACCGGATCGCGTTCGATGCGTTGCACGGCATGCTGTTCGACCAGTTCATGCCGATGGTCGAGGCCGCGGCTGCGGGCCTTGGTGCTGCGCTTCTGCCACGCTTCCTGATCGGCCGCGAACTGGAACAGGGTCTTCTGGTGCCGGCGGTGGAAGCCGAGAGGATGGAGACAGGGCAGTATTATCTTGCCTATCCGCCGGATCGCGCCACCTATCCGCCGCTCGCCGCCTTCCGGAACTGGATCATCACGGAGATCGAGAAGGAGCAGCTTGCGAACGGCGGCCGCATCGGCCAATAGTCGTTCTCTATCCATCATGATCGCAAAAGGCGATCCGACCGACGGGAAGACGTCCGATGAAACCCATTTTCGTCCAACTCCGCTGCAAGCCCGGCAAGACCTATGAGGTCGCCGATGCCATCTACAAGACCGAACTCGTATCCGAACTCTATTCCACCAGCGGCGATTGGGACCTGCTGCTCAAGGTCTATATCAAGGAAAACGATGAAATCGGCCGGTTCGTGAATGAGAAGATCGCGGCAATTCCGGGCATCGAGCGGTCGCTGACGACGATCACGTTTACCGCGTTCTGATTGCGGCACCGCGGCGGCCAACAAAAAAGCCGCCCGAAGGCGGCTTTTGCAAGGACTTTAAAAAAGGTTCAGACATGCGCCGTCGGCGCGATATTGCGCGAGCGCACCAGATCGCGAATGGCAAGGCGCACTTCGTCGGCGGAATTGAAACGCCGCTCGTCGAGATCGATGACATGGAATTTGACGGCGATGAACTTCAGCCGGTCCTCATCCGGAATGACAATACCGACGGGCTCCCCGCCGAATTCAATAACTTGCTTCTGCATGGCAGACTCCCGCTATGGCCGCTTGAATGCAGCTTTGGCGAATGAAATTTTCAGGAACGATTGAACCGAAAGCGTTACATTCGACAGCACGGAAGGGAGCGGCGATCCGTGCCGATCATTTTGGACGCACCTTCACCGAAGGCGGCGACGAAAACATATTTGACCATGTCACTCTCCCTCTTGGCGTTGCGCGAAACCGATCAGATTCTTCCGATCGAATGATGATCAGCTGTAAGCGAGTCCCACAGCGTGATCAACGGAAATCGGTATAACTAGAATTTTTTTCTTTCCGATGACAGGAAGAAGGCGGAATTGTGAAATTTCGTTCGCGAATTCCGGCTCCCGTCCGTCAACGCTTAAATAGGTGGTGTTGAAACCGGCGCAAGGATTGCGCGGAAAATTTTCGTCAGGGCGGTGTCAACTTTCCGAGAGAAGCGCTTCGAGACGGGCGGCAACAAGGTCGGCGCTTTCCCGGCTGAAGCAGAGCGGCGGCGCAATCCGCAGATCACCATGGCCGCTCCAGGTGGTGAAAATGCCGTCTTTCCTCAGGTCGTCGTGAAGGGCTTTTGCCGTTGCGTCGTCCACAAATTCGAGCATCAGGCAAAGACCCATGCCCTGCACTGAACGGATCGCCGGACGACGGACCGCCAATTCCTCAAGGGCCGATCTCAGGTGATTGCCGACAAGGCGGGCGTTTTCGCGGAGCGCCTCCTCTTCGCAGACGTCGAGGATCGCCGCGGCGGCCGCGCAGGCAACCGGGTTCATCTGTTTCTCGATGCGGCCTGCGGCTGCGACAGCTTCGCGCGTAAACAGGGCCGCTACATCGTCATTGCTGGGAAAGCTTGCGATGACGATGTCGGGTGAGAGGCCTGGCGCCTCAAAACCCCAGGCATGATGGCCGAGCCTTCCCCATCCCGTGCGGGTCTCATCGACGATGAGGAGGCCTTCGTTTCGGGCAAGCGCGCCGAGCGCTTCCGAAAGGCTCTCGACTGAATGTGGAAAGCCGGCAAGCAGCAATCCGGCCCTGCCGCCTTCTTCGAGCGCTGCCTTGGCATCCTGGACGCTCCCGGTTCGGAGGATCGCCGTATTCGCGGCCATCTCAGGCAATAGGCCGGTGAGGCAGACGATATCGCTCTTCCCGGTATGCAAACGTGCGAGTTGCAGGGCGTGATCCAGCGCCTCGCGATATCCCGGCAGGACAAGCACGGCCTCAAGTCCTTCCGGTGCCAGTTCGCGGAGCCGTTGGGAGAGGAGCTGCTCGGCCTCGGACGGACCGGAGGGCGCAGCGTCCAGCACGAGAAGCTGGCGGTAGGCCGCGACGGCGACCTGCGGATGGCCATGGCCGATCAATGGAGCATCATCCGTGAGATCGAAGCGGATGTGCGCCGCGGCATCGAAGAGATACTCCTTCCAACC
This sequence comes from Neorhizobium descurainiae, assembly GCF_051400715.1. NCBI lineage: Bacteria > Pseudomonadati > Pseudomonadota > Alphaproteobacteria > Hyphomicrobiales > Rhizobiaceae > Neorhizobium > Neorhizobium descurainiae. Next base: position 179,585 of record NZ_JBLFFK010000011.1, read on the forward strand.
GCGGACGGGCCGGTCGAGATGCTTGGGGGCCGGCGCATCCGCATCGAAGCCGAGCAGAGCCGCCGGCGAGGGGCATAGCTTCGACCACGTTCCCGCCGTGTCGGCGGCGCAGAAGAGCGGCGGTACGAGATCCGGATCGCGGCAGAAGCGCAGGCGCAGGCCGCCGACGGAATTTTCAGCGCCGGCGACCTGCCCGAGCGGGTCTCCCGCTTCAAGCTCCGTATCTTCGGCTGCCATGCAGTCGAGGCCTTCGACATGGAGGGTGAGATCGCGGCCTGCGAAGACAAGCCGTGGACCAGCGCTCCTGAGTGTCCCCGCGAAGGGCGCAACCGCCGCCGTGCCGGCCGGCACGCAGATATCGATATGGAGCGAGAAGCTCTCCGGTTCCTGCTGCGGATCGGTGGAACCCTTCGACAGGCGGTATTCTCCGTAGCGCGTGCTTCCGCGGCCGGTTTCCCACGCGACGCGCGCTAGCAGTTTCCAGTCGTTTTCCGGATCGGTCCAGTTGCCGCCGTATAGCAGGGGGCTTGTCACGCTCAAATCGACGAGCCGGATGCTGTCGGGGTCGACGCTCGGCAGCAGACGGCCAATGTCCGGCAGAGGTTTCGTCATTCCCGCCACATCGAGAATTGCCGCAAACATCAGCGCCGGGGAGACGGCGGTCGCCTTGTCCAGGACCATGCGGCGCCTTTCGGTCTCCTCCTGCAACTGGCGGATATCCGGAGACTGGGCGCGCCCGTTCTCCGCTTTGGCGGCGAGGATCGCCGTGCGGGCAACGACGAGCGGCCAGAGCGCTTCAAGCTCGACCGGTGTGAGCGGGTGGATGTCGTGATAGGCGCGAATCGCCGGCAGAAGGGCGAACGGGTCGCCTTCCTGATTCGACAGCAGATAGGCGCAGGTATTGGCGAGGCCTGCGATCAGCCAGCCCCTGGAAATGCTGGTGAAATCCGTCACCCCGGTCGGCAGCCAGAAACCATCCGCCACATCGCCGACGACGGCATCGGCATCGAGGTTCTGATGTGCGGCCGCGACGCGCAGGCCCGTCGCGAGCGGCTGTATGCGCCGCAGCATCGTCACCATGGCCTTGGCGATCACGTCGCGGATTTCCTGGTCGGTGACGGTGGAGAGAAGCGCAACCGTCTGCGGGCCCGCCCTGCGCAGGTCGTTCTCCGGCTCGCGCTCCAGAACCGGATGCTCGAAGCCTTCAAGATTTCTGGCGAGCGTGGCGGCGATCGAGCCGAAGGCGGCGATGGCCTGTTCCGACAGTTTTCCGTCTGCCGGCGGAGGCGTGCCGTCGAGAAAGGTGAGGAGGCGAACGCGCCGGTCCTCGCCGCCAAGCGGCAGGACGATCGCATCCGCTCCATCCTTGGCAGCCACGGGCTCGGGAACGCGCGGGCCGTCGGGCTCACGCAGGATATGGCGCATCAGCGCATGCTCGGCCTCGATTTCCTCGAGAGGCGCATCGGCGGGCGCAATCTTTAAAAGATAGCGCATGTGGCCGTTGTCGATCAGGAAGTAAGGATTCTGCCGTCCCTCGATCGGGAAGACCTGTCCGGAAAGCCCGTACTGCTCACGCAGAACCTCCTCCACCACCTCCATCGAGAGATCGGTTGAAGAAGGCTCTGGCTGCTCTGGCTGCATGTCCGACATGAACCTCTCCGGATGGGGCGCTTCCGAAGAGGATAGTGCGGCAAAACCGCGCGTCCATAGGACCCTCGCCCGGGTTTCAACCCATGCGTTCGGAAGCGTAGGAGCCCGGGCTTGGCGGGAAGACGACGGTGCGGTTGCCGTTGATGAAGGTGCGATGGTGGATATGCGCATGGATGGCGCGGGCCAGAACCTGGCTTTCCACGTCACGGCCGAGCGAGACATAGTCGTCCGGCGACTGCGCGTGGGTGATGCGCACCGTGTCCTGCTCGATGATCGGGCCCTCGTCGAGGTCGGCCGTGACGTAATGCGCCGTCGCGCCGATCAGCTTCACGCCGCGCTGGTAGGCCTGCTTGTAAGGGTTGGCGCCCTTGAAGCTCGGCAGGAAAGAGTGGTGGATGTTGATGATCCTGCCCGACATTTTCGCGCAGAGCTGGTCGGAGAGAACCTGCATGTAGCGCGCGAGCACGATCAGCTCGGTGCCAGTCGATTCGACCACTTCCAGGAGCTGGGCTTCGGCCTGCGGCTTGTTCTCCTTCGTCACCTTGATGTGGTGGAAGGGAATGTCGTTGTTGACCACGAGCTTCTGGTAATCGAAATGGTTCGACACGACGCCGACGATATCGATCGGCAGCGCGCCGATCTTCCAGCGGTAGAGCAGGTCGTTGAGGCAGTGGCCGAAGCGGGAGACCATCAGCAGCACCTTCATGCGGTTTTCCGCGTCGAAGATGTCCCAATTCATGGCGAACTTCTCGGCGATGGGTGCGAAGCCTTCGATCAGTGCGGGACGCTCGGCACCTTCTTCGGACAGAAAGCTGACGCGCATGAAGAACTTGCCGGTATCGAGGTCGTCGAACTGCGAACTATCGATGATGTTGCAACCGTTCTCGGCCAGGAAGCCGGAAATAGCAGCGACAATGCCGCGGGTCGTCTTGCAGGATACCGTCAGGACATAGTTCTTCATCTAAATCTCCCTCCTCCGCCATCGGTGGCCATTCCGTGTATACATAAAACCGGCGCCGGACAATATCCAGTCCGAATTGAAGAGGAAAAATGCCTAACGCAGCCGCTGTCACTCTTGAAATGTGTACAGCGTTCGCTCGCTTCCGCTTCCTGTTCCTCGCTGAGCTTAAAGCCCGCCGGGCAAAACTCCGTCCCTTTTGCGGCGTCCGGCTGCGCATCGCCGCCGCTTGAGTACGCATCCTCCCGAAACAACGCCTTTCGCTTTCCCGCAGGACGAAGCGAGTTACTCAGAAATGCGTGACGCGATCGCTGCCGAGCGCGCGGATGGCGCCGATCGGCCGGCCGTCAGCGCCGGGCAATGCGTCGAGGCGCACCCGTTTCGGTGTGCCGGGTGCCAGATGGAACCAGTTGTCACCGGCACGGTATCCAGCCGTGTCGATGTTGACCGACTGCGCGAAAATATCCGCCGAAAGCTCCAGCCAAAACTCTTCCCGCTCCTCGATCAGGGCGGCGGTGATTTCCGCCGGGTGCATGGCTTTTGCGCGGCCGAGCGGGAAATGAAAGGCTTCGGCAATTGGCTCTCCCGTCTCCGCGTGTTTCAGCCGGGCCACCGTCACGTCATGCGAAGGCGGACCGAAGCGGTAGGCGTAATTCGTATCGAAGAAGGCGCCGAACAGGTCGGTGCAGGCGATGCTTTGGCTGCCGCGGGAGCCAAGCATCAGCTCACGCAGGCCGGATATCACCGGCATCTTGCCGTCACGCAGGCAGGCGACTTCCAGCGTGACCGGCAAGTCGGCAGCGGTCTCGTTGAGCAGATGAACGTCAAGGCCGTTGGTGCCCTCGTCGGCAAACACGACCTGCACCGGTCGGAAGGCGCGTCTCAGCGCATGCCAGGCGGGTTTCGGCCGGCCGTCGACGCCGACCACGCCCCAGCCAGGGCCGGCCATCACGTCCTGGAGGGTGAAGACGAGCGCGCCGTTGCAGGTCGAGCCCGGCCGGCGCCATTCGGCGAAGGTCGCCTCCATCACCTCGCCGGTAACGGCGCGGGAGAGCGCCAGATAGCGTTCGAAATCGGTCTGCCGCAGTTCTTCCGGATCGGTGCCGTAAAGTTCGCCGAGATAATGATCTCTTACGTCCTCGAAGTCCCAGTCCGCGCTGGCATCGCGCGGAATGCCGGCCTTGCCGCGGCCAAGCGTCTCGGTTTCGGAAAGGTTGGAGAAGGCGAGGCATTCGGCGGCGAAACGCACATTGGCGCGCCGCGCATCCTCAAGCGGACGCTTGTAGGCGCCGACGCCGTAATAATGTGCCACACCGGCATCGGGATAGAAGGGCAGCGCGCCGCCGGAAGGCGAGTTCGCGACATAGGGAATATCCGGCCGATGTTCAGCCGAGAGGCCTGCAAGGATCTCTTCGCAGAGCGGAACCTTCCAGACGCGCTCCGGCAGGCCGAGCATCGCGCCCTGCTGCCAGATCTCGCTGCCGCCGCAAAGGACGGCAAGCGAAGGCGAGGCTTGCGTCGCCGCCAGGAATTGCCCGGCTTCCTTTTTCACGTGAATCACGAAATCCGGATCGCCGGCCGGATAATCGAAATTGGCGAACATGAAGTCCTGCCAGACCATCAGGCCGAGCTCGTCGCAGAGCGCGAAGAATTCAGGGCTCTCATAAGCCGCGATGCCGGGAACGCGGATCATGTTCATGCCCGCTTCTTTCGCGAGCCTCAGCCACGGCTCGTAGACTTTCCGGCTGCCCGGCAGCTTCACGATGTCGGCGGAAGTCCAGACCGCGCCGCGGCAGAAGGTCCTCTCGCCGTTGACGATCAGGCCGAAGTCGTCGCCATCGGCGCCGCGATCTACCACGACGCTTCGGAAGCCGGTGCGGGCGAGCGGAAATTCCTCACCGTCGATCCGAAGCGTCACGTCGTAAAGCGCCGGCTCGCCATGGGTGTGCGGCCACCAGGGTTCTACATCGGGCAGGCGGAGTTCGGCGGAATATCGGCCCTCGGTGAAGGTAAAGGCCGCTTCGCGTCCGCCACAGATCAGATGGAAATCGCGGCCGGCTTGCGCGCAGGCGAAGCCGACCTTGAGGATGCCTCCGCCATCTGCGAACTCCGGGGTGACCACAAGGTCGGCCATGCGGTTCGTGCCCGGCCTTATCAGCGAAACCGGCCGCCACGGCCCGACGGCATGGATTTCGGGACACCAGCCCGGCATGAAACCGAGCGTCGTGGTGCGGGTGAGGCGCAGGCCCTGATGGTTCATCAATCGCGGCCGCCAGCGGGCCCGCGGGCCTGTCTTTTCCAGATGCGGTTTCAGAGCCCGGAAGCAGATCGACAGTGTTTCGCCGCCGGTCAGCTCCACCGGCACGTCGTGGCTTTCGAACATGCTCTCGGAGGACAGGATCGGCCGGTCGTCGAGGAAAACTTCGGCCATCGTCGCAAGGCCGGCCAGACGCAGGATAGCCGGTCCCGGCGCTTCGCCGGCAAGCGAGCGGCGATACCAGACATCCGTGTCGATCAGCGGATCGGGATTGTCGCGGTCGAAGCGACCGACGGCCTCCAGGGCGGCGGCCGCCGTCCCCGGCACGATGGCCGGAATGTTTTCGAGTGTCGAAGGAAGATCGTCCGGCAGTCGGTAAGCACCCGGCTCGGTCAAAACCAGCGACCACCCTTCGCCAAGGAGGCTGGTCTCGGCACCGATGACCGAAAGAGCGCTCACGCCGCCTCGCGATTCTCGGTTACCGTCAGAGCCAGGTCGGCCATCAGCACGTCCCAGGCTTCGGCGGCCGGATCGAGCGCGGTCATCAGCGGCTCGAACTTCCTGCGGGTGACGGCGCGGGCAAGCTGGAATTGCGCGGATTTCGCCACTTCCGAGATCTTCAGCGCCTGCTTCTCCGCTTGCGCGAAACCCTTGCCGCTCAGCCACGCGAGATGGCTCGCCAGCAGCTCGAAATTGGCCCCGACCTGCCGCAGCGTGTTGAAGGCGTATTTGTGGAAGAAGCCGAAATCGCGCTCCGCCACGCTCTCCACCTGTGCCGGAAAGACGTCCGCGAAGGTGCGGATCGGGTTTTCCCCGGGCCGCCGGGCATAGTGGCGCCGCAGCAGCTTCCAGGCTGTTTCGCGAATCTCTTTCACGCCTGGATGGGCTTCCGGGAATTTCGCGAACTCCGTATAGGGCAGGAATGGCAGTGCGTCCGGAGCGGCATTCCTCTGGAACAGCCCGTCGAAATCCTCGCCGGACAGATGGAAGAAGCCGCCGTTGTGGAAGTAGTCCAGCTTGCGGTCCTGGGGATCGAGCCGGTTGATCGCCACGGTCGTCTTGCCGTGCTCCTGGCGGTAGGTGATGCCGCGCGTGTCTGGCAGGTAATAGCTGTCGAGTTCCATCAGCGTCAGCCGGCCGCGGCCGATCTGCTCCACCACATGCCGTTCCGGCCGGTCGAAGATCGCGAGCTCCGTCACGCGGATGCTGTAGAGCGCCTCGAGGTCCTCCAGCGGCACCTTGAAGAAGGTGAACTGGTCGCCCTCGAAATCCTGGGTCAGGGTGAAGCCGAGCATGGCTTCCGGCGGCAGGTTCCGGGCGGAAAGCACTTCGATCCAGAGATCGGCATAGCAGTTCGTCTCCGGCCACATGCGCTCAGCCGCATGCAGCGCATGCGGCTTGTAGCCTGCCGGATCGAGAGCGGGAAAGACGGCCGTCATGGCGTCAGCCCCACAGGATGGCGCGCACGTTTTCCGGCCACGCCTTCATGTCAAGGCCGTGCGTGTGGAAGAGGGCGAGCGCGATGCGCTCCAGGCCGAAGCCGACGCAGGCGGTGTGTGCCGTGGAGCCGTCCTCAAGGTAGAGGCCCCATTTCGTGCCGAATGCATCCTGATGGTAGTTGAAGCTCATGCAGGCGGTCGGCTTGGCGGCAGAGGTGATGGGGATCAGGAGCTCGAACTTCAGGTTCTGGTCCCGCTGGTTGTTGGCGAGCATTTTTCCGGCGCGGCCGAAGAAGGGGTCGTTGGCGACGTCGATCGTCACGTCGAGGCCGACCGACTTCATCATCTCGACGCCGCGGTCCATCCAGCGCTGGCGGAAATCCGTGACATGCCGTTCGCTCCCCATGCAGACGTACTCGCGCATGCGGAACAGCTGCTGGCGGGCCGGGTCCTTGGAGGGCTCGTGGCGGAAGCAGTAGCTCTGCAGGTCGTAGAGGCCGCCGGTCCCCGGCAGCCTGCCGCGGCGCGCCACCGTCGGGTAGAGCGGATAGCAGGCGGCCGGCGTCAGCACGATGTCGGTCGCCTCCTGGCCTTTGGTCCAGTCGTCGCCGACCTCAATGCATTTCAATAGGCTCATGTGGTCGAGCTCGCTGCCGCAGAAGGAATGCACCGTGCCGGCGAGCTGGGGGAAGCTCTTCATATAGCCGCTCGTCTCGAAGAATTCGCGGTTCATGCCCGGCGGAAAACGCATGGCCTCCGCGCCGTCGGCACCGCCCACCTTGTCGATCAGCCGTTCGAAGGCGGCGATCACGTCCTCGAACTGGCCGCTGCGGCCATAGAGCCCGTCGACGCCGGTCTCGATCAGAAGGCCCGCATCGAACAGGCGATCGAGAAAGGAAACTTGCATATCCATGGCTTCACCTCATTCAATTCCCTGACGGGCAATTCATTTGACGGGGGGCGTCAGCCGAGAAGGCTGGTGTCCGGTTTCTGCACGAGCAGCATGGTCGACGTATTGCCGAGGATGCGGTCGTTGGAGATCATCAGCTGGGCGGAATGGGCATCGCGCAAGTGCCGGCCGAGGCTGTAGGGCGTGCCGTTCTTGTAGCCCATGATGCCGCAGATGATCATCGCCTGGTTGATGATCGTCAGGATCGTCTCGGAAGAAGCGAGCTTGACGTTGTTCATGGCGATCGTGAAGGCCATGGAGGAGAGCCGGTCCGGATCGGCCTTGGCATCCGCATAGACCTTCAGGCCGGAAAGGATGCTGGCCTTCAGGAGCTGCAGCAGGTTCGATGCTTCCGCCAGCCTGAGGGCGCCGGGAGGCTGGGTGCCGTTCGCTTTGCGGGCGGCGGCGCGCACGAAGGCCTGGGCGCGAAGGACAGCGTCCGCCGCGATGCCGTACCAGACGGCGCTCCAGAGCAGGTGCGATGTCGCGAGCATGGACTGTGCTGCAATCTCGGCAAACGGCTTCGGGAATATCTGGATCGCTGGCGCCTCTCCCTGGAACAGGAAGCCGTCGGAGCAGGTACCGCGCATGCCGAGCGTATCCCAATCGACCGTCTTCCGGAGCGTGTATTGCCCCTTCTTGAAAACGGTCATGACCTGATCGCCCGAAGCGGCCTTCTCGTGTGACCGCGAAGTGACCATGATCGCATCCGCATGGGCGCCGTAGGAAATGACGGTAGCGTCCTTCGTCAGCCGGCAGATGCCGTCCTCGACCTCGATCGCGCAGATGGAGTTGCGCATGTTGCCGCCGATGCCGGCTTCCGTCGTCGCGGAGGCGACGAGGAGCTGCCGGGCGGCGAGCTCGCGCATGAAATCCCTGTGCCATTCGCTGTCGCCGCCGTGCTCGACAAGGCTCGACACCTTGATCTGGTGCATGGCGAAGACCATGGCGCTTGCGGCGCAGGCCTGCCCCAGAATGGAGCAGACCTCCGCGATCTCCTGCGTCGTTGCGCCTTCGCCGCCAAGGGCCGGGGGGATCTGGATGCCGAGCAGGCGCTCGGCCTTCATGGCCTCGACCGCCTCGCGGGGGAAGCGGCCTTCCTGATCGACGCGATCGGCGAATTCGGCGGCCGTCGTTGCCACGCGATGGGCGCGCGCGCCGAGGCTCATATCGGTTGCAACAGCGGCGAGGCTCATTACGCTGCCTCGCGGGCTTTCATGATCTGGGATACGGTCTCCTCGATCGCCGAGATGCTGGAGAAGGACTTGCGATTCAAGAGGTTATCCGGAAACTCGATATCGAAGGCCTCTTCGATCGCCAGCATAAGCTGCACGGATGCGAAGGAAGAAAGGCCCGCCGCATAGAGATCGGCGCCGTCCTCAAGCCCGGTCACGGCGACGGGGAGGCCGCCAACCCGTGTCAGCAATTCGCGAATGGTCTCGTTCATCAGACATCCCCCGGATGGTGTTGCGTTCATCGCTGAAGAGATGATTTAGGCCGGAAAGCATAAGATTCCGGTAAGAAACGTGATGAAATTAGGGCTGCGGGATTCGCTAAAATTCAAACGAAAAGCTTAAACCGGGCGGCACGGTTTCTTGTTTGGGGAGGCCGGCGCGCCCGTCCGATCTCCCTTCAGGGGGAGATGCCCGGCAGGGCAGAGGGAGTGTGACGAGGCAAATCAGAGCCTTAAGCTGCGCGCGAACGACAAGCCGCATCATTTCGGAGGGTACCGATGTTCCTCTCCGTGGAAATCGCTGACCGAATAACAGCCGCCGTCGTCCCGTCGCGCAGCGCTTTTCCCGATCACTGCCTTGCCGTGACCGCCGGGAATATCCAGCACATAGGTCGGCTGGCAGAGGCCGGAAATGTTTCCGCGCAAGGCTGCAACGATCTTCTGCCCTTCGGCGATATCCAGCCGGAAATGGCCGGTGCCGGGCGCGAGGTCCGGATGATGCAGGTAATAGGGTTTGATCCGCGTCTCGACGAAGGCCTTCATCAATTCGCCGAGCACGGCCGGATCGTCGTTGACGCCCTTCAGCAATACCGTCTGGCTGACCATCGGAAAGCCGGCGTCGATCAGCCGGGCGCAGGCGGCCCGAGCCGCTTCCGTCAGCTCGCGCGGATGGTTGGCGTGGAGCGCCACATAGACCACCTTGCCGCTTTCCTTGAGCGCCGCGATCAGTGCCTCGTCGATATGGGCGGGATCGACCGCCGGCACGCGGGTGTGGAAGCGGACGATCTTCACATGCGGGATGTCCGCAAGTCCGCGCATGATGGCGGCAAGCCGGCGGGGCGAGAGCACCAGCGGGTCGCCGCCGGTCAGGATGACTTCCCAGATGTCCGCATGCTGCCGGATATAGGCGAGCGCGGCCGTCAATTCTTCCGGGGCAAGCGTGCCTTCCCCTTGGGGGCCGACCATTTCGCGGCGGAAGCAGAAGCGGCAATAGACCGGGCAGATATGCACCGCCTTCAGCAGCACGCGATCCGGATAGCGGTGCACGATGCCCTTGACCGGGCTGTGCGCGTGGTCGCCGATCGGATCGAGGCGTTCCTCCGGCGTGATTAGCAGTTCGCCCGGATCGGGCACGAACTGCCTCGCGATCGGGTCTTCGAGGTCGGCGCGGTCGATTAGCGAGACGACGGTCGGCGTCAGCGCAATCGCATAGCGATCAGCCACGGCGCGGATGCCGTCGAGACTTGCCGGCTCGATTAGCCCGGCCGATGCCAGATCTTCGGGCGTTTTCAATGAGCGCGCGGCGGCCGTCATTCAAACACCTCCGCGACGGGCGCCCACATCACCTGGTCGATGCGGGACGCGCCCGTCGCCAGCATGGCGAACCGGTCGAAGCCAAGTGCTGCGCCGCTCGCCTCCGGCATGATCGCAAGCGCGTCGAGGAAATCCTCGTCAATCGGATAGCGTTCGCCGTAGATGCGCGCCTTCTCCGCCATCTCGTGCTCGAAGCGGCGGCGCTGCTCGCCGGCATCGGTCAGTTCGCCGAAAGCGTTAGCCAGTTCGACGCCGCAGGCATAGAGCTCGAAACGTTCGGCCACGCGCGGATCGCGGACAGATGGTCGCGCAAGGGCGGCTTCGGAAACGGGATATTCGCAAAGGATCGTCGCGCAGCCCTGGCCGAGATGCGGTTCGACCCTTTCGATCAGAACCTTGCTGAAGAGGTCGGCCCAGGTGTCGTCCGCAGCAAACCGGATGCCGGCCTGTTTCAGACCCTCTGCCAGGCAATCGCGGTCGGTCTCGCCATGCGGGGTAACGGAAGCCAACAGATCGATACCGGCAAACTTATCGAACGCTTCCGCAAGCGTCAGGCGTTCCGGCTCCGCGAACGGATCGATCTCCATGCCGCGGAAGGCGAAGCGCTCCGTCTTCGTGGTTTCGGCCGCAAGCGCCAGTATCTCGGCGCAATCGGCCATGAGCCGCCCGTAATCTTCGCCAGTGCGGTACCATTCGAGCATGGTGAATTCCGGATGATGCAGCGGTCCGCGCTCCCGGTTGCGGTAGACATGCGCGAAGGTGAAGGTGCGCTTCTCGCCGGCGGCCAGCAGCTTCTTGCATGCGAATTCCGGCGAGGTGTGCAGGTAGAGCGGCGCCCTTGCGCCGTCGATCGCGACCGCCTCCGTCGCGAAAGCATGCAGATGCGTTTCGTTGCCCGGCGAGACCTGCAGCGTCGCGGTATCGATCTCGATGAAATCCCTTTCGCCGAAAAAATTACGCAGCGCCGCCTGAACTGCGTTGCGGCCCATCAGGAAGGGCCGGCGGTCCGCATGGTTTTCCGGCGTCCACCAGGACGAACGGGATATGGCGGCTCGGGACAGGTTCATTTACGGCTTTCTTCGCCGGTTCTTTCCGGCAAGGCTTCCACTTTGCGCGGTTTTAGGGTAGTTCCGCCCGGAAAACAGACACTCGGTAACGAGGGCCGTCCTTCGGGCCGGTTATCGCCCGGTCCTCTACGACGCATTTTTGGCAGTTACAAGCCGGTACGCACCACAAGGAATCCCATGGTCAAGATCATCGCCTCTTCCGTCCGCAAGGGCAATGTCCTCGAAGTCGACGGCAAGCTCTATGTCGTTCTCACTGCCCAGAACTTCCACCCGGGCAAGGGCACGCCGGTCACCCAGGTGGACATGCGCCGCATCGTCGATGGCGTGAAGGTGTCGGAGCGCTGGCGCACCACCGAACAGGTCGAGCGCGCCTTCGTGGAAGACGTCAACTTCCAGTACCTCTACGAAGACGGCGAAGGCTTCCACTTCATGAATCCGGCGACCTACGACCAGGTCGTGGTCGATGTCGATACCATGGGCGACCAGAAGGCCTATCTCCAGGAAGGCATGACCTGCATCCTCTCGATCCACGAAGGCGTGCCGCTGGCGATCGAGCTGCCGCGCCATGTGACGCTCGAAATCGTCGAAACGGAACCGGTCGTCAAGGGGCAGACGGCGTCCTCCTCCTATAAGCCGGCCATCCTCTCCAACGGCATCCGGACCATGGTGCCGCCGCATATCGATGCCGGCACCCGCGTCGTCATCGCGACGGAGGACAATTCCTACGTCGAACGCGCCAAGAACTGATTTCTCCAGTTTTTCAAGCTGTCATAAAAAAAACCTCCGGAGCCGCTGCTCCGGAGGTTTTTTGTTGTCGGCGAATGCCGGGCTTATTTCTTGGCCAGTGCCGCGGCGACCTTGGCATCGACCTGGCCGAAGCCGTAGCCGCCGCCGATCGCCACGTTGAGCGAGACAAAGTCCTGGGCGACCTGCTGCACGGCCTGAGCAAGGCTGGCCTGAGCGGTCGAGACCTGACGCTGCGCATCGAGAACGTCGAGCAGCGAGGATGCGCCGTCGCGATAGCTCGCGGTCGCGAGCTGCAACGCTTCCTGATAGGATCTCACCGTAGCCTGCAGGGCCTCGACCGTGCGGCGGTCGCGGGCCACGGCGGCAAGCGCATTTTCCACTTCTTCCACGGCGCCCAGCACTGTCTGCTTCCAGACGAGATACTGTTCGCGGGCCGCGGATTCGGAGGCGGACAGGTTCGCACGGAGCGCGCCGCCATCGAAAATGGGCAGGCTGAGACCCGGTCCGAACGACCAGCCGAGAACGCCGCTCTCGCCACTGGCGATCCTGGTGTAGGACGGAGTGATCGAACCACCGAGCGTGATGGCCGGATAAAGCTGCGCTTCCGCGACGCCGATTTCCGCAACGGCGGCTGCGAGCTGGCGTTCGGCAGCACGAATGTCGGGCCGGTTGCGGATGAGGTCGGCAGGAATGCCGGCCCTCGCGTTGAAGCGTGCGACGGGCTGGCGCGCACCCTTCTGAAGCTCGCTAACCAGGGACGAGGCCGGCAAGCCGAGAAGAGTGGCGATGCGGTGGGCCGCAGTCCGGAACTGGGTTTCGAGACCGGGCAACTCCGCGAGCGTCGAATTCACGAGACCTTCCGACTGGACGACGTCGAGCCTGGATGCGGCACCCGCTTCAAGCTGCAGTTTCGTGAGGTTCAACGTTTCGCGGCGTGATTCGAGGTTCTGCCGGGCGATGGCGATCCGTTCCTGATAGTAGCGCACATCGATATAGGAGGAGGCGACCTGCGACAGAAGCGTCAGCCGCGCCACGTCGACATTGGCATAGGCCGCATCGAGATTGGCAAGGGCGGATTCCTTGGAGCGGCGATAAAGCCCGAAAAGATCGAGGAACCAGGAGGCCGTCAGATTGCCTCCGACTGTCGTCTGGGGGCTGGCCGACGTCGGGCTGAGCGGCCCTCCGATGTCCTTGGTGCCGCTCCGTTCAGCCGAAGCGCCGAGATCGAGCGACGGCAGGGAGCCTGCGCCGGCGCTGACGACGGAGGCCTGGGCCTGGTTGATTCGCTCCAGCGCCTGCAGCACGTCGAGGTTCTGGTTCAGACCCTGCTGCACATAGCCGTTCAGGCGGCTGTCGTTGAAGGCCTTCCACCAGGCGACCTGCGACACGTCCCCGTTGCTGGCGGCGCCGGCTTCCGCAAACTTGCCCGGGAGGGCAATTTCCGGCGGCGTATGGTCAGGGCCGACGACGCAGCCCGAGAGGAGGAGTACGGTGGTCAGAGGAGCGACAACACGAATGAATAACATTTTTCTGTCCCGGTGCCCTACAACGCGTGGAAGTCAGACATTCATGCCGCTTCCGATTTGCACCGTCAGGAACGATTCGTGCGGCCCCTGACGGCATTCAACGTCTAATACGTTAACGAACGTATGCTTTATGCTACGCTTTTTCACGGTTTGATAACCGCCTAACGACAACAAAGAAGGACGGAACAAAGAAAATTCCGAGGAGTGTTGCAGAAAGCATACCACCCAATACCCCGATACCGATCGCGTTCTGGGCGGCGGAGCCGGCTCCGGTCGCGATGGCCAGCGGGACGACGCCCAGAATAAAGGCGAGCGACGTCATGACGATCGGCCTCAAGCGCAGCCGGGCCGCCTCCAGGGTCGCTTCGACCATGCTCATTCCGCCCTCCTGACGATCCTTGGCGAATTCCACGATCAGGATCGCATTCTTCGCCGCCAGGCCGATCGTCGTCAGAAGGCCGACCTTGAAGTAGACGTCATTCTCCTGCCCGAGGAAATGCGCCGCAGCCAGCGCGCCGAGCACGCCGACCGGGACCGCCAGAATGACCGAAAAGGGAATCGACCAGCTTTCATAGAGCGCCGCGAGGCAGAGGAAGACGATCAGCACCGAGAGCGCGTAGAGCATCGGTGCCTGCGAACCAGAAAGCCGTTCCTGATAGGAGATCCCCTGCCACGCTACGGAGTAGCCGCCCGGCAATTGCGCCGTCAGCCGTTCCATTTCGTCCATCGCCTGGCCGGTGCTGACGCCTGGGCCTGCAGCGCCTTCCAGCGGGATCGCACTCGTGCCGTTGAAGCGCGCGAGCTGCGGAGTGCCGCTGATCCATTCGACCGTGCTGAAGGACGAGAAGGGAACCATTTCGCCCTTGTTGTTGCGCGCATACCAGTGCTTCAGGTCGTCCGGTTGCATGCGATAGGCCGCATCGCCCTGGACATAGACCGGTTTCAACTCGTTGTTCAGCGTGAAATCGTTGACGTCGCGGCCGGCGAAGATGGTGGCGAGCATCAGGTTGACCGAAGCGAGATCGACGCCCATGGCGCCCAGCTTTTCCTGGTCGAGCAGGATTTTCAGCTGGGTTTCGGAGCGCTGGGTGCTGCTGCGCAGCGAGCTGATGTTCGGGTTGCCCGTGCCGGCCTGCATGAGCTGCTGCGATGCCCGCGTCAGGGCGTCATTGCCGTTGTTGCCGCTGTCCACGAGATACATGGAGAAGCCGCTCGATGTGCCGAGACCCTGGATGGCAGGCGGCAGCAGCGCGAAGACCTGAGCATCGCGCAGCGTGAAGAAATAGCCGCCAGCGCGCTGCACGACGGCTGCGGCCGACTGTTCCGGCCTCGTGCGCTCCGCGAAGTCCTTGAGCTTCGTGAAGACGATCGCATTGTTCTGCCCGCTGCCGCCGAAGCTGAAGCCGAGGACGCCGAACACGGTATCGACGCTATCCTTCTCCTGCTCCCTGAAATAGGCTTCGACCTTCTTGACGACTTCATCCGTGCGCGTGGTGGTGGAGCCGGTGGGCGTCTGAATGATGGTCAGCAGCACGCCCTGGTCTTCCTGCGGCAGGAAGGAACTTGGAAGCTTCGTGAAGAGCCAGGCACAGCCGCCGATGACCAGCGCGAACATCACCATCACCCGCAGCGGACGCTTCAACAGGTAGCCGATCGTGGAGACGTATCCGCCGGTCGTGCGGTCGAAACCGCGATTGAACCAGGCGCCGATGCCGCGCCGCTTCTTGTGATGATCGATCGGCTTCAGCATGGTGGCGCAAAGCGCCGGCGTCAGTACGATGGCGACCAGCGCCGACAGGAGCATGGCCGACACGATGGTGACCGAGAACTGGCGGTAGATGATGCCGGTCGAGCCGCCGAAGAAAGCCATCGGAATGAAGACGGCGGTGAGTACGAGCGCAATGCCGATGATCGCGCCGGTGATCTCGCCCATGGATTTTTCGGTCGCTTCGAGAGGACCCAGGCCCTCCTCGTCCATGATGCGTTCGACGTTTTCCACCACGACGATGGCGTCATCGACCAGCAGGCCGATCGCCAGAACCATGGCGAACATGGTGAGCGTGTTGATCGAATAGCCGGTGATCGCCAGGATGCCGAAGGTACCGAGCAACACCACCGGCACCGCAATCATCGGAATGAATGTTGCCCTCAGGTTCTGCAGGAAAATCAAAAGCACCACGAAGACGAGGATGATGGCCTCGATCAGAGTATGGACGACCTTTTCGATCGAAAGCTGAACAAATGGCGTGGTGTCATAGGGATAGGTGATTTCCACGCCGTCCGGAAGATTGGGCGCGAGCTCAGCCAATTGCGCCTTCACGCGCGCTGCCGTGTCGAGCGCATTGGCGCCGGTTGCCAAGTTGACGGCAAAACCGGTGGAGGGAAGGCCGTTCTGACGTGAGCTGCCGCCATAGGATTCCTGACCGATCTCGACACGGGCGACATCGCTCAGACGTACGGTGGCGCCGTCCTGCTCCACCTTCAGGATGATCCGCTCGAACTCGTCGACCGTGGTCAACTGGCTCTGCGCCGTCATGGTGACGGTCAATTGCTGACCTTCCGTTGCAGGAAGACCTCCAAGGGAACCGACCGAAACCTGCGTGTTCTGCGCCTCGATGGCCGAGGTCACGTCGGCTGCCGTCAGCTGGTACTTCTGCAACTTGAAGGGATCGAGCCAGACGCGCATGGCGTAGCCGGAGCCGAAGATATCGATGCTGCCGACGCCTTCGAGCCGCTTTACCTGGTCTTCGATCTGCGTGGCGAAGACGTCGCCGAGATCGACCGAGCTGCGTTTGCCGTCGGTAGAGACGAGCGCACCGACCATCAGGATGCTTGAGGTGGACCGTGCCACCTGAATGCCCGCCTGCTGTACCACGTCCGGCAGCTGCGACTGCACAAGCTGCAGCTTGTTCTGTACCTGAACCTGGGCGATGTCCGGCAGGATGCTGTTGCCGAAGGTCAGGGAGACTTCCGAGCGTCCCGTCGATGACGAAGACGTCATGTAGGTGAGGTCATCGAGCCCGGTCATGCCGTCTTCGATGATGCTTGTCACCGATTTCTCGACCGTTTCGGCGCTTGCGCCGTTGTAGGACGCGGTAATGCGAACCGTTGTCGGGGCGATCTCCGGGTATTGCGAAATGGACAGCGTCACGATGGCAAGCGCGCCGCCGAGCATGATGACGATCGCGATGACCCAGGCGAAGACCGGTCGCCGGATGAAGAAGTTGGCCATTCAATTGTTTCCTTGCGGCGT
Organism: Neorhizobium descurainiae; assembly: GCF_051400715.1. NCBI lineage: Bacteria > Pseudomonadati > Pseudomonadota > Alphaproteobacteria > Hyphomicrobiales > Rhizobiaceae > Neorhizobium > Neorhizobium descurainiae. The sequence goes on from NZ_JBLFFK010000011.1 coordinate 196,198, forward strand.
TTCGTCGTTACCGGTTCTGCTCTGTTCTCAAGGCTGGGCGGCCGCAGGCTTTGCCGCTTCGACGACGAAGCCCTGATCATCGACCGTCGCCTCGACAGGCTGGACGGTCGCGCCTTCGGCGATCCACTGGAAGCCGTCGACGATCAGGCGGTCGCCATCGGCAATTCCCTCCGTGACGAGCCAATTGTTGCCGGAAACATTGCTGGTGGGGAAAGTGCGGGTCTCGACCTTGCTGTCGGCAGTCACGAACTTGGCGGAAAGCTCGCCGCGAGCGTTGCGTGTCGCGGCCCGCTGCGGGATGAGATAGCCGTTCTCGTTGCCGAGCGTGACCGTGGCGCGCATATACATGCCCGGCAGGATGATGTTGTCGGGATTGTCGAACTGGGCGCGGATCTGATAGGTGCCGGTGGTTTCGCTGACTGCCATTTCCGACATATCCAGTTTCCCGGTGTGGGAATATTCGGTTCCATCTTCCAGGGTGAGGCGTATATCCGCCTTGCGCGGGTCGCCGCTCAGCCGGCCGGAAGCCATGGCGGAGCGCAGTTCCAGAAGATTGGCGCTCGAATCGATCAGATCGATGTAGATCGGGTCCAGCTGCCGGAGCGTCGTCAGAGCGGTCGTCTGGTTGGCGGTGACGATATTGCCGATGCTGACATTGGAGATGGAGGTGACGCCGTCGAAGGGGGCCCGGATTTCGGTGAGGCCGAGATTGATTTCGGCGGCCTGCAGCGCGGCTTTGGACTGCTCGACATCGGCCTGCGCCTGGAGCAGGGTCACGCGCGCGTTCTCGTATTCGATCTGCGTCGCGCCGCTATTCACCAGCCGCTCGTAACGGGAAAGGTTGGCCTGGGCGCTCGGAATGCTGGCTTCCGCCTTGGAAACGCTGGCGCGCGCCTGCGCAGTCTCCGCCGCATAGGTGCTGTCCTCGATCTTGTAGAGAAGATCACCGGCCTTGACCTCGCTACCCTGCTTGAAGGCGATCTCCTTGATCTCTCCCGTCACGCGCGGCCGGATGTCGGCGATCTGGAAAGCGGAGGCGCGGCCCGGCAGGACGGCGGTGATCGGCTGCTCGGATTTCTTCATAGCCACGACGCTGACCGGTTGCGGCGGCCGCTGCGGTGCGCCGCCCGCGCCACCATCTCCGGCGGCCTGCTGGCCCGAATCGCTGCAAGCCGCGAGCAGCACGGAAAGAAGCAGGGGAAGGATCAATTTGCGTCCGGTCATGGCGTCATCCAAGCAAAGCGTCTGGGCAATCGCCACGGCAGACGGTATTGCCGGGGCGGGGGGCAGAGAAGTTAACCCGTCTTAGTCAGTCAGGCCAGTGGGGGTCGAAAAAGACGATTCAACCGGCATTTTCATGGCCGGGGAAGTGACGTAAGTTAAAAATCGTCACTTTACAAGAGGATTTTGCAGCGCAGCATTCACAAGTCTGGTGAGGCCCTCGCACCGGTCGTAGAGTTCGGTCTCGCCCGACTTGGCCAGAATGACGGGGTGCAGCACGCTTGCGAAGGCCGCCGCCACATGCCGGCTGACCGCATGGGGATCGACGCATTTGTAGGCGCCGCTCTCGACCCCCTGGCGGATGAGATCGGCGAACAGGGTCTCGATCAATGCCTTGTAATGCCGTCCGCTCGGCAGATCGGCTTCGGACATCAGGAAGATCATCTCGAACAGGAAGGGGTTTTCGCGAATGTCCTGGAGATGCGCCTCCATGAGCTTGCGAACGACGATCGCAAGCCGCTCAGGCGCCGGCGCCGGTTCGTCCAGTGTCCCGAACCGGCCGATCATGCGGCTGATATGCCGGTCGCAGATGGCGTCCGCGAGCGCCGCCTTGGAGTGGAAATGCTTGAAGATATTGGCGGGCGACATATGCAGCGCATGGGCGACATCGGCGATCGAGCACTTTGCGATGCCGCGCTCGCGGAACAGGGTTTCCGCCGTAGCGAGGATATCCTCCCGCGTCTCTTCCGCTTTTCGCCTCGGTCTTCGCACTCTCATCTCTTCAAAATACCGGACAGTTTTTTCGGACGGCAGCTCAATGCGTGCCGAAAAAGGGCTCCAGGTTCCTGCGGATGCGGTCGAGCACGGTCGCGCCGCTGGTATCGGGAACGAAAGCCTCTCCGGTGATCGTTTCATAGGCGGTGCGGTAAACCCCGGCGGTCGCCTCGACCAGATCCGCGGGGATCGGCGGGATCTCGTCCTTATATGGATCGCAACGCTCGACCACCCAGGCCCGGATGAAATCCTTGTCGAAACTTTTCGGCCGCGTGCCGTTCCGGAAGGCTTCTTCATACCCTTCGGCGATCCAGTAGCGGCTGCTGTCCGGCGTGTGGATCTCGTCGGCGAGAATGATGTTGCCTTCCCTATCCGTGCCGAATTCGTATTTGGTGTCGACGAGGATAAGGCCGCGCTGTTCGGCCAATTCCTGTCCGCGGGCAAAAAGCGCCAGCGCGTAGCGGGAGAGCGTCGCCCATTGTTCCGGAGCCAGAAGGCCGCGGTCGATAATCTCCTCCGGCGTCAGCGGCTCGTCATGGCCGCCGTCGAAGGCCTTACTGGTGGGCGTGATCACCGGTTCAGGCAGCACTTCGTTGTCCTTCAGTCCGTTGGGAAGGTTAAGCCCGTACATGGTCCGCTCGCCCTTCCTGTAAAGAGTAAGAAGGGATGTGCCTGTCGTGCCGGCGAGATAACCCCGCACGACGATCTCGACCGGCAGGATATCGAGGCGCCTGCCAATCACGACGTTGGGGTCCGGGTGGGCGATGACGTGATTGGGGCAGATATCCCTGGTCGCCTCGAACCAGTAGCGCGCAGTCTGCGTCAGCACGTGCCCCTTGTCGGGGATCGCGGTCAGGATCCGGTCGAAGGCGCTCAGGCGATCCGTGGCGATGATGATACGGCTGCCGTCGGCAAGGTCGTAATTCTCGCGCACCTTGCCGCGGTAATAGTTCGGCAGTTCGGGAATGAAGGCATCGGAGAGAACGCGCACGGAACCACTTTCTGAAGAATTTTCGGGGTGCCTCCGCTATCGCATGTTTTGCTGCGGCTGCACAAGAATGGCCGAAAATTGCACGCTGCGGCTTCAAGCCATCCCCGGCCTGCGGCGCGTTCTCCCGACGAATGCGTTAACAATGGTTAACAGCGAAGAAAGGCCGTGTGAACCGGAATTTCACATTCATTCCAACGTGTTGCACGATTCTTCGTTTTTTCCGATTCAAGCCTGTTGACTTGTTTCTTGGGGAGCGATTATAACGCCGCTCACTGACGAGGGCGGCGGCGCTGCTGGCGACGAAGTCCTTTGTTCTGAGACCTCCTAGAGAAGTTGGCGGATGCTG
>NZ_JBLFFK010000012.1:0-174527 GCF_051400715.1 Neorhizobium descurainiae
TCAAAAAACTGCCGTCTCAAAGAATCCCTTTTAGACCTGCATGCAACTCAAGAAATTCCATATGCGATTCCCCTGCCGCTCGCGGGGAGAAGGGATATGCCGCACCGGTTTCCGTCATCTTCAGCGCAGCGTGTGGCACGTCCCCTCTCCCCGCATGCGGGGAGAGGGCTAGGGTGAGGGGCAATTACGCCAATCAAGCGCGACGCACGGTCTCAAAACCCCTCCGCCAGCTCCGGAAACTCCCTGATCAGCCCGTCCCGCACGACAAAGCTGATCGGATCGCCCTTGTACCGTTTCGTGTCCACCAGCAGCCTTGCGAAGATGACGCGCCGTTCGTCCTTCATCGCCCAGCCGACGAACCAGCCGAGCGGGCGGTCATAGTCCACCTTGCCGGCCTTGTCGCGCAGCCAGCCGGAGCCGGTCTTGCCCTGGATGTCCCAGCCGTCGCCCGCCGGAAAGTGCGGGATGATGGCAAGCGTCATGTCGACGGCATGTTCGGAGACCGGCAGGCCGCCCGTTAGGAAGCGGCGGATGAACTGCACCTGCTGGTCCGCCGAAATCTTCAGCGACGACATCAGCCAGGATTCGGTCAGGCCGCCGGAAACGTCGCGATTGCCGTAACCGAAGCGCTGAATGTAATCGGCAAAGGCTTTGCTGCCGAGCTTGCGGGCGATCTCCTGCGAATACCAGACGATCGAATCCTTCTCCCAGATGACCGGATCGACATCCTTCTTCACCCGTTCCGGACCGCCGAACTTCGCCTGGTATTTCCAGCGCGGGTTCTCGGAATCCACCAGGATGCCCACATCATAGCCCATCATGGCCAAAGGCAGTTTGAAGGTGGATTGGGGGTAAAAGCCCTGATCGCAGGCGCCCTGGCGATAGAGCGGCTCGCCGCTGTCCTCATCGATGATGACGGTGCAACGGATCGGTTCGGCCGCCCTCACGGATGCACAATCGAGAAAAGCCGCTGTAATTCCGAGAGAAAAGGCGAGAAGAAGAGAATTCCTGAAAGCCATGATCGTACTCCGTTGGATTGGACACGGCTTTTCTAGGTCGCCTTGCAAGCCCCAATCAAACGATGATAACTGCGGGCAGGCATGAATTAAACTAGGGCATCGCCATGGTCCGGCCTTATTTGCCGCTGAACGCGCTGCGCGCCTTCGAGGCCGCCGCGCGACACCTTTCCTTCACCCGAGCAGCGATCGAGCTCTGCGTCACGCAGGCCGCCGTCAGCCATCAGGTGAAGCTTCTGGAACAGCGGCTCGGCGTGACGCTCTTCCGCCGCCTGCCGCGCGGGCTGATGATCACCGAGGAAGGACTGGCGCTTTTACCCTCGCTCCAGGAAAGCTTCGACCGGATGGCCGACATGCTGGACCGGTTCGAGGGCGGCCACGTGCGGGAAGTGCTGAAGCTCGGCGCGGTCGGCACGCTTGCGGTCGGCTGGCTGTTGCCGCGGCTTCACGATTTTCGGGAGAAGTATCCGTTCGTGGACCTGCGGCTTTCCACCAACAACAACCGCGTCGACATCGCCGCCGAAGGGCTCGACTACACGATCAAGTTCGGCAACGGCGCCTGGCACGATATCGAGGCGGAAGCGCTGTTCGAAGCGCCGCTTTCGGTGCTCTGCATCCCGCCGATCGCCGGAGAGCTCAAATCGCCCGAAGACGTGGCGCATCAGACGCTGCTCCGCTCTTACCGCGCCGACGAATGGCCGAGCTGGTTCGAGGAGGCGGGCGTCGCCTCGCCGCCGATCCGCGGCATGGTTTTCGATTCATCCGTGCTGATGATCGAGGCGGCGCTGCAGGGCGCCGGCGTGGCGCTCGCCCCGCCCCTGATGTTTTCCCGCCAGCTTGCGGCAGGCGCGATCGAACAGCCCTTCGACATCTACATTTCCAAGGGCAGCTATTGGCTGACGCGGCTCAAGTCCCGCTCCGTGACGCCGGCCATGGAGATGTTCCGCAATTGGCTCGCGGAACAGGCCGCGGAGGTGAGGCAACCCTCGGAAAACTGATGCGTCCGGGCTTGCCATCCGCCTTCCCTTGTGCGATCACGCGCGCTCTCAAAACATCTCCGGGCGCACATCAGCGCCCTTTTCTTGTTCGGGGCCTGTTGGCTCCGGTTCAATGATCTTCGGCGGTATAAAAGGAGCACGGCCATGGCACGGGCGCTCGGGCTTGATTTCGGCACGACGAATACGGTTCTGGCGCTTTCGGACGGCGGTGCCGCCACGCATTCCATGTCGTTCACCAGCAGCGCCGGCATGGCCGACACGATGCGTACCGCGCTTTCCTTCATGAAGGACCCGGTGATGGGTGCGCAGGCGCTGAAGGTCGAGGCGGGACAGGCGGCAATCCGCCAGTTCATCGACAATCCGGGCGACTGCCGTTTCCTGCAGTCGATCAAAACCTTTGCGGCGAGCGCGCTCTTCCAGGGCACGCTGATCTTCGCGCGCCGGCATGTCTTCGAAGACCTGATGGAGATATTCCTGCGCCGCCTGAAGACCTATGCCGACGACAACTGGCCGACCGAAGTCTCGCGTGTCATCGCCGGACGCCCGGTGCATTTCGCCGGCGCCAATCCCGATCCGAAACTCGCCGTCGAACGCTACAACGTCGCGTTGACCCGCCTCGGCTTTCCGGAAATCCACTATGTCTACGAGCCGGTCGCGGCGGCCTATTACTTCGCCCAGACGCTGAAATCCGACGCGACCGTTCTCGTCGCCGATTTCGGCGGCGGGACGACGGACTATTCGCTGATCCGTTTCGAGCGGAAGGCCGGCAAGCTCGCGGCGACGCCGATCGGCCATTCGGGCGTCGGCATCGCCGGCGACCATTTCGACGCGCGGATGATCGACAATCTGGTTGCGCCCGAGATCGGCAAGGGCACGTTCTTCAAGAGCTTCGACAAGGTGCTGGAAGTGCCGTCCGGCTATTACGCCAATTTCAGCCGCTGGAACCAGCTTTCGATCTTCAAGACCACGCGCGAATTCAACGACCTGAAATCGCTGGTGCGCTCGGCACTCGATCCCGACAAGCTGGAACTCTTCATCGATCTCGTCGAACACGACGAGGGATATCCGCTCTATCAGGCGATCTCGGCCACCAAGATGGCGCTCTCGGGCGCGGAAGAGGCGGAGTTCCATTTCCCGCCGCTCGGGCGAGCCGGCCGCAAAACCGTCAGGCGCGCCGATTTCGAAAGCTGGATCGCCGAGGATCTGGCCCGCATCGAAGGCGCGCTGGACGAGGTGCTGGAGAAGACCGGCACCAAGCCCGCCGACATCGACAAGGTGTTCTTGACCGGCGGCACCTCCTTCGTGCCGGCGGTCAGGCGCATCTTCACGCGAAGATTCGATGCGGACAAGATCGAAAGCGGCGGAGAATTGCTGTCGATCGCCCACGGCCTCGCGCTGATCGGCGAAAGCGACAACGTGGCGCAATGGGCGGCGTGAGGGAGAACGTCGCGGCCAATAATTCTCCTCTTTTAGAGATACGCAGCGGTGCGTGGAGCCCCTCCCCCTTGTGGGGAGGGGTTGGGGAGGGGGAACTTTTGTTGCCCCGAGAAACACCCCTCCCGCCTGCCGGCCACCAACCGGGGACGGGTCGCTTGCCCCGTCCCGTCCTCCGGACCCCCACAAGGGGGAGGGTTAAGTATGCCGCGCCGCCCTGCCCCAACCTCCGCCCCCATTGCCCGAAACCAGTTCCCACTTTTAGACGGCATGCTATAGGGTAATCCCATGAACGCCGCCAAAGATCTCGATCCGTCCGAGCTTGCCGCCCTTCTGCATTTCTATGCGGATTCGGGCGTGGAATGGCTCGTCGAGGACGAGCCGGTCGACCGTTTCGCGCAGTTCGCCGCCCAGAAGGCGGCGCAGGCGGAAGCGCGGATGCCGGCAGCGGCGCGGCAGCCGGCGGAGAACGCGCAGAACCCCACGTCCCGAACGGAGGGCGCCGCTTCAACGCAGAAGCGCACCGCTCCCGCCGCGCGACCCGCAGCCCCCGCCTCCCCTCCATCGGTCGCGGTGCCTGACGGAGAAGCGGTCGCCTCGGCGCGGTTCGCCGCCGAAAGCGCCCGGTCGCTTTCCGAACTCAAGACGGCGCTGGAAGCCTTCAACGGCTGCAACCTGAAGAACGGCGCCCGTTCCACCGTGTTCGCGAGCGGCGATCCGGCTTCCGGCATCATGGTGATCGGCCCGATGCCGAATGCCGACGACGACCGCGACGGCATTCCCTTTTCCGGCCGGCAGGGGCAGCTTCTCGACCGTATGCTCGGCGCGATCGGGCTTTCGCGCGAAACGGTCGTGCTGACCAATATCATCCCCTGGCGGCCGCCCGGCAACCGCATGCCTTCGCAGGCCGAGATCGACATCTGCCGGCCGTTCCTCGAACGGCAGGTGGCGCTCGCCGAGCCGAAATTTCTGCTGCTGCTCGGCAATTTCCCGGCGCACTTCTTCTTCGGCGGCAACGGCACGATCCATTCGATGCGCGGCGAGTGGCGCGACATTTCGTTTGCGGGGATCGATGCGGCGGTCATCGCGACGCTGCATCCGCAGGAGCTTCTTGCCGCACCGGCCAACAAGGCGCTCGCCTGGCAAGACCTTCTGACTTTCAAAATCCGGCTTTCCGCCCACTAATTGCCCGCATTTCCGGCAAACACGTCCGAAATTTGCGCAAAGTTACAAAAATATGAAGATCGCCATGCGTTTAGCGCATGGCAGCGCAGCGTTCTGTTGCATTGCAGAATCGATGTTGCAGTGCAATATTAAGGTTGTGTCTTGGGAGGAATAGGTTTAAGGAACCAAGGCCATGACGACGCGCTTCCGCCCGATCCATTCGGGCTTCGAAACCCTCCGGCTCGCAGGCCTCCCGCCGCGGTCGACGCAGGGCTATCACCGTTTCGGCTCCGCGACGAACGAGCAGATGACGTCCCGCGCGCTTTCGCGCCCGACCGGCATTACCCGCCCGGCTGCCGTCTTCGCCGATTTCCGCGAACGCTGATCGAAACCGAACAGAAGGAAGCTGCCATGACGACGGTCCTCCTCCATCCGATTCGTGCGCTGCGTGAAAACCTCTCGCATATCGGCGTTGCCGTGAACGCCTCGCGTGAACTCAGCCGCGCGGGTGCGGCCCGGTACAGTTCCGAAAAGGTCAACCCGGTCACGGCGGCCATCCCGCTCTGAAGAATTTCAGGTCTCACGCCCCCGGCGGCGAGGCCTTGCGCGCCGCCTTCCGCTCCAGCCCAAGCTGGTGTTCGCGGTAGATGATGAAAATCCCCGCCGATACCGTGATCGCCGTGCCGATGAGCATGGGCACCGTCGGCACATCCCCGAACAGGACATAGGCGATGCCGATCCCGAGCAGGATCGACGTATATTCGAACGGCGCGACCGTCGAGACGTCGGCATTGCGATAGCTTTCGGTCAGGAATATCTGGCCGATCCCGCCGCAGAAGCCGGCGCCGATCAGGAACAGCGCCTCCGACGCCGTCGGCGTCACCCAGCCGAAGGGCAGGCTGAGCAGCGAGAACAGCGCCGCCGTCAGCGAAAAATAGAGTACGATCGTCGCCGTCTTCTCGGTGCGAACGAGCTGGCGCGTCTGGATCATCGCAAAGCCCGCAAGCACCGCGGAGAGGATGACGGCCGCCGCCCCCATCGCCTGTTCCGACCCCATACCGCCCTCTTGGAACATGGTCAGCTTCGGCCAGGAGATGATCACGACGCCGATCATGCCCACCATGACCGCCGTCCAGCGATAGACGCGCACCGTCTCCTTCAAAAAGATCGCCGCGAAGACGACGGCAAGCAGCGGCGAGGAATAGCCGATGGCGATCGCATCCGGCATGGGCAGGTGCACGAGCCCGTAGAAGCCGCAGATCATCGACAGGATGCCGAGAAAGCCGCGCTTCAGGTGGCCCGAGAGGCTTTCGGTGTGGAAGGAGCCGCGCAGCTCACCCTGGACGGCGAGATAGGCCATGATCGGCACGAGCGCGAAGGCGGAGCGGTAGAAGGTGATCTGGCCGGCGGGGATATCGGGACCTGCGGACTTGATGCAGGTCTGCATCATCACGAAAATCACGACGGAGGAGACTTTGAACATGATCCCCCGCAGGGGATTCAGCGCATCGGCGGCCATAACAACTCAAAGAAATTCCAGGCCCCGGGAGGAACGGAGCCTGGCTGGAGGGGAGGATTCAGTTTGTCGGCAGAGTAACGGAAAAGTGGCGTGAGGGGGATCAAAACTGATGATAGGTCCATCAATATCCGTGACTCGATGAAAATTTCCGCGAAATATAGAGGGGCAGAATGTGTCATTTCGCTTCGGTTTCAACAATCGTTTAGCATTGCGTGCAAGTATGTGCCCGGCATCGAGCAATGCTGAAGATTAAGGGGCGCGAAAGCGCTCCAGACGCCATTTCATAAAAAGCCGGTTCAGGAAGCAACATGCGAACAGATACGGGCCAGATCGTCCATCTGGCAGATTACCGCCCCACCGATTTCGTCCTGGAACGCGTCGATCTGACCTTCGAGCTCGATCCCACCAACACGAAGGTGGAAGCACGGCTGATCTTCCACCGGCGCGAGGGCGTCGATCCTTCCGTTCCGCTCGTGCTCGACGGCGACGAACTCACCCTTTCCGGCCTCCTGCTCGACCAGTCGGAAATTCCCGCCAGCCAATACGACGCGACGCCGGAAAGCCTGACGATCTGCGACCTGCCGGCCGAAGCGCCCTTCGAGATCACCGTCACGACCTTCGTCAACCCGGAAGCCAACGGCCAGCTGATGGGTCTCTACCGCACTAGCGGCGTCTATTGCACCCAGTGCGAGGCCGAAGGCTTCCGCCGCATCACCTATTTCCCGGACCGGCCGGACGTGCTGGCCCCCTACACGATCACCATTATCGCCGACAAGGCCGCCAATCCGGTCATGCTGTCGAACGGCAATTTTCTCGGGGGCGGCAATTACGACGAAGGCAGGCATTTCGCCGCCTGGTTCGACCCGCATCCGAAGCCTGCCTACCTCTTCGCGCTGGTCGCCGGCGATCTCGGCGTGGTCGAGGATATGTTCGAAACCATGTCCGGACGCGAGGTGAAGCTGAAGATCTATGTCGAGCATGGCAAGGAGCCGCGTGCGGCCTATGCCATGGACGCGCTGAAGCGCTCGATGAAATGGGACGAGGAACGGTTCGGCCGCGAATACGACCTCGACATCTTCATGATCGTCGCCGTCTCCGACTTCAACATGGGAGCCATGGAGAACAAGGGCCTCAACGTCTTCAACGACAAATACGTGCTCGCCGACCCCGAGACCGCGACCGATCAGGACTACGCGAATATCGAGGCGATCATCGCGCACGAATATTTCCACAACTGGACCGGCAACCGCATCACCTGCCGCGACTGGTTCCAGCTCTGCCTCAAGGAAGGCCTGACGGTCTATCGCGACCACGAATTCTCGGCCGACCAGCGTTCCCGTCCGGTCAAGCGCATCGCCGAGGTTCGACACCTGAAATCGGAACAGTTTCCGGAGGATGCAGGCCCGCTCGCCCACCCCGTCCGCCCGACGAAATACCGCGAGATCAACAACTTCTATACGACGACCGTCTACGAGAAGGGTTCGGAAGTCACCCGCATGATTGCCACGCTGCTCGGCAGGGCGGATTTCAAGGCGGGCATGGACCTCTATTTCGAGCGCCATGACGGCCAGGCCGTCACCGTCGAAGACTATGTGAAATGCTTCGAGGATGCGAGCGGCCGCGACCTCACCCAGTTCTCGCTCTGGTACCACCAGGCCGGCACGCCGCTCGTCACCGTTTCGAGCGACTACGACCAGAAGAAGGGAACGTTCACGCTTTCGCTCGAGCAGATGATCCCGGCCACGCCGGGTCAGCCGAACAAGGAGCCGATGCACATCCCGCTCTCCTTCGCGCTCATCCTCGACAACGGTTCGCTTGCGACGCCTTCCGCCGTCAAGGGCGGCGAAGTGACCGGCGACGTGCTGCATCTGACCGATCGCCGCCAGACCTTCACCTTCTCAGGCATCTCGTCGCGCCCGGTGCTGTCGCTCAACCGCTCCTTCTCGGCGCCGATCAATCTGCATCTCGACCAGACGCCCGCCGATCTCGCCCATATCGCCCGCCACGACACGGACCTCTTCGCCCGCTGGCAGGCGCTCACCGACCTCGCCATGCCGAACCTGATGCAAGCGGCGCGCGATGCCCGCGAAGGCAGGGAGGTCACCTGCGATCCGGCGCTCATCGCAGCACTCCTCGAAGCCGCCGCCGACGAGGCGCTGGAACCCGCCTTCCGCGCCCAGGCGCTGACGCTGCCCAGCGAAGCGGACATCGCACGCGAACTCGGCAGCAACAACGATCCCGACGCCATCCATGCCGGCCGCAACGCGATCCTTTCGGCGATTGCCAAGGCCGGGAGCAAGACCTTCCTTGCGCTTTTCGACGATATGAAGGTCGCCGGGCCGTATACGCCGGACGCGGCGAGCGCCGGCAGGCGGTCCCTGCGCAATACCGCGCTTTCCTATCTCACCTATGCGGAAGGAACGCCGGAGCGCGCCGCCAAGGCCTTTGCCGCCGCCGACAACATGACCGACCTTGCGCAGGCGCTGACGCTCATCGCCCATCGCTTCCCGGAAGCACCGGAGGCGGTCCAGGCGCTCGACACGTTCCTGAAGCGGTTCGACGGAAATGCGCTCGTCATCGACAAATGGTTCTCGATCCAGGCGACCATTCCGGGCACGGACGCGCTTTCCCGCGTCGGGAAGCTGATGGAAAACCCACGTTTCGTCGCCACCAATCCGAACCGGGTCCGCTCGCTGATCGGCACCTTCGCCTTCGGCAATCCGACCGGCTTCAACCGCCCGGACGGCGAGGGCTACCGGTTCCTGGCCGGACAGATCCTGGCGATCGACCCGAGGAACCCGCAGCTTGCGGCGCGCATCCTCACCTCGATGCGCTCCTGGCGATCGCTGGAGCCGCAGCGCGCCGACCATGCCCGCGCGGCACTGATGACGATCGAACGCGCCGAGACGCTTTCGACCGACGTGCGCGACATCGTCGAGCGCATGCTGAAGGGGTGAAAGCCGGAGCGCGGGGAGGAGTGCTCTGCGAAGCATCCAACTATGCATCCGTCATGCTCGGGTCTGTCCCGAGCATCTGCAACCATGGCCCATTGAAACTCCGCAGTTCCTCGGGGCAAGCCCGAGGATGACGAAAAGAGCAGTCGCGGCTCATCTGTAGATGGAGTTATCTCCCGAAAAACCGTGCCACCAGCTTCCGGCAATAGTCCGGCGTCGGATCGCGATCCTGAAACAGGATGTGATAGACGATCGGCGCCACGACAAGGTCTATGGCCCCGTTGATGTCGAAAGGCGTCTCGCCGCGTGCCGCGGCCCGTTCCCGCAGCGTCTCCAGGTGATGGTAGGTATACTGGCAGCAGCGTGCCGCGGCATCGCCTTCCATGCTCCCCAGCACGTCCGACATCATCGCACGCCCGACCTTCGAGGACATTTCCTCGGCATATTGCACCATGAACGTTTCAAGATCGGAGGCCATCGCGCCGGTATCCTCCGGATCGGCGATCGGCCGCATGCGGGCGACGGCGACATCCGCCAGAAGCTCGGAAAGATCGCCCCAGCGGCGATAGATGGTCGAAGGCGTCACGCCCGCCTTCTCGGCGATCATCGGCACGGTGATCTCGCTGCGGTCCATCTTCTTGAGAAGTTCGTGGACCGTGCTATGCACCGCTTCCTGAATCCGGGCGCTACGCCCGCCCTGCCGCAACATCTCCCTGGCCATTTTTTTCTCCTTGCCGGCGCCTCCTTTCCTCACGGGATTGGGGGCCGGATATCATTTTCTCTTAATGCAAAGATATTGCATTAGCGGCGAAATGCAACTACATGCCCATAACGCTAAGAAATTGCGTTAAGGTGAAAGCCATGACAAGCCTGCTCTCCGCCTCCCCTTCTCCGGCCGCCCTCCGGATGACCGTCTACAGCTTCATTTTCGCGGTGCTGATCTCCGCGACGAGCAGCGCCCCGACGCCGCTCTACCATCTCTATCAGGAACTCTTCCATCTCTCGCCGGCGATGATCACCTTCATCTTCGGCTCCTATGCCTTCGCGCTGCTTGCGGCGCTTCTGACGCTCGGCGGCCTTTCCGACTATGTCGGACGCCGGCCGGTGATCCTCGCCGCCCTCCTCTTCAACGCAGCCGCGCTGGTCATCTTCATGCTGGCGGAATCGGGCGGCATGCTGATTGCCGGCCGCGTCGTCCAGGGCATTGCCACCGGCATCGCCTTCCCGACCTTCGGCGCGACAATCCTCGATACGGACAAGCGGAACGGCCCCATTCTCAACAGCATCACGGCGTTTCTCGGCCTGATGATCGGCACACTTTCGGGCGGCGCGCTCGTCGCCTTCGCGCCGCAACCGACGCATCTCATCTATGCGATCCTGTTCCTCGTCACCGTCATCGGCATCGTCGCGCTCGCCTTCATGCCAGAGACCACCGCAGGACGGTCCGGCGCGCTCGCCGCGATGCGGCCCCGCATCAGCGTGCCGCGCCGTGCCCGCGGACTGCTGATCAGGGTGACGCCGGTCAATGTCGCGGGCTGGGCGCTCGCCGGCTTCTATCTCTCGCTGATGCCGACACTGGTGGCGGTCGCGACCGGCATCACCTCGCCCTTCGTCGGCGGCGCGGTCGTGGCGACCCTGATGTTGAGCGCCACGGCTTCGGTCTTCGTCTTTCGCGCGCTCGCGCCGCAACGCGTATTGTTCATCGGCACGACCGGGTTGATCGTCGGCGTTCTGATCACGCTCGCAGGCATCGAGGAACAGGCCGTCGGGCTTCTCTTTCTTGGCACGGCCGTCGCCGGTCTCGGCCTCGGATCGATCTTCGCCAACATTCTGAAGATCGTTCTGCCGCTTGCCGAAGGCCATGAACGAGCCGGCCTGTTTGCCGCCTTTCTGGTCGAAAGCTACCTGGCCTTTGCGGTTCCGGCGATCGTCGCTGGCCTTGCCGCTCCCGTGCTCGGACTGTCCATGACCGCCTATATCTACGGCGCAGTGATCATCGTGCTTGCCGCGATTTCCATCGCCGCAACCCGCACCAGCCTCATCGAAAGCCCGGCTGTCTGACGCAGCGCCTCGTCTTCCCGGCGCAGGAATCAATCCGATTCGCAGCCGAATCAAATCGTTAAAAAAATCTTAGCAACCCTCTGGACACGAAGAATCACTAGTGATTCATTAAGTCAGATTCGGGCGAGCGGCGCCTCGAATCATCACGAGGGACCACATGAAGACGATGGCGGACGTGCGGCGGGCAACCGCGGCCGAAGGATGGCTGCGTTTCAAATTTCCGAGCCTGGCAAGTTTGGGGCGCGCCATTCCAAACGAGACCGTCAGGCCGCTTGCTCGGCAGATGCCGCGGGTGGAACTGGTCCTGAAGCGCTCCATTCCGCTCCTCATCATCGCCTTTCTCACCGTCGTCGCGGCCGCACGCATCCTGGGCATCATGGCCGAACACGGCCGGATGCAGGAAGCCGCGCAGCAGTCGACAGCGCTGATCGCAACGGCGGCGCGCGCGGCCTTCTCCGGCGACGCAACGGTCTTTTCCAACGCCGACCGTGCGGCAGCGGAAACGCGTCTCGGCTCCTTCCTGCCGCAGGGCCAGCTCCAATCCGGAGCCTTCGTCCTCCTCGTCGATCAGGCGGGGCGTGTTTTCGGCGGCGCAGGCGACGCCGCCTCCTATATCGGCCGGCGCCTCACATCCGTGCTGCCGGAAATCGCCGCGCTGCGCCGCTTCGGCGACGACAGCAGCGTGATCGAGACCTATTTCGGCGAAATCCCCCACTATGCCGCAATCCAGCCGATCGGCAGCGAAGGCGCACTGATCGTCGCCGCCCATTCGCTCGAAGGCATCAACCGCCTGTGGCGTCACGAAGTTTCGCTCAACGTCACGCTCTTCACCGGCATTTCGGCGATCCTGCTCGTCATCCTCTATGCCTATTACATGCAGGTGAAGCGCGCCCGCGATGCCGACGACACCTTCGTCGAATCCAACCTGCGAATCGAGACGGCACTGTCGCGCGGACGCTGCGGCCTGTGGGATTTCGACGTCACCAACAAGCGCCTCTTCTGGTCCGGCTCGATGTACGAGATGCTCGGCCTGCCGCCGGCCGGCAACGTGATCTCGTTTACCGACGCGGCGCGGATGATGCATCCGAGCGACGGCAACATCTATGCGCTCGCCCGCGCCATCAGCCGCGGCAACGCCAAGCAGGTGGATCAGGTTTTCCGCATGCGCCATGCGGCCGGCCACTATGTCTGGATGCGCGCCCGCGCCCAGGTGGTGAAAACGGCCGCCGGCCGCACCCATGTCATCGGGATCGCCATGGACGTGACCGAACAGCACCGTCTCGCCCAGCGTTACGCGGAGGCCGACCAGCGCCTGGCGGACGCGATCGAATGCACGTCGGAAGCCTTCGTGCTGTGGGACAAGAACGACCGGCTCGTCATGTGCAACACCCATTTCCAGCAGGCTTACGGCCTGCCGGACACCGTACTGGTGCCGGGCACCGAGCGCGCCGCCGTCAATGCCGCCGCAGCCCGGCCGGTCATCGAGCGGCGCGTCGCCGATCCGGACGGCAGCGGCTTTTCCCGCACCACGGAAGTTCAGCTCGCCGACGAGCGCTGGCTGCAGATCAACGAGCGACGCACCCGCGACGGCGGCCTCGTTTCGGTCGGCACGGACATCACGCTCCTGAAGCGCCATCAGGAGCGGCTGCGCGACAGCGAGCGCCGGCTGATGGCGACGATCGGCGACCTGTCCTCCTCGCAGAAGAAGCTGGAGCGCCAGAAGGCCGAGCTTTCGGTCGCCAATGCCAATTACCAGGCGGAGAAGGACCGCGCCGAAGCCGCCAACAAGGCGAAGTCGGAATTCCTCGCCAACATGTCGCACGAGCTCAGGACGCCGCTCAACGCCATCCTCGGCTTTTCGGAAATCCTGGTGAACGGCATGTTCGGCCCGCTCGGCTCGCCGAAATATTCGGAATATTGCAAGGATATCCACGACAGCGGCAAGCATCTGCTCAATGTCATCAACGACATCCTCGACATGTCGAAGATCGAAGCCGGCCATATGCGCATCCAGTGCGAACCGGTCGATCTCAAACCGCTGATCGAGGAGAGCCTGCGGCTGACCTCGATCGCCGCCGAGCACAAGGCGATCGCCATCCGCCAGCGCCTCTGCGACAACCTGAACATGGCCGGCGACCGGCGGGCCTTGAAACAGGTCATGCTCAACCTTCTCTCCAATGCCGTGAAGTTCACCAACGAAGGCGGCAAGGTCGAACTCCGCGCCCGCAGGCTGGAGAAGGGCGTGGTGCTGACCATAGCCGATACCGGCATCGGCATTCCGCAGGAATCGCTTTCCAAGATCGGCCAGCCCTTCGAACAGGTGCAGAGCCAGTATGCGAAGAGCAAGGGTGGCTCGGGCCTCGGGCTTGCCATTTCCCGCTCGCTGATCGCGCTCCACGGCGGCACGATGCGCATCCGCTCGCAGGTCGGCAGGGGGACGGTCGTCTCGCTGCATATTCCCGACCTGCCGCAGCAGGCGACGACCCGGAGAAGATCGGCCTGACGGACAGGTTTAAGGGGAGCTGGACATTTTACAATCGCCCCTCACCCCAACCCTCTCCCCGTTCTGACGGGGAGAGGGGACGTGCCCTGCACAACATTACGGTTAGGGGAAGACGGCGCGGCATAGGTCCTTCTCCCTGCGTGCGGGGAGAAGGTGCCGGCAGGCGGATGAGGGGCAAATCCCATGCCTCGATCAAGCCCCCACCGTCTTCCCGAAAACCTCCCGCACCGCCTTCGACAGCCGCTTCACCTCCCCTTCCAGCGTCCTGATATCCGGGCAGTCGCCGGCCCGGCAAACACGCTCAAGGAGACCCGCGGGCGCATCTTCCGGTTCGAACGGACCGTCGACGCAAAGCCTTATGATCTGGGAGAGTTCGGTGAACAGACGCAGCGCTTCAAGGCAGGTGTCGAGGTCGCCGGGTCGCATCAGCCTTTCGCCAAGCGTCTTCAGGGCTTCGGCAGTCGAGAAGCCATAGGCATCCGAAACGCCCCCCTTGGCCGGAGCGATGAGGCGCAGATACTGGGCGACGAATTCGATGTCGATCAGCCCGCCCGGGATGAGCTTGAAATCCCAGATGTCGCGCGGCGGCTTTTCCTTTTCGATCAGTTCGCGCATCTCGGCGACGTCCCTGGCGATCCTGCCGACGTCCCGCCTCGCCGACAGCACCTCGCCGATCACGTCCCTCGCCTCGTTCACAAGGCTCTCGTCGCCGCAGACCAGCCGGGCGCGGGTCAGCGCCATGTGCTCCCAGGTCCAGGCTTCCTCGCGCTGATATTTGCGAAAAGCGTTGATGCGGGTCGCGACCGGGCCTTTGTTGCCCGAGGGCCGCAAGCGAAGGTCGACCTCGAAGATCACTCCCTCGGCCATGGGCGCAGACAGCGCGGCGATCAGCCTTTGCGTGATGCGGGTGAAATAGCGGGTGGAATCGATGGGCTTCGGCCCCTCGCTTTCCATCGCTTCGCTATCGTAGTCGTAGAGGAGGATGAGATCGACGTCGGAGCCGGCGGTCAGTTCGAAACTGCCGAGCTTGCCCATGCCCATCACCGCCACGCGGCCGCCTGGATAGGTGCCATGGGCGGCCCGGATCTCCTCCATCACCGCCTTCAGCGCCGCCTCGATCAAGAGGTCGGCGAGATGGGTGAAGGCGCGCGCCGCCTCGACGCCGGAGATCGCGCCGGTCAGCAGACCGATGCCGATCAGGAAGCGCTGCTCGGCGGCGAAGATGCGCAGGCGGTCGAGCAGTTCCTCGTAAGCCCTTGCGCCGCCCATGAATGTGGAAAGGCGATGGGAGAGATAGTCGCGGGTGGGCAATTCGGCCATCAGGCCGGGGTCCAGCATGCCATCGAAGACATGCGGCTTGGAGGCGACGATATCGGCAAGCCGCGGCGCCGACGACATGATCGTCACGATCAGCGCCAGAAGCGCCGGGTTGTTGCCGATCAGCGAGAAGAGCTGGATGCCCGCCGGCAGGCCTTTCAAAAAATGGTCGAAACGCAGCAACGCCTCGTCGGCGCGCTTGCTTTCGCCGAAGGCCTGGAGCAGCGCCGGCATGAGTTCGGTCAGCCGCTCGCGCGCCTCGACCGATTGCGTCGCGCGGTAGCGGCCGTAATGCCAGGTGCGGATGACGCGGGAGATATCCGCCGGCCGCTCGAAACCGAGTGCCGCCAGTGTTTTCAGCGTACCCGGATCGTCCCCCTGGCCGGTGAAGACGAGGTTGCCGTCGCCGCCGGAAAGCTTCACCTCCTGCTCGAAGAGCCGCGCATAACGCCTTTCGACAGTGCGCAGGACATCCTCCAGCTTTTCGGAAAAACTTGGCGCATCGGCAAAGCCCAGCATGAAGGCGATGCGCTTCAGCTCGGCATCGGTCTCCGGCAGGTTATGGCTCTGCTCGTCGTGCACCATCTGGATGCGGTGCTCGACGTCGCGCAGGAACCAGTAGCATTCGGTGAGTTCGGCGGCGATCTCCGGCGTGATCCATTTCGCCTCGGCGAGCGCTTTCAGGGCGGTCTCCGTCTCGCGGGCGCGCAACGGCGGCATCCGGCCACCAGCGATCAGCTGCTGCGTCTGGGCGAAGAACTCGATTTCGCGGATGCCGCCGCGGCCGAGCTTCACGTCATGGCCCTTCACCGCGATCGCACCGTGGCCCTTGTGCAC
Organism: Neorhizobium descurainiae; assembly: GCF_051400715.1. Classification (NCBI taxonomy): domain Bacteria; kingdom Pseudomonadati; phylum Pseudomonadota; class Alphaproteobacteria; order Hyphomicrobiales; family Rhizobiaceae; genus Neorhizobium; species Neorhizobium descurainiae. The sequence goes on from NZ_JBLFFK010000012.1 coordinate 15,804, forward strand.
ATGGATCTGCCGCTTTATCGAATGGATGTCGGCGATCGCCGCATAGTCGAGATATTTGCGGAAGACGAAGGGGGTCAGCAGGCGCATGAAATTCTCGCCGGCCGCGATGTCGCCGGCGATCGGCCGCGCCTTGATGAAGGCGGCGCGCTCCCAGTTCTGCCCCCTGCCTTCGTAATAGATCAGCGCCGCATCGAGCGAGACGGCGAGCGGCGTCGAGCCGGGATCCGGACGCAGCCTCAGATCGGTGCGGAAGACATAACCGTCGGCGGTGCGCTCCTGCAGGATGCGGATCAGCCGCCGCATCATCCGGCCGAACATTTCGGAGGCATCCAGCGGATCGGTCAGGACGCCCGCTTCCGGATCGAAGAAGACGACGATGTCGATGTCGGAGGAATAGTTGAGCTCGCGGCCGCCGAGCTTGCCCATGCCGAGCACGATCAGACCCGACCCCTTGCTGGGCTCGGCGGCATCCACGAGCTTCAGCTTGCCGCTCTCGTGCGCCGCAAGCAGCAGGTGGTCGACCGTTGCCGCCACGGAAGCCTCGGCGATCGCGCTCAGCCAGCGCGTCGTGTCCCTGGCGGTGAAGATGCGGGCAAGGTCGGCCAGCGCGACGAGAAAGCTCAGGCCTCTTTTCGCGGCCCGGAGCGCCGTCATCACTTCGTTTTCGGAGGGCGTCCTGCCGTCCTTCGGCCGCCAGGCGTTGCGGGCCGTCCCGATCAGCCGTTCCAATGCCGGTTCCAGAGGCTCGCCGATCGCCGTTGTCAGAAGCGAGGGGGAGACCGCCGCGGTATCGCGCAGGTAGGGCGAGAGGGTGAAGGCCGCGACGATGAAATCCTTGAGCGGGCTGTCGCCGGCGAGCAGCCTGGCGACCGTCGGTTCGGCCTTGCCGATATCCTTCAGAACGGCCGTCGCCGCCTTCGCTTCCGTCTGGTTCAGCGGCCGGATCACCTCCGCCTTCACCGCATCGAGCCGGCTCAGTCTTTCCGACACCACGTCCTCCTCGAATCGTCCTCCATTTCCCACTTAGGGCTTCGGCGCGGGAAAGACCATGGTGACGGTAAGGCCGGGCGCCTCCTTGTTGTCCTGACGGGTGGCGGAAAGCTCCAGCGAACCGCCATGCAGTTCCATCACCGCCTCGACCAACGACAAGCCCAGGCCAGTACCCGGCTTGGAGCGGCTTTCGTCCAGCCGCACGAACCGCTTGACCACCTCGTTGCGCTTGTCGGCCGGAATACCGGGACCGTTGTCGCAGACCGACAGCCGGATGGCGCCATCGGTTTTCGCAAGCTTCACGCCGATCTTCGGCTCGCCCTTGCCTTCCGCGGCGTATTTGATCGCATTGTCGAGCAGATTGAAGATCGCCTGGCCGATGAGCTCCCGGTTGCCGTGCACCGCCAGCCCCGGCTCCAGATCGGTCGCAAGCGAAAGCCCCGCCTCTTCCGCCACCGGCTCGTAAAGCTCGGCGCTGTCGGCGGAGATCGCCGAAAGATCGATGTCGGACATTTCCGCCGCGATCGAGCCCGCTTCGACGCGCGAGATCATCAATAGCGCATTGAAGGTGCGGATGAGTTGGTCGGATTCGCCGATAATGCCTTCGAGCGCCCCGCGCCGCACGTCCTCGCGACCCTCGGCGAGCGCGTCGGCGGCCTTGTTGCGCAGCCGCGTCAGCGGCGTCTTCAGGTCGTGGGCGATGTTGTCGGAGACCTGTTTGAGGCCCTCGTTCAGCTTCTCGATGCGTCCCAGCATGGCGTTCAGCGAATCCGAAAGCCGGTCGAACTCGTCGCCGGATTTCCCAACCGGCAGGCGCTGGGAAAGGTCGCCGGCCATGATCTTCTGGCTCGCCGCCGACATGCGGTCGATACGTTTCAGGGCGTTGCGGCCGATGCCGAACCAGATGACCAGCGCCCCGACCCCCATGATGGTCAGGGCGACCATGAGCGCCCGCCGCACGAGGCCGCGGAACCGGCCGGGATCGCCGAGATCGCGCCCGACCATGACCCGCAAGCCGTTGTCGAGAAGCACCACATTGGCAAGCGCCAAATGCCGGCGCGGGCCATCCACTTCCGAATAGGGTTCATAGGTAAAAGGAAAAGGGGTCCAGCCCTGCTCGTCGAGCACGCCCGGCTGCACCGAAGCGACATTGCCGGCCAGCATCTCGCCGTTCGGTCCGGCGATCACATAGAGATTGGCGCCCGGCTGGCGTGCGCGCCGCTCCATCATCCTGAGCAGAAGATTGACGCCGCCCCTCTCATAGGCCCGCTGGATGTCCAGCACTTCCTCCTGCAGCGTCTGGCGCGTCTGCTGGGCGAGCAGCCGCTCGGACATCGCCGTCACGTAGAAGACGAGGAAAGCGGCGCAAAGCGCGAAAAGCAGGATGTAAAGCGCCGACAGCCGCACGGCCGTCGAACGGAACATCAGGCGGGCGCGTGCCAGCAGCGGAGCTCTCGGGCTGCGCAAGCGCCGCCGGCGGAAGGGAAACTTCAGGCGTGGGCGTTCAAGCAATTACCCTTCGTCCTTGATCATGTAGCCGGCGCCGCGGATGGTCTTGAGCAGCGGCTTGTCGAAGTCCTTCTCGATCTTCGAGCGCAGCCGCGAGACATGCACGTCGATGACGTTGGTCTGCGGGTCGAAATGATAGTCCCAGACGTTTTCGAGCAGCATGGTGCGGGTCACCACCTGGCCGGCATTCTTCATCAGGTATTCGAGCAGGCGGAATTCGCGCGGCTGTAGGAGCACTTCCTTGCCGGCGCGCCGCACTTCATGGGAAAGCCGGTCGAGTTCCAGGTCGCCGACGCGGTAGACCATGTCCTGTTCCGGCGCGCCCTTGCGGCGGCCGAGCACTTCGACGCGGGCGAGCAGTTCGGAAAAGGCATAGGGCTTCGGCAGATAGTCGTCGCCGCCGGCGCGTAGGCCCGTCACGCGGTCGTCCACCTGGCCGAGCGCCGAGAGGATGAGAACCGGCGTGTTGACGCCGCGCTTCCTGAGCTCGCTGATGACGGAAAGGCCGTCGCGGCGCGGCAGCATGCGGTCGATGACCATCACGTCGTAGGAATTCTCCGTGCCCATGAAGAGACCGCTTTCGCCATCGCTTGCATGATCGACCACGATCCCGGCCTCGCGAAAGGCCTTGGTCATGTAGGCTGCGGCTTCGAGGTCGTCTTCGATCACCAGAATCTTCATGTGCGGAACAATAGCGTCACCGCCCGTTTTTGCATCATGGGATTCGTCGGTTTCGGCAGAATAACGGATATCCATCACCATCTCTCACTCTCCCCTCGTGAAAAGGGCGCCGGCCGTTGCCGGCGGCGCCCTCAACCACTTGGCGGCCCGAAGGATCAGCCTTCGTCGATCGGCAGGGCAACGAAGCGGCTGTTGCCGCCGGATTCGACCTGGAAGAGCGCGCGGGTGCGGCCGTCCTTGCGGGCCTGGTCGATCACGTTGCCGACATCGGCAGCACTCGCGACCTTGCGGTTATTGACCGAGACGATCTTTTCGCCGCTCTTCAAGCCGCGGGCAGCAGCCTCGCTGTCCGGATCGACGTCCGTCACGGAGAGACCGGAACCGTCCTCGGCCGGGGCGACCGTGATGCCGAGGCTGGCGAGCGCCTTTTCGCTGGAGGGAGCCGGTGCGTCCGGCTGCTCGGGCGCGGCCTGGGCAGCCTCGTCGCTCTGGAGGTTGCCGAGGGTGACCGGGATCGTCTCGGCCTTGCCGTCGCGCCACAGGTCGACGTCGACCTTGGTGTTCGGGCCGAAGGCGGCGACGCGCTTGGCGAGGTCGCGGGCATCCTTAATCGGCTGGCCGTTGACGGCGGTGATGACGTCGCCTTCCTTGATGCCGGCCTTCTGGCCGGGCGAGCCTTCCTGAGGAGCGACGACGAGGGCGCCGGCGGCTTCCTTGAGGCCGAGCGAGTCGGCGATGTCCTGGTTGACCGGCTGGATCTGCACGCCGAGCCAGCCGCGTTCGACCTTGCCGTCCTTCATGAGGTCGGCGACGACATCCCGCGCCGTGGAGGCGGGGATCGCGAAAGCGATGCCGACGTTACCGCCCGATGGCGAGAAGATCGCGGTGTTGATGCCGACCACTTCGCCCGAGAGGTTGAAGGTCGGGCCACCCGAATTGCCGCGGTTCACGGCCGCATCGACCTGGATGTAGTCGTCATAGGGGCCGGAGCCGATGTCGCGGCCGCGGGCCGAAATGATGCCGGCCGTTACCGTGCCACCGAGGCCGAACGGGTTGCCGACCGCGACGACCCAGTCGCCGACGCGAACCTTGCTGTCATCCGCGAAGTTGACATAGGTGAACTTGCGGCTGGTGGCGTCGACCTTCAGCACGGCGAGGTCGGTGCGGCTGTCCCTGCCGACCAGCTTGGCTTCGAGCTCGGTGCCGTCATTCAGCACGACCGTATAGGCCGAGCCGTCGGAAACGACGTGATTGTTGGTGACGAGATAACCGTCTTCGGAAATGAAGAAGCCGGAACCTTGCGCGGACGGGCGCAGGCGGTGCGGGCGGTTGCCGTTGTCCCGGTCACGCGGGCCGTTTCGATCGGCGCGGTCCTGGTTGCGGTCGCCCGGGCCGCCCGGCATCTCACCGCCGAATTCGCGGAAGAAGCGCTTCAGCGGGTGGTCGTCGGGAAGCTGGTCGAAGCCGCGGCCTCCGAAATTGAAGGAGAAATTGCCGCTGTCATCGGAGGCGACCTGGGCGTCCGATTGGACGCGGACGGAAACGACGGCGGGGGAAACGGCGGAGACGACATCGGCAAAGCTCGGGGCCTGCGGCGCGGTGACGCTGACCGGAGCGGCGAAGGACTGCATGACCTCAGCCGGGATGCCGCTCGACAGCATGACCGCGGCAAGACCAGCAACCGTGGTCGTCTGCAAGACGGTCTTCAGGGAGGGACGTCCAATATTGCGCATCTTTAAAGCTACCTTCTTCTCTTCAGTCATTTGTTGGCCGGAGGTCCGGCGGGCGGTGGATGACAAGAGATATAGGCGGCAACACGTTAACTGCACGTGGCGGGCGAATGAAATCTTCGTAATGTTCGGCTGACGCGAAAAAGCCGGTCGCTACTTCTTCAGAAGCTCCTCGATACGAGCCTGTTCCTCGGCCGTCAGCGCCGCTACCGCCCGCCCGCTCGGCCGGGTGCGGATGAAGACGAAAATCGCAATGGCGCCAATGACAAGCAGCAGGACCGGCGTCGCCCAGAGAATCACCGTCCTGGCGCTGAAACGCGGCTTCAAAAGCACGAATTCGCCGTAGCGCGACACCACGTAGTCGATGACCTGTTGGTCCGTATCGCCGTTCGTCAGCCGTTCGCGCACCAGCACGCGGAGATCCCGGGCGAGCTCCGCATTGGAATCGTCGATCGACTGGTTCTGGCAGACCATGCAGCGCAATTGCGCCGAAAGGTTGCGGGCGCGCTGTTCGAGGACCGGGTTGGAGAGCACCTCGTCCGGATTGACGGCAAGCGCCGGGAGGGGAGTGAGGAATGAAAGAAAAAGCAGAAAAGCGAGAAAAAGTCCCCCTCTGGCCTGCCGGCCATCTCCCCCACAAGGGGGGAGAAAGCCCGTGGCACGGCCTTGTCCAGACAGAAACGGATGAGCAGGGCAGCCAAGCCCCTCCCCCTTGTGGGGAGGGGTTGGGGAGGGGTTTATGAGACGAAGTGTTGATGAGGAATTTGCCGCCATCACTCCGCCGCCTCCAGCACCGGCCTTGCAGGCTTGGCCTTCCGGCTCGGCGCCCCGACCCGCAAACGTCGGTCCGACAGCGAAACGAAGCCGCCCACCATCATGATCAGCGCGCCGCCCCAGATGCAGAGGATGAACGGCTTCCACCAGACGCGCACGACGATGCCGCCGCCTTCCATCGGATCGCCGAGCGAGACGTAGAGCTGGCTCAAGCCGAAGGTGAGGATGCCGGCTTCCGTCGTCGGCATGCGCCGCGCCGTATAAAGCCGCTTCGACGACCAGACGTCGGCGACCGCAACCCCGCCGCGGCTCGCCGTGAAGTGCCCGCGCTCCTCGGTATAGTTCGGCCCGACCGCCTCGCGCATGCCGTCGAAGGTCAGCGAATAGCCGCCCGCGTCCACCGAAGCGCCGGGCTTCATCTCGACCACCGTCTCGGTGCCGAAGGTCGTCGCCGCAAAAATCCCGAGCACCGTCACGCCGAGGCCGAAATGGGCGATCGCCGTGCCGAACACGGAACGCGGCAGACCGGCGAGCCGCTTCAAACCCACCGAAAAGCCCACTTTGGAGAAATTGCCGCGATACCAGAGGTCGGCGAGCGCGCCGGCCATGCCCCAGAAGCCGAGCGCCAGCCCGAAGATCGCCAGAACCGGGCCGCCGTGCTGGACATAGTAGAAGGCAAGGCCCGCAAACAGCGCCAGGGCTGCGAATACATAGAGACGCTGCAGCGCGCCGAGCAGATCACCCCGCTTCCAGGCGAGCATCGGCCCGAACGGCACGGCGACCAGAAGCGGCAGCATCAGAAGCCCGAAAGTCATGTTGAAGAAGGGCGCGCCGACCGAAATCTTCTCGCCGGTCAACGTTTCGAGGATCAGCGGATAGAGCGTGCCGGTCAGCACCGTCGCGGTCGCCACCGTCAGGATCAGGTTGTTCAGCACCAGCGCGCCCTCGCGCGAGATCGGCGCGAACAGCCCGCCCGCCTTCAGCATCGGCGCCCGCCATGCAAACAGCGCGAAAGCGCCGCCGATGAAGACGCCCAGGATGCAGAGGATGAAGATGCCGCGCGCCGGGTCGGTCGCGAAGGAATGCACCGAAGTCAGCACGCCGGAGCGGACCAGGAAGGTGCCGAGCAGCGACAGCGAGAAGGTCATGATCGCGAGCAGCACGGTCCAGATCTTCAGCGCCTCGCGTTTTTCCATCACCAGCGCGGAATGCAGCAGCGCGGTGCCGGCAAGCCAGGGCATGAAGGAAGCATTCTCGACCGGGTCCCAGAACCACCAGCCGCCCCAGCCGAGCTCGTAATAGGCCCAGTACGAGCCCATGGCGATGCCTGCCGTCAGGAAGGTCCAGGCGGCAAGCGTCCAGGGCCGCACCCAGCGCGCCCAGGCCGCATCGATGCGGCCTTCCATCAGCGCTGCGACCGCGAACGAGAAGCAGACCGAGAAGCCGACATAGCCGAGATAGAGCAGCGGCGGGTGGATCGCTAGCCCGAGATCCTGCAGGATCGGGTTCAGGTCCTGCCCTTCGGCGGGAGCCGGATCGAGACGCAGGAAGGGATTGGAGCTTAAGAGGATGAACAGCAGGAAAGCCGTCGAGATCCAGGCCTGCACGGCCAGCACATTGGCGCGCAGCGTATCGGGCAGGTTCCGGCCGAAGACGGCCACGAGCGCGCTGAAGAAGGCGAGGATCAGCAGCCAGAGCAGCATGGAGCCTTCGTGATTGCCCCAGACGCCGGAATATTTGTAGATCAGCGGCATCAGCGAATGGGAATTCTCCCAGACGTTCGCGACCGAAAAGTCCGAGACCACATAGGCCCAGGTGAGCACGCCGAAGGAAAAGGCGACGAGCGCGAACATGGTCAAAGAACCGGTCGTGCCCAGCGCCATCATAGCGGCATCGCCACGCCGCGCGCCGATCACCGGCAGGACCGAAACGATCAGGGCGGTGGCGAGCGCCAGCACGAGCGCGTAATGGCCGATCTCGATGATCATTGCGTCGCCACTCCTTCTGCCTTGGACGAAGCGCCCTCGGAGGTCTTTCTGTCAGGCGCCTTGCCGTCGTTCCACACGCCCTGCTCCTTCAACCGGTCGGCGACTTCCTTCGGCATGTAGTTCTCGTCATGCTTGGCGAGCACGCTGTCGGCCACGAATTCATGGCTGGCCGCGTCGAAGGCGCCTTCCGTCACCACGCCCTGCCCCTCGCGGAAGAGGTCGGGCAGGATGCCGGTATAGGTCACCGGCACGTTGCCGCTGCCATCGGTCACGGTAAAGCTCACCGTCGAACCCTGGCCGCGCTTGACGGAGCCCTCCGCCACCAGTCCGCCGAGCCTGATGCGCGTGCCCGGCTTGATGTCGGCCGTGGCGATATCGGCCGGCATGAAGAAATAGGCCACCGACTGGCTGAAGGCGAACATCACGAGCAGCACCGCGACGATGATGAAGCTCATGCCGCCGGCGATCACCGCAAGCCGTTTCTGTTTGCGCGTCATTGGGCAGTCCCTTCCACGGCGATACCGATCTCGTTGGCAAGCGCCACCAGCTCGCCGGAGGACGGGAACTGCTTCAGGCCGCTCTTCAGCGCCTCCTCGGCCTTCGCCCTGTCGCCGAGCACGGAATAGGAACGCACCAGCCTCAGCCAGCCTTCGAGATTGTCCGGGTCCTCCTTCAGGCGCGCCGCGAGGCTGTCGACCATGCCGCGGACCATCGCCTGCCGATCGTCCTGCGACATGTTTTCGGCAGCGGCGATATCCTGCTGGCTCGGGCTGCCGGGCGCCTGCGCCGTGTCCCGTTCGGGCGCGGCGCTGCCGCCGTTCTTGGCGATATGCTGGTTGACGAGCTGCATCCATGGGGCGTCCGGCGGGGAATCCTTGGCTATCTCCTCGAACACCGTCCGAGCCTCCGCTACCCTGCCCGCCTGTTCCAGCCCGAGCCCGACATAGAAGCGCGGACGCGGATTGTCCGGATCGAGCCTCACCGCCTCCTCGAAGGCGGAGCGCGCATCCTCGGTGACGATCCCGTCGTTCGACGCCACCAGCGTCTCGCCGAGGCCCGCGAGCCGCATCGCGTTCGGCCCCAGGAGACGGATCGCGTTGCGGTAGGCCATCTCGGCGTCGCCTAGGCGCATGGAGCGGAAATAAATCGGCGCCAGCAGATCCCAGCCGGCACCGTCATTGGGATTCTGCGCCAGATGCCGCTCGGCCTTGGCGACGAGCAGCGCGATATTGTTGCCGGGATTTTCGAGCCGCGCTTCGAGCGGCTGGTCGGGGATGCCGGGGCTTCCCAGCATCACGTAGAGACAGAGCCCGACAGCCGACGGAACGAGCGTCACGACGGCGGTGGCAAGCGCATATCTGCGTGTCCTGGGAGCGGCCTGTTGCCCGCCCTCACCGGCACCCGCCGCGGCGATGAGCCGCCGGCCGATCTCGGCACGGGCATACTCGGCCTCCTGCGGCTCGATAAGGCCCTGGGCGCGGTCCCGCTCCAGTTCCTTCAGCTGGTCGCGATAGACTTCGACTTCACCGGCGCGATCTGCGGGCGCGGATTTGGCGCCGCGGGCGAAGGGCATGATGAGGACTGCCGCAACGGCCGCCGTCAGAACTGCGAAGACGATCCATAAAACCATAGGGTCCCATACTGCAACCACCCGCTCTTTCCAACCGCGGAGCCGGTGTTGACGCGAATTTGAGGCGTTTCGCCGCAAGCTCGTCCTGGATATGGGCCTCGCCCGTGCCTGCGGCCATGGCCCAGGTCAAACCGCCGCAGAGGTCGATATCACGTCAGCGGCGTCCAGGTTCCGTCGGAATTGCGGCAGGCCGCGCCGCGCGCCGTCGCTTCCTTGCCGTCCACCGTCACCGTGTGGCGGTACTGGCGGCAGTTCTGCGTTCCGACCTGGTAAGGCGCGTTGACCACCACCTCGCCGTTCGCGTCATTACCCTTCCAGGGAATCGTCTGACCGCTGGCGGTCGTCTCCAGGGCCCGGTATTCCGCCTCCAGCGCGCGCGAACGGTCGCTCCCCGAGAGCGTGGCGCCGGTGCGACCGACAATGCCGCCCTGCAGCGCAGAAATATAGGAAGCGGATGCCGAAGGCTTTGGCGAAAGCAAGCCCCGCGCCCCGGCCGTCCGGGTGTTGGAAGACGTGCCGCAGCCGGCGAGCAGGCCTGCAGCGACAAGCAATGAAACGACATTTCGGAAGCTCAAGGATCGCATCGTGTCAGAAACTGGCTCTCGGGTCGGTTTTCGTTCGGGCATCCCTGCCGGGACAGCCTTTGTACCGGCATAGCATCTTTATCACGGGGTAACACGCACATCCGGGTGATCTTCCAGCCCTCCCAATGCATTAGTACACGTTAACGTCATTTTCCTCGCCGGCAAAGATATAGCAGGCGATCCATCCGTCCATGCCCCTGCGACCGGGATTGGTGAAATGTTGTCCGCCAGCCACACCCGCCGGGACCTGGACCTGCTGGACTTGCCGGTGTCAGGCCGCATCTTTCGTCACTCCGGGCAAGAGAAGCTGCGCCTTCAGGCCGCCGCGGGTCCCGCGCGTCAGCTCGACCGTGCCCTGATATTCGCCAGTGATCTCGCGCACGATCGAAAGCCCCAGGCCAGCGCCCGGCTTGCTCTCGTCGAGCCGCGTGCCGCGCTTCATCGCCTCGCGGATCTGATCCGGCTCGAGCCCCGGCCCGTCATCCTCGACCACCATTTCCACCCAACTGCGCCGTGCGTGTTCACTTTCGACCGTTTGAGGTCCCGATGTCGGCATGGCGGTGATCCAGACGCCCGTCTTGCAGAAGCGGGCGGCATTTTCCAGCAGGTTGCCGATCGTCTCCTCGACATCCTGCTGTTCCATGGCGAGCGCCACGCCGGGCGGCAAGACGGAGAGATGGAACTCCTTTTCCGGATTGAGCCGGCGCATGACGCGCACCAGCCTTTCCAGCACCGGCTCGACATCCGTGCGGGCGAGCAGGGATTCGCGCTGAGCGGCGATGCGCGCGCGGTTCAGATAGGATTGTACCTGCGCCTGCATGGCTTCCGCCTGCGACCGGACGAGATCGGACTGCACCTTGTCGAGCATGCGCGATTCGTTGAGCAGGACCGCGATCGGCGTCTTCAGCGAATGCGCCAGATTGCCGACCTGCATGCGCGCCCGCTCGACGATGCGGCGGTTGCTTTCGATCAGCGCGTTGATGTCGTTGGCGAGCGGCATGACCTCGCGCGGGAACTCGCCTTCCAGCCGTTCCACCTCACCTCTGCGCACCCTTTCGAGCGCGCGGCGGGCGCCGTCGAGCGGCTGCAATCCGTAGAGGATGGCAAGGCCGTTCACCACCAGGCTGCCGAAGCCGAAGACGGCAAGCGCGATATAGAGGCTGCGGGAAAAGGCGCGGATGTCGTCCTCCACCACAGCCAGATTGCCCGAGACGCGGAAGCGCGCCGCGCGGCCTTCGCCGTCGAGCACGACTTCGGTCTCCGCGACGAGAACGTGGTTCCCGAAGGCATCGGTGACAGGATAGAAGCGCTCGTAGCGGTTGTTGAAGGGCACCGCCAGGATCGACGGCACGCTGATGTTCGAAGTGCCGAGCGACGAGGAGGACAGCGGCCTTGCCGCGAACGTGCCGAGCGGCTCGATGATCCAGTACCAGCCCGTTTCCGGCTGCGAGAAGCGCAGGTCGCCGAGTTGCGGACTGCCGGAGAGCTGGTTGTCGTCGCCGATCGTGATCGAGTTGATGACGTTGTAGAGCTGGGCGCGCAGGAGATCGGTGAAGGCCCGTTCCGCCGATTGCCGGTAGAGCTGCGAAATGACGATCGAGATCACCACCAGCGCCAGCGCCGACCACGCGGTTGCCAGAAGCAGCACCCTGGCTGTCAGCGACCTCGGTCCGATGGGGCGAAACCTAACGCGCATCTGTTGGCGCTTGCATCCTGTAGCCGAGGCCGCGGACCGTTTCGATGAGGTCGACGCCGAGCTTCTTGCGAAGCCGGCCCACGAAAACCTCGATCGTATTGGAATCGCGGTCGAAATCCTGGTCATACATATGCTCCACAAGCTCGGTGCGGGAAACGACCTGGCCCATATGGTGCATCAGGTAGGAGAGCAGACGGAATTCGTGCGAGGTGAGCTTCAGCGTCACGCCGTCGACGCTCGCCTTGGAGGCCTTGGTGTCGAGCCGGACCGGGCCGCAGACGATTTCCGAGGAGGAATGCCCGGCCGCCCGGCGGATCAGCGCGCGCACCCGCGCGAGCACTTCCTCCACATGGAAGGGTTTCGCCACGTAATCGTCGGCGCCGGCGTCGATGCCCGCCACCTTGTCGCTCCAGCGGTCGCGAGCGGTCAGCATCAGCACGGGAATGCCCTTGCCCTCGGCGCGCCATTTCTCCACGACGGTGATGCCGTCCATCACAGGCAGGCCTATATCGAGGATCACCGCGTCATAGGGCTCGGTATCGCCGAGGTAATGGCCTTCCTCGCCATCGAAAGCCTGATCGACCACGTAGCCGGCCTCCTTCAAGGCATCGGCAAGCTGCCGGTTGAGATTGACGTCGTCTTCGACCACCAGAATGCGCATGAACCGTCCCTCGAATGATATGCCGGCAGATTAAGAGTAGCCGCCGGACACCGCTTACATCGGAACCCTTACGGTTACCTTGCGCGGTCTTTCGCTGCCGCTGCCCTGGACGAGCACCGTCACGACACAGGTCTGGCCATCGGAGGAAGGCTGGGCGGAAAGAAGCTGGCCGCCGGTTTCCCGCACCACCCTGGACGCTGCCGAGCCGCAGTCGCCTGCGACGAGGATGAGATAATCACGCGCGGAGGCCTTTTCCGGCTGCAGGCCGGCAAAACCGGCTATGCCGGCGGCCAAAATCGCGATGATCGGCAATCGCGCCATGGTTACACTTTCCACTCACGAGACAACAGGATTCATGTCCAAAGCATGTGATGGATTATGTAGCCAAAGGCGGCTGAATGGCAAATGAATGGTCGGTAATGCTGCCGTTCACAAGCCTATTTTCCCCCGATTCCCGACTGGGCCGCGATCCGCCCGTAGATTGCAAGAAGCCCGCCCGCAACGCCCGCCAGCGTCACCGCGATATCCGCGAGATCGGCCTGCACATCCTGGCCGAGTTCGATTCCCGCCATCTGCAAAAGCGATGCGCCGACCGCGATCAGCGCGCCCCAGACCGTTTTCGACTGATACCACGCCTTCGTTCCGTCCATGTTCGTCTCCTTTTCGACCTAGAATGTCATGACCGTTTCGGCCGGAATGCCGAGCGGCACCGCGCGGCCCATCTGCCGGATGCGCAACGAAAGGTTCGGCTGCGGCGCGCCGAAATCCGCGATCTCGTCGGTTGCCGGATAAAGGAAGGCCGGCTCCGCCACCTCGATCGTGCGCTTGACCGTCTCTCCGTCGAGAAGCTCGACACGGTAACGCTCTTCCGGCTCGTCGAGCGGAATGTCCGCGCCGTCCCAGCCGTCCGCCTCCACCCTGCCCCGCCTGATCCAGGTGAACCGCACGTCCCCCGTCGGCTGACGCTCGCCCTTGATATGCACCGGCGAAAGCGGCATCTCCGCGCGCAGTCCGGCCGCCAACCCATGCGGGCCGGAGCGCCCGCCGCCCTGCCCCAGGCTCTCCGCCAGCCAGTTCAATGCGAGGCCGCGCTCTTCCGCCGAAAGCCCCAAAGGCACCACCGCCTCGTCGAGCACCACGACCGAAGCCCCGATGACGGCACCCGCAAGCATCGCATCCTCGGTGCCCGCCAGACCGCGCAACAGGTTCGTGAGCCGCCAGCGGTTGGGGCTGACCTCCTCGGCATCTGCAAAGCCGATCACCTCCCAGACGCCGTTTTCCGCCATCACTGCGACGCGGTTCTCGCCGTTCAGCACGGCCCGCTCGTCCGCCGACGACAATCCGCCGAAGAAGAGTTCGACGTCCAACGCACCGGCCCTGTCGAAACGCCCAGTCAAACCGGCCGCCAACGAAGCCGTCAGAACGCCCACCCTCGCCGGCCGGTCGAGCGCGGCGCGCACCCGGTACCCTTCCGTTCCGGCCGAGGACGACAGTGCCATGCGCCGCCACGGCCGGCAGAAGCCGGCGACCCGCGCGAAGCCCGTGGCCTCGCCCGATGAAAACCGCGGCAGGTCGAGGAAGTGCAGGACCGGCGCAAAGGCATCCGAAACCGTGCCGCCGCTCATCCTACGCCCGGGTTCGCCCGCATGGTTCGCCGGCGCGAGCGGCGCATGATGGCGCGCCTCGATCCGCCGCGTCGCGCCTTCCTCGATCCGGTCGATGATGAAAATCCCCTCGGGACCCTTCGCATCCGGCAAGGCCAGCCGCACCGCATCGCCCGGCTCGACGGTGATATCCGCAGGCGACAGCGCGAAGCCGAGCGTTCGCCGGCCGATCCGTTGGGTACGCAGCAGCGTCTCGACCGCCCCGAGAGCGGTTTCCCCCGGCAGCACCGCCGGAAGGTCGTAGCTCAGCGTCCGCCGGCTCTCCGCCCGCGCCTTGCGCGATCGCACGCTCCCCTGTTCGTAATCCAGGACCGGGTTGTACGACGTCAGCACCGCCTCGGCCGCAAAATCGCTGTCGTGGCCGCGGTTTTCCGACCAGAGCGGCTCGCCGTCGATGTCTGCAATCACCGAAATCTCCCTCGGCGCGAGGCTGGCCTTCAGCCGCGACCGGAAGCGCAATCTTCCGCCATCTTCCGCGACGTCCACCTGAAATACCTCCAGCATCGGCTCCAGCAGCGCACGCGCCGACGTCACCTCGCCCTGGACATAACCGGTCAGGTCGCCGCTCACCCCCGAGACGTCGAAATCCTCGAAACCGTGCTCGGTCAGGATCGCCCCGATCGCATCCGCGAGCGTCGTGCCGCCGAGCCGCCCGTTCAGCCAGTGGCCGGCGCGCCAGTTGCCGCCGTCGCTCCAGATCGAAAGGTCGTCGGGGAATGCCGGCATCGGTCGCGCGTCCCAGGTCCAGACGAAAATGTGGTCCGGATCGACCATGCCCGTCGGCGCGCCCTCACCCTGCCACCAGCCGTGGTGCGCCTCCAGAAACCGCCGCTGCATGCTGTCCGACCGCCCGCCGCTCGAAAAGTAGGGCGCGGCGCTTTCCGCCGATTTCGGGTCGATGAAGACGTTCGGCTGATTGGCCCCCTTGTCCACCGCCGGGCAGCCGAGTTCGGTGAACCAGATCGGCTTCATGCCGGGCAGCCAGGCCGTGGGCGTCGGTCTCTCCGACCCACCTACCCGGTCGTAGTGCCGGTTAGACCACCAGCCGGAGAGGTCCTTGGTGCGGAACACCCACGGCTTTCCCGCCAGTCCGTCGGTGATCGGCGAGCGCAGGCGGTTCTCCCGGTCCGCCTCGCTCGCGTAATACCAGTCGAAGCCCTCGCCCGAATTTATCTGCGCCGCCATGGCCTCGACGTCTTCCGCCGAGCGGAACCCGTCCGGATTGTCCGCCGCAAGATCCCCGTCCCGCCAGTCGGCGAGCGGCATGTAGTTGTCGATGCCGACCGCATCGATATCCGGCGAAGCCCAGAGCGGATCGAGATGGAAGAATACCTCGCCCGAACCGTCCTGCGGATGGTAGCCGGAATATTCGCTCCAGTCGGCGCCGTAGGTCAGCTTCGTCTCCGGCCCGACGGTCGCCCGCACGTCCGCTGCAAGCCCCATCAGTTCCTGCACGAAAGGAAACGCGCTCGTTTCATCCCGCAATTGCGTCAGGCCGCGCAGTTCCGAGCCGATGATGAAACCGTCGACGCCGCCTGCGGTCTCCGCCAGACCCGCATAGTGCAGCACCATCCGGCGATAGCCTTCCGCGCCGTTCGAAAACGCCTCGACCTGCACCCGCGCCGCTGCCGTCCTGTCCGCAGTTCCCGGCCGTCCCGGCCCCGGAAACGAGGTGATCCGGCCGCGCCAGGGAAAGGCCGCCTGCTCCGCCCCGCCATACGGGTCGGGCAAACCGTTGCCCGGCGGGATATCCATCATGACGAAAGGATAGAGATAGACCTGTAGCCCACGCGCCTTGAGATCGGCGATCGCTTGGCTGACGCTCGCGTCGCTCGGCGTGCCGCCGAAGGCGGGTCCGCCTTCCTGGCTCACCAGACGCGCATCTGCACGCGATATTCCGGCCACCGACCATTCGGTGCTCTCGTCCTGCCGCGCCGCCACTTCCACGCCCGGCACGATCCGGCAGTGTCCCGCCCGCAGGTCGGTCCCGAACCACGACACCACCAGCGCCACCCGTTCGAGGTTCGGGCATAGCGCCTGCAACTCGTCGAGCGAGGCCTGCCAGTCCGTCCCGGCCACCAGTGTATTGCGGTTGAGGATGCGCGCGCTCCCCTCGCCCGTCTTCTCGGTCACCGGCACCGTCGCATACCCGTGCTCGGTCGCGCCGGGAATGATCGTCACCGCACGGATCCGCCGCTCCAGATCGCCCACCGGCCGCAGTACCTCGAACTGCAGCAGCGGAATGCGGTTGCCGAAGCTGTCGAGCGGCAGCCGTTCGAACACGGCATAAGCCAGACCGCGATAGGCCGGCGCATTGCCCTCGCCCTGTTTCGCCTCGATCAGCGGATCGGGCAACTGCTCCTCGTCGCCGCGATAGACGCGCATCTCGATCGCCGCCAGGTCGAGCTCGCGGCCGTCCGCCCAGACGCGACGCACGCCGGCGATCGGTCCCTCGCAAAGCCCCACCGCGAGATTGGCAAAATACCGGAAGGTCTCGACCCGCGGCCCGGTTGCCTTGCCGCCGGAGCGCTCTCGCGTCACCTCTTCCTCGAAGCGCGTCGCCCAGATCAGCGTGCCGCCGATCCGCGCGGTGCCGTAGACGCGGCTGATCGCGGTCCCCTCGTCGGCACCCGGAATGCGTGCGGTCGCGAGCCTCGCGCCGGAGACAGTCGTTCCGCCGCCGATCAGTGCCCGGTCGACCATGCTCCCGGCCAGCGCGCCTGCCGCCCGGCCGATGATCGCGCCCACAGGACCGAACACGCCGCCGAGCGCCGCGCCCGCCGCCTGGAAGAGAAGAGTGGCCATAGATAACAACCTCCTGCATCTCAATAGGGCGAAATTGCTACTGTTCGCCCTCTATGATTGCATGTTAGGCTTATGTCGGTTGAGGATTAGAAGCAGAATGCGCCGTGCCAGCCGGCGCGTCGGCGAAGGTGGGCTCCGCCGACGTGGGCAGATGCCTTAGTTCTCAATCCTGGAGGTGATGCGATGAGGCTTCTGCCGATTGGCATTACGCTTAGCTTGCGGATAACCCGGACGGGCTGGTCTATAGCCGTCCGGGTCAATTTCATAAGATAAGCAAAAGATGGGCGAGGTAGCCGCCTCGCTCATCACTCCATCAATATAAATCATATCTTCGCGAATGCAACTTTTGATGAATGCAATCTTAGATTGTTATTTCTATTTTTGATTTCATAAAGTTGCATCAATCATTCTTTTCCGGAAACCGGTGCACCGCCGCAATCCTGCGCCGCCACGAAGGCACCAGCGCCGAGCGTGTCACGGCCGACTGCTCATAGGCATGGATGAAGTGCCGCGGCCCGGCAAGAATGCCGGCGTGCTTGGCGGCGCAATCCGGCCGCCAGCGGAACAGCAGGAGATCGCCCGGCTCCGCCTCGCCCGCCGGTACCGCCTCCCCGAACAGCCGCCGCGCCGCATCCATCAACCGGTCCTCACCGCTCCGTTCGGCCCAGTCCGGCGCATAGGCCGGCACCGCCTCGGGCTCCTCACCGTAAAGCTCGCGCCAGATGCCGCGGATCAGGCCGATGCAATCGCAGCCGATCCCCTTCGCCGCCCCCTGATGCCGGTAAGCTGTGCCGATCCAGCCCTCCGCCAGCGCCACCACCCTGTCACCCATCCCGCTCATCCGAAGATCGGGCCGCCGTCATGGAGCCGTTCCCCATCCGCATAGGAATAGGCGAAGTCCGCCCCCGGCACATGGGGGAAGCCGCGAAAATTAAGCTGGTTTCCAAAGCGCGCCTTGCAGGTCGAAAAGGTCTTGTCACAGCCCGCCGTCACGGTGAACGTCTCGCCTATCGCGACCGGCTCCTCCAGCGGCAGCCAGAACGTCAGCTCCGCCGTGCCGTCCGGCTTCCGCTCGTGCGTCTCGATATCCACCGTCGCCCCGCCGGAGAAGGTCAGCGCGCCCTGCCGGAAGAATCCGCCTTCGAAGCCGCCGAGCCCCGATACGACGATCCGGCTCGCATCCTTCACGGCAACGACCGCCCCATGGCCGCGCCAGGCCGCCAGATTCACGCCGCAGCGCGCATCCCCCAGAACCGCATCGCAACGGCGGCCGTAAACCCGCCCCTGCGGCTGGTTCAGCCGGTGCGCCAGGCTCCGCAGCTCCGCCCTGAACTGCCCGCCGGCGCGAGAAACCTCGCCGATCTCGCGCACGTTCAGCAGCATGTGCTCTCCCGGCACGGCCCAATTGACGAGGAACAGTTCGACCCGTGCCCCGTCATACCACCCTGCCGCCAGATCGTCCTTGCGGATCGCCGCGCTCGAAAATCCGCCCGCCACCTCGTCGGCGCCGGCGGAAAGCCCCGCCGAGGCTTCCGCCTCGCTCGCGGAAAATCCGCCCGCCGCCAGAAAGGTCGTGCCGCCGAAAACGAGATCGCGGTCGTGTTCGGTAAAACCGAGCACCGTCCCGTCGCGCCGCGTCACCCGCCAGCAATGGCAGGTCGTCGTCGCCTCCTGTTTTAAGTGCGCGGCGAGCGCCGCGGGCATCGTCTTCATGCCAGTATCTCCGTCAACGGAATGGTCGGGATGCGCCCGGCGTCGAAATGCGCCAGGTTGACGTCGATCCGGTCGGTATCGAAGCGCACCGGCACGTCGAATTCGAAGCCCGCGCGCACGATCGCTCCGGTCCCCGGAACGTGCCCGCTGGAGAAGGTCACGATCCCCGTCGCCATGTCGACCGAAAACGAGCCGGCCTGCTTCGCCACCCCGTCCACCGACGCGGCAACCGTCCCGGCCACAGGCTTGGCGATCCGCCGCACCCAGCTTCCGCCGCTATCCGCATAGGTCTTCACAAGCTGGAACGCCGCAGCCGCGCCGTCTCCCGTGCCGATCACCTGGTCGGTGGCCGACACCGTCTCGCCGGGCGCGCAGGACTTCCAGTCGAGCGGATCGCGGAAGCGGAAGCCATAGAGCTGCCCGCCCCGCGCCTCGAAGAATTCCAGCACCGCATAGAGGTCGGCAAGCGATTTCACGCCCGATCCGGCATCGTAGCTACGGCGGGAATCCCGCCAGCGCTGGTTCCTCTGCTCGCGCCCGTTGGAAAGATTGACGATGTCCGTGCGCCTGACGGGTCCGCCGGTGGCGCCGAGCGCCAGCCGCAGCGGAAACCGCACTTCGTGAAAACCGCTCATCGTTTCACCTTAAAGTCCGACCTAAAGGCCCCTGCGCCCGCGCGCGACGCTGCGCGCCAGCATGGCGGAAATCTGCCCTTCGCTTTTGCGGAAGCTCGCGGCATCGGTGGCCGTCACGTTGAAGACGATCTGCGGCGCCGTCCCACCTGCGGATGCCGCAACGCCCAGCGCGCCGTCCGGCCCGCGCCTGAGCGGCAGGATCGCCTCCGCCCCCGCCTCGCCCATCAGGCCCATACCCCCGCCCATGGAGAAGAAGCTCGGCGAACGCACCACGCCCCCGTCGGCAAAGGCCGTCACCGAGCCGGCGAGCCCGCCAATGGCAGTGCCAAGCATGTTTTCCAGCGGCTTCAGCCCGGCAGCGAGCGCAACATCAGCCAAGCGGCTACCGAGCCCCCGCAGCACGTCCTCCAGCCCCCGCCCGCCGGCGGTCGCCGAGCGCAACGCGCCCGTCAGCGCCGCACCGAATCGCTGCGACCGGCTCTCCAGATCGGCCATCACGCCAGCAAGCGCCTCGACGTTGGCAAGCGTGCTCGAAAAATCGCTCTCGTCGTCTTCCATGGTTGTCTCTCGATTGAATTGCCCTCAATCCGGAAACGCCCTCATCAGCGCCTCCAGTCCGGCCCTCTCCATCGCCTCGCCCCGCGGTCTCGAACCTCCGGCCATGGCGAAGAACTCTCTCGGCGTCAGCGCCCAGAAATCCCTTGAACTCAGCCGCAGCCGGCAGAGGCCGACATGCATCACCGCCTCCCAGGGAAACGGCTCTGTCCCTGCCTCGATACCCGCTGCGGCCTTCAAGGGTTTGCAGAGGCCTCCCCGTCCGCCGCGCCGAAAGTCGCCGCCAGCAGGTCGCCGAGGATGCGCGCATAGCCGGCGATCCCGCCCTCGACCGCCATCGCCGCCACCTCCTCGTCGGAGAAGAGGTTGCCGCCGCCCCGCAGGCCGGCGCCGATGACGCGGATCATGTCCGCCGCCTTCAGCCGGCCGGAGGAGAAGCGCTCCGCCAGACCGTTGAGGTCGCCCGCGGCAAAAGCCGTCTCCAATTCCGCCAGCGCACCCAAGGTGAGGCAGAGGATGCGGCGCTCGCCGTCGATCATCGCCTCCACCTCGCCGCGCCTGCGGTTCGCCCGCCCGCCGCTGAATCGATTGCCTGGCAACATCAGAGCGCTCCGAAGCTCAAGGAACCGGCCGATTCCAGCGCCAGTTCGAAGCGTATTTCGCCATTGTGCTCGCCGGAATATTCGAGCGCTGTCACCTGGAACGGCCCGGTCACCGTGCCGAAGGCCGGGATCAGGATCTGCCAGTTCAGGAGGCTGCCGGCGAAGAAGGCCGTCCGCACCAGTCCGTCGCTTGCCTGATCCTTGAAGATGCCGGCGCCGGTCAGCGACGCCCGCTGTACGCCGGCTCCCCCTAAAAGCTCCCGCCAGCGCCCGGCGCTTTCCGCATCGGTGATGTCGACCGTCTCGGCATTGAAGGCCAGCCGTTTCGAGCGCAGCCCCGCGACGGTCACGAACGAGCCGCCATTGTCGATCTTCAGGAGAAGGTCCTTGCCCTTCTGCGCCACCATGTTCCAATCCTTTCCGCTATGATCCGGTTATCGCTTCCGCACGGCCTGTTGACCTGCTACAGCCTTTGCATCCGCAGCCCTTCCGCGATTCCCGCATGTCCAAACCTTCCCCCCTGCACTCGGCGCAGACGATCGCCGTGCTTGCCGTCACCCAGATCATCTCTTGGGGCACGAGCTTCGACATGCTCGGCGTGATGGGCCGCGTCATCGCGCCCGATCTCGGCTTGCCGAACGAGGTGATCTTCTTCGGGCTGACGATCATGATGCTGGTGAGCGCGCTGGCAAGCCCGGCGACCGGCCGGCTGCTCGATCGCCACGGCGCCGCCAGGGTCATGGCGACGGCTTCCGTCATCTTTGCCGCCGGTCTTCTCTTGCTTGCCGCCGCGCATGAGTTCGTGGCCTATGCCGCGGCCTGGGTCGTCATCGGCATCGGCGGCGCGCTCGGCCTGTCGGCGCCGGCCTATACGGCCGTCGTCGAGCGCGAAGGCCTGAACGGCAAGCGGGTCATTGCCATCCTCATGCTGTTCACCGGGCTTTCGGCCACCGTCTTCTGGCCGATCCTCGCGCTCGTGAACGATCTCGTCGGCTGGCGTTTGACCTTCGTGATGTGCGCCGCTTTGCAGATTTTCGTCTGCCTGCCGCTCTATCTCTTCGGCCTGCCGAAGAGGGTCGAAAGCCGCGAGCAGGCGCAGGCGGCCGAAATCGTCCCGGTCGATTTCACTCCACCGGAAAAGCGCAGGGCCTTCTTCCTGCTCGCGTCGGCCACCGCCATCAGTTCCTTTGTCAGCTTCGGCCTGTCGCCTTCTCTCCTTGCACTCTTGCGGGAGGCCGGCGCCTCGCCGGCGCTTGCCCTGCAGCTCGGCTCGGCGCGCGGCGCCATCGGCGTTTCCGCCCGTTTCGTGGATATGCTGCTCGGCCGGCGCGGCAATGCGCTGCTCACCTCGCTCATCGGAACGGGCCTCATGCTCGCAAGCTTCCTCATCGCCGCAACGCTGCCGTCCTCCGCGTCGGTCCTGGTGATCTTCGTGTTGCTTTACGGCTTCGGCACCGGGGTCGTCGCGGTCGCCCGCGCGCTCTTGCCGCTGTCCCTCTTCTCCGCCCGGGAATTCGGCCTGCAGTCCGCCCGCCTCTCCCTGCCGCAGAACCTCGCGAATGCCGTGGCACCCGTCATCTTCACGGCGATCCTCGACCGCATCGGCGCAACCGCCGCGCTTTTCACCGGCGCCGTCCTTTCGGCGATCTCGCTCGCCTTCGTATTGATGCTGGTGGCACTGGTGCGGAAAGCGAATGCGCGGTCTGCGAAACTCAATCCCTCTTCATGATCCTGTTCTTCCGCTCGCGGTCCAGTTCAATGATCCGCTTGCGCATCAGATCGAAGAAATCCTTCGGCAGCATGCCGTAATCCCAGCGGCCCGGATCGTCCGGCCGCGGCCTCAAATCATATCCCGGCCACAGAAACCGGTTTAGCTCATCAAGCCGCAGCCAATGCCGGCCATCGTCAAAACCAAGGTTCCGGCAGATCGCCGCCGGTATTTCGAGCGATGCCGTGAGATCGCTTCCGGCAGGCGGCGAGTGCGTCACAGGCGCCACGATCGTATGAATCGCATCCGCCTTGTCATAGGCAGCAACCACGATCGCACAGGGGCGATCCTTTGCCGCCTCGACGGTACCGCGATCGGCCTCGCCGCTCCAGAGAAACGCGTAGCGGATGACGAGACCTGGTTTCGGCTCCGGAAAGCTCACCTGGAGATCACGCCATATTCAGCATCTTGGATGGCGGCAAGCGTTTCCTCATCCAACTCGCCGGTGGTCAGGATTTCACGTTCCTTGCGCTTGAGCATCTCGTAATGGGCGAGCTCGCTGGCGGAAAGATAGCCGCCCACCACACGTCCGTGACTGGTGACGCTGATCACCTTGGCGCTGATCGCCTCGTCCTGATATCTTGCAAAGTTGCGGGCGAACTCGGTCGCCGAAACGCGAACTGGCTCGGCCATGGGTCTCTCCATTGATTTTACGTAAAATACGCAAATTACGCAAAACCGGCAAGCCTATTCCGTCACCGCCCGAAACCGCATCTCCGCCAGATAGAACCTCGTCTTCGGCTCACGGCGCGTCCGCATGCTCACCTGCAGCAGGCTGACCAGCACAGCACCCGTGAGCGTCAGCGCGGCATCGTGCAGCAGGCCGCGCACGAGCCCGGCGATCTCCTGCGCCTCCCGCCGACCCTCGCCGTCGGACCAGATTTCGAGCGTCAGGAAATGTTCCTCGCCGCCCTCCGTCGAAGTCGAATAATCCCGCGTCTCCATCTCCCCGAATACGATGCAGGGCAGGACCGGGCGCGGCAGAAGCCGGTCGCGGATGCCGTCCGTCCCGACGATCGCCGCCAAGGCCGCATCACCGGCAAGCCGCTGGTGGATCGCGGCCAGAAGAGCATTCGCCGCCGTCATCGGACCTCCTCCTCGCATTGGCAGACGAGATAGCGCCGCGTCTCGTCCGGATCGCGCGCCAGCCTCACCATGAAGACCCGGGCGACTTTGCGAAACCTCTGCCCGGCAACGATATCCTCGCGGAACCGGATCCAGATACGGTGGCTGATCCTGCCGCTCCCGGCAGCCGCTTCCTCGGTCGTCACGAACGAGACCGGCTCGATCCGCGCCCAGAGCGAGGTGGCCACCTGCCAGGTCACAACCGCGCCGCCCTGCCCGTCCGGCATGGCCTGCGGGGCTTCGAGATCGAGCCGCGCCGTCATCTGGCCGGGATCGAAGAAGACGACCATCAGAGCCTCCGCATCCGGAAGGGTGCGATCAGCCGCTCGTAGCCGTCGGGAATGCCGGCCGGCTGCTGGTCGGGCGAAACCACGCCGCGAAAGGCGAACATGTGCGCGACATGGATCGACATCGCCCGCT
The DNA here is from genome assembly GCF_051400715.1 of Neorhizobium descurainiae. NCBI lineage: Bacteria > Pseudomonadati > Pseudomonadota > Alphaproteobacteria > Hyphomicrobiales > Rhizobiaceae > Neorhizobium > Neorhizobium descurainiae. Next base: position 39,334 of record NZ_JBLFFK010000012.1, read on the forward strand.
TCAGCGTGTCCGGCACGTCCGCTCCCGCCTCGCCGAAACCGGCCGAAAAATCGATCTCGATACCGTTGACGCTCTGCCCCGGCATCGGTGGATTCCTCAACCAGAGCCGCGCCGGCCGGCCCGCGCCATCGAGCAGATGATCTTGAAGCGGAACCTCGAAAGCGGTTCCGTCCGCTTCGTAAACGGTAACGTTCTGAATCGCTTGCACCGGCGATTTCGCAATCCGGATCACGCCGTCCTTCGGCCAGCGGTCGAGATAAAGCCGCCATGCCTGCGCGATCAGGCAAAGTCCGGTCTCGCGTTCCAGATGTTCGCGGGCGGTCCTGACGAGCGAGGCGAGCAACGCGTCCTCCTCGCTTCCGTCGATGCGCAGATGCGCCTTCACCTCGGCAAGCGTCAGCGGCTCCGCGGCGGGCGGAGTAACAAGGGCGTAGGTCATGGGGGTCCTTCGGGAGCGAATAGCGAATAGGAATGAGCGAATAGGGGGCAGATCGAAGGAAAGGAGGCGGCCAGCGGCCGCCCTCTATTCGCTACTCCCTATTCGCTTTAACGGCGCCTCACGCCGCCGCGAACTTCACCACCTTGATCGCCTCGAAATTCTGCACCCCGCCGCCGACGCGCTTGGTCGTGTAGAAGAGCACATAGGGTTTCGCGCTGTAGGGATCGCGCAGGATGCGCACGCCCGCCCGGTCGACGACGAGATAGCCGGCGCGGAAATCACCGAAGGCGAGCGCCAGCGAATTCGCGCCGACGTCGGGCATCTCCTCCGCCTCGGCGATCGGGAAGCCCATCAGCGAGGCGGGCTGGCCGGCGGTCGCCGGCGGGCGCCAGAGATAGTTGCCGTCGGCATCCTTGAACTTGCGGACATCGCCCTGCGTCTTGCGGTTCATCATGAACGTGCCGTTCTGGCGGTGGCCGGCTTTCAGCGCATAGACGAGATCGACCAGCGTGTCGGACGGACCGGTCGCCTTCCAGGCGCCCGCGGCGCCGGACGCGACATAGCCGATATTGCCCCAGCTCCAGGAGGCCTCCGCCACGGTCGTGTAGGAAAGGAAACCCTTCGGCTTGTTCACACCGTCGCCGCGGATGAAGGCATCGCCCTCCTGCTCGGCAAAGACGATGTCCACCTCGCCGGCGATCCAGGCCTCGATGTCGACCGCCGAGTCGTCCAGCAAGCCTTGAGTCGCCGCCGGCATGGCGTAGAGTTCCATGGTCGGGAAGGAAAGTTCGGCAAGCTGCGGCGTGTTGGTCTGCGGCCGCGCCGCCGTCTCCGCCACCCAGCCGGTCGAAAGCCCCGCCGCCGCGAAGGGTTTCTTCAGCACGGCGGAAGAGACGGTGCGCACCGTCGAGAGCGCCCGCATCGGCGAGACGACGGAAATGCGCCGGCCGATCTCCGTATCCGTCTCGGGCGGCACGAGATAACCGCCGTCGGCACCGGTCGCGCCGGAAAAGGCCTTGGCCTCCAGCTCGCGCAGTCCTGCCTCGTCGCCGCGGCGGACATAGGCGTCGAAAGCCGCCTTGTGCTCCGTCGCGTCGGCCGAAAGCTCCGCTCCGCCGCCGAGCTGCGGGCGTGCCTTCTTCAGCACGAGCTGGTCGAGCACCTTCTTCTGGTCGTCCATCGCACGGTTGATGCGGTCCACCTTGTCGCGCGTCACGACGTCGGCCGAAAGCTTCTGCTCGATCTCGCCGAGCCTGCGGTCGTTCACCTCCTTGAAGGCTTCGAAAGCCTCCATGAATTCGTCGAAGGCCGCCGTCACCGTTTCCGGTACTCCCTTGACTTCGGGAGCCTTCATCTCGGGCGCCGCGCCTGTCGCATTCTGTTCCGTCATATCGTTTTTCCTTTGAAGGTTGACTGCATCATCATCTTCGCCGCCCGCCGCATGTGGCGGACGAGCTCGGTTTCCCGGTCGCGGAAGAACCGCGCATGCTTGACGTTGGAGACCCTGGCCGAAGGCAGCATCGGAAAGGTCACCACGGAAATTTCCCAGAGATCGGCCTCCAGGATCCGCCTGACGCCCGTCTTGGCGTCGGTGCGGGCCTTGACGGTCCGGAAGCCGATCGAAAGCCCGTCGAGCGCGCCGGACTTCATCAGCGCCAGCACCTCGCGGGCCCGCGCCACGCCGGGCGACAGCACGCCCTCGACATAAAGCCCGCGGGCGTCCTCGCGGATCGTCTTCCAGGCGCCGATCGGCTCGTTCGGATCGTGCTGGTAGAGCATGCGCACGCCGCCCGGCCCCCGCTCGACGAGCGAGTTCAGGAAAGCGCCCTGCTCGATCCGGTCCTTGCCGAGGTCGATCTCGCCGAAGACGCTGGCATAACCGGAGAACACTCCGTCGCCGGTGAGCCCCGAAAGTTCCAGATTGGCGAATTTGCGCGCGGTCGGGCGCGGCCCGCGATAAGCGTGCATTGGCATTCTCCCTGCGATTTTCATGAATTTTGCCCCTCATCCGGCTGCCGCCACCTTCTCCCCGTTTGACGGGGAGAAGGAAGCAAGCGGCGGCGTCTCGCCTTCTCCGCCTATGAAGAAGGTTCTGTCTCGATCATGCCGACGAAGAGGGAAATCGGCGCGGCATCCTTTCTTCTCCCCGCTTGCGGGGAGAAGGTGCCGGCAGGCGGATGAGGGGCACGAAGCAAATGGATGAGAAGCGACTAGCGTGAAGGCCAACGCCTCAGCCGCCCACCCTTCTCCCGTATCTCTCCGCCACCCGTGCCAGCATTCCCAGCACCCACCAGGCCGAGAGGCTCGCCGCCGCCGAGCCGGTCAGCATCACCTCGGCGCCCGAAAGCTCAGTCCCTATTCCAAGGCGCTCGACGAGCCACAGCCCGGTCGGCGCGCCGAAGATCAGCCCGCAGCTCACGCCGGTCAGGAACCGGCTCGCCGCCTCGCGGCGGCTTTTCGGCAGGAGGTAGATCAGCGAAACGCCGGCTCCCGCCGTGGCGCCCAGGACCTTGGCGATCCCGACGCCCGGATCGCTTCCGAGGTCAGACATGTTAATCTCTCTTTTGGAAATATCGCACAAAAGACGCGCATGGCCCGACTGGCCGCGAGCGATCCTTTCCGGCCTTCCCCGCGGACCGCCGGTTCTGTTTTTGCGAATCTTCGGAATCGTTTAGGCGTGCTTCTTGCGAAGTTGAGTCAGGCGCTTCGCAAATCGAGTCAGCTCGATGAGAAACCTTAGCTGCGATGACGCTAAGCCACGCAAATCGCTGTTTTGGCCCAAGCGTCACAAGGGCTATTCTTCGTAGATATCTTCGTCCTCGTCGTGCCGGTCGTCCTGCCTGCCATGTCTGATGATCAGGATCAGAACCCCATCGGAATCGAGTTCGTACTCGATCACATAGGGAGCAACGACCAATATTCGCACACCATTGGAGCCCGGTTTTACCTTGCCCAGTTCCGGATGCCGCGCCAGCAATGTCTGGGCATTCCGCAGTTTCCTGCTCAGTTCACCCGCCGCCGGAGCGCTGAATTTGGAAAGATAGGTGCGCTCCTGCCGGATGTAATCCGAGGCCATGGTGGAAACGCGGACCTTTTTCATGCGGCATCGTTCCGCGATTTCTCATCCTGCGCATTCAACGCATCCAATTCGTCGAGAAGGTCGTCCATATCCATGACCTGGCCGTCTCGCACTTCCCGGCGCGCTGCAGCGATTTCTAGGAGTTCACTCCCCTCCGCCATCAGGTAATATTTCAGCGCCCGGACGATCACCCAGCTACGGCTTCGGTCCGCCGTCTCGGCGATCTTCTCGATGTCCTCCAGGATGTCGAGCGGCAGGCGGAGCGTGATCGGATCGGAAAGAACGGGCTTGGCCATCGGAGCCTCCAATTTGTAATACGGCGTATTACAACATACACCGGATCCGGCCGGATTAATACCCCACCGCGTCCCGCTTCTCCGCGTCGGTCAGGAACGTCGCCGCCCCGATCCTTGCCCAGAGCGCCTCCCTTTCGGCGGACAGACCCGCGATCCGGTCGAGGTCCGGCTCCAGCCGCAATGCTTCGCCATAGGCATCCGACAGCCAGGCGGAAAAGCTTGCGGCGGTGCGGGCGATCAGCGGCAGCACGGTCAGCCGGTAAAAGGCGCGGTTCGCCTCCTGGTAATTGGCATAGGTGTTGTCGCCGGGAATGCCGATCAGCATCGGCGGCACGCCGAAGGCGAGCGCGATGTCGCGCGCGGCACCGTTCTTTGCCTCGATGAAATCCATGTCCTTGGGCGAGAGCCCCATGGACTTCCAGTCGAGCCCGCCTTCCAAGAGCAGCGGCCGTCCGGCGTTCACCGCACCGGAATAGCCGGCCTCCAGTTCCTCCCTCAGCCGCTCGTACTGGTCGGGAGAAAGATTGCCGCCATCCTTCGGCTGGTAGACCAGCGCGCCGGAAGGCCGCGCGGAATTGTCGAGCAGCGCCTTGTTCCAGCCTGCCGCCGCATTGGAGAGGTCGAGCGCCGCGCCGGCAGCCGCCAGCGGCGGAAAACCGCAATGGTCGTCGAGCGGATGGAAGAGTTTCAGGTGCAGCAGCGCCGGTCTCCCCTCTCCGGCCGCCTCCGCCGGCAGCCGCCGGGTCGTGCCGCCGGCGCGGTAGTCGTAGCCGACCGCCCAGCCGTCGCGCCCCTCGACGACGCTCACCCGGTCGGGGCGAAGCAGGTGCAGTTCCCTCAGCCCCCCGCCGATCGCCAGCGGTTCCACATAGGCATTGCCGGACAGCAGGAGATGGCCGTAGAGAGACTCGAAGAAATCCGGGCCGCCCTGCCGCGCGTTCGGGCGGGCAATCAGCGCGAGCGCCGGATGGTCCGCCACCTCGCCTGCGCCCTCATAGGCGAGCCAGGGCACGGCGGCGGCCGCTTCGGCGATCATCCGCATGGCGCGGTAGGCGACCGGGTTCCGCATGAAGCCTGTGCGCGACAGCGCCGCATAGGACCGGCCGGACCAGTGCGCCGCGCCCTCGCCGGAGACGATCGCGAAACTGCCTGCGGTCTTCGTCTCGACACGCTTTTCCTCGCGCACGTCCTGTCGTGCCGCCGTGGAGCCCCATGGCAGCCGGAATGGAGATTTCATGTTCAAAGCCTCTGTTCTTGCGAAATCTCCCGCGAGGGAGAGGTTACAGAATCACGATCCCGGGCCGAAGCTAAGCCGCGGATTTTGTTGGTGAGAGGCGCCAACCCGCCTCAGACGGGCCGTTTCGCCGCCGTCTCCGTGTCGTAATCGGCGGCGATCCGCATTTCGCGGATCGGCCTCACCCGCTCGATGGATTCCCGGTAGAGCGGATGCGCCTTGTAGGCAGCCAGCGCCGCCTCGTCCTCGAACTCGCCGTAGACGACGAAATCCACCGTATTGCCGAGCTGGTCGGTCTTCGCATTGATGCCGATTTCCAGGAGCCGCGCATGCGGGTTCCCGGTCAGCAGCGACAGGCCGGAAAGCACCGCGTCGCGGTCCTCCGCGTCCCGGGCGGTGAAAAAGACGATATGGCGGATCATGCTTCATTTCCCTGTGCGGCGACAACGCGGCGGCTAGCACATATCCGTCCGGTCTCAAAGCCCGGCGAGCGCCCCCGAAAACACCCGCCCGTACCCCGCCACCAGTTCCGCCCGGTCCGTCCCGTTGATGATTTTTCGCGCGCCCACCCAATCGGAGCTTCCCGGCCCAAAATAGTGATCGAGCCGCTTGCCGGTGAAGCACCCGCGCCGCATGCCCTCGATGAGGATCGCCACGGATACCTCCATCTGCATGGCCCGCGCCGGGTCGGCGACCAGATCCACGCCCGTCACCTTCGACATCGCCTCGTAGTTCCGCCGGTGGGTGAGCTGCACGAGGCCGCGGCCGAGCCAGCTCTTTCCTTCCGCGTCCGGCCGCCAGTAAGGCGTCCTCACCGAGGGGAGCCGGCCCGCCGCGAAGGCCGCGTCCAGCCTCCTGATCGCCACCGCATCCGTTTTCGCCAGCGTCTCGCGGATAGGCTGCATCGTGGCGGCGGTCTCGTGGAAGGCGGTCGCCAGCACATAGGCCAAAGCATCCGGGCGCCCATCCGGCGCATGCCGCCTCCAGCCGTCGAGAATCGCCGTCAATCCCTGGCCCTGCCTCGCGGAAAGCCGCCCCTTGAAAAGCTCCGGCCGGATGATATCGAAGAAAACCGCCCGCTCGCGTCCCATCTCAAGCTTACCCCCTTCAGCCTTCCAAAGGTTTCAATCGGTTTAGAAAAACTAAATCGTTTTAAGCGCTTACGCGGCAGTTTACTTTTTCCTAACGCTGTGGAACCAACTGCGTCACACGACGTTCATGTCAGCCGTCCAGTAAACAAGGAGATCATGACGATGCAGAAGCAGGTGCAGACCGCTCCTTCCAAGCCGATCCCCCAGCATGTCGTCGAGCGCATGGAATCCGAATGGAAGCAGATGCGCGACAGCGCTCCGCCCAAGCCGGCCACCCCTCGTTGATCCTCCTGACAAACTGAATGTCCAGCGTGCGTGCACGTGTAGCGTCGGTCCTTTTGGGAGCGGTGCTTCTGCTTTTCTTCGGACTGATGCTGAGAAGCAGCCTGGACCCGGCCTGCTCCAGCATCCGTGCCGATCACGATCGCCGCATGTCGCAGTCGGAGGCTCTGCTGGCCCGCCTCTCATCCCTCAGCATCGGGGACCGGTGCGACTTCCATCGGGAGCGTGCCGCCCTCTTTGCCGACAAAGTTCGCCCGGGCCAAGCCTGCATCAGCCCAGGCCGCGGTCCTGACGCGAACAGGGTTCGGACGGAAGCCCGCCTGTACGGCGAGCTGGCGCAAGGCTGCTCGCTCTGAACCGTCTCAGATACCCCTGACGCGCGGCTCGCCGGAATTTTCCAGGCGAAGCGCCGTCAGCGCCCAGACCAGGGCGTCCAGCCGGTCGGGCGAGCGGCCTGACGAGAGCCCGTCCGGGCCGAAATCGCACATCTGATCCTCCAGATCGGCGAAGCGCCCGGCATGGACAATCCGCCCCTGCTCGTAGAGCGCCGCGACCGGTTCGGCGCGCAGGAATTTCCCCCGCGTCGCCCTGACCATTGTCACCGGCAGTGCCGCGTCGACGCTTCTCAGCATCGCGGTCACCATCTCGCCGCCCTGATTGACTTCTGCCACCACCCTGTCCGCCTGGAAGCGCGCATAAGCCTTCGTCACCGCATGCGCCCAGCCCGCCGGGCTTGCCCCTTCCACCGAACAATCCGCCAGCACCACCGCCCTGCCGCCCGTCTCCAGGCCGGCCACGACGATGCCGCAGCACGACCCGTCGCCCGAGCCGGACGGCGGATCGACCGCCACCACGATGCGCCTCAGCGCCCCGGTGAACCTTCCCCCCGGATGGCCTCCATGAAAACCCATCCTGCAGGCTTCCAGGTCGGCCCGTTTCCAGAGCGCATCCTCGCGGTCCTCGATCAGCTCGCCGGCGATCTCCTGCCGGCCGAGCCGCGTGCCGCCGTAGCGCGCCTCCAGCGCCTGCAGGAAGCCCGGCGCCAGGTTGCCGGCATTCGCCCCGGTCGAAATCCTCACCAGCCGCGTTCCCGGATCGGCGATCAGCCGTTTCAGCACCGGCACCGGCCGCGGCGTGGTGGTCACGAGCTGGCGCGGATCGGCGCCGAGCCTCAGCCCGAACTGCAGCATGTCGAAGGTCTCTTCGGCATGCTTCCACTTGGCGAGCTCGTCGCACCAGGCGAAGTGGAATTGCGGCCCGCGCAGCGCCTCCGGGTCCTCGGAGGAAAATATCTGCGCCACCGCGCCGTTCGGCCAGACGAGCCGGCGCCGCGATATCTCGAAATCCGGCCGCTTCGACCGCGCGATCCGGCAGATGCCGGAAACGCCGTCGATCATCACCTCGCGGGCGTCGCCCAGCGTTTCCGCCACCAGCGCGATCCGCAGCTCCGACCGTTCGCCGGCCGAGGCCAGCGCATGCACCCATTCGGCGCCGGCCCTGGTCTTGCCGGAGCCGCGCCCGCCCATGATCAGCCAGGTCCGCCAGTCGCCCGCCGGAGGTTTCTGTTCGGGGCGGGCGGTATTTCGCCAATCACGGCGGAGGGGGCGGGAGTGGTAGACGAGAGGACTATCGCGCCACCTACTCGGCTTGCGTGGGAGTGGCGAGAGGCCGTCAGGTTCCTTCTTCTCCCCATCGGGGAGAAGGTGGTCCGAAGGACCGGATGAGGGGGGCGAAGCCATCCTATCGGCCCCCTCATCCCCTCGCTCTGCTCGGGACTTCTCCCCGCTGGGGAGAAGAGGGAGTGCACCGCACCTGCCCTCCTCCACCTCATCGGTTGGGCGGCCAGCCAATCCATCACCCTGAGGCGTAGAAGCAACTGCCGCACCGGCCTGTACTGCCTTGCAAGCCGCGACGCGAACCTCGTTGATCCCGGTCATCGTCTCTCCGTACTCGGTCAGCACCTCAATTGCGTTCTGTTCATCCGGTGTCGGACGGTTCCGGTTGATTCCTTTTCTCACCGCCGGGCTCGCCTGGATCAATGCCAGCGGCGAGACACTGCTTCTTAAAAAGCGCTTGAGCCCGTTCTTCGATAAGCCTTTCGACCTCACGTACGGCCTCCTCATATCCGCCCTCGTCCGCCGCGCGCTCCGCTTCCATCTCCCGGTCGCGGGCGAGCTGGCGCTGCAGGCCGTCGACCTTTTCGAGCGTGCGGACGATCAGCGACATGCCGTCGGTCGCCGCCTTCACGTCGGCGCGCGCCAGCTTCTGCGCCGCCTCGTCGCCGTCGGTCAGCGCCTTTTCGGCCGAGGCCCGCATGCGCCGGAAGGTGGCGAACTGGTCGCGCATCTCGACGGTCATCTCATTGAGCAGGCGGCGCAATTCCTCGGCAGGCGAGGCCGCGCCTTCGGCCGACTTGGTCTCCAGCAGCACGCCGCGCACCTCGTCCGCCAGCGCCGCGTCCTCCATCGGCACCCCGTCGCCATAGACGGACCGTTCCGCCCAGAGCCCGAAAAGCGCGGGATCGAAATTTTCCAATTCATCCATGGCCGTCTCCCATGCGTGTCTCTGGGCGCGTGTCCTTGGCGCAGACGGCATCGCGCCGCGCCCGTTTCCGGTCGCTTGACGCTCCGATGCCGATGTCGCGAAAAAAAGGCCCGGTTTGGAGGACCGGGCCGATGACTGGAAGCCTTGCGCCGACAGCCCTTTGAAGGCTGCCCGCCGACGCAATTCTTCGACCATGGCAGGACACTATCAAACCACCGTCACGCCGTCAAGGACTATTTTCCTAATTAGCGAAAATTTATAAGCGGAAATCCGGAAGGGGCCGGATCGCCGGCGGAACCACTCTTCCGGCAGCACGTGCCGCCTGGGCGGCCGATGTCATCCATCCGGCGTAATAACCCCGCGGGAAAATCCATGGTAAACTGCTGAGGAACTCGGGACGGAGGAGCTTTCCATGGGGTTCTACGGCGATGTCATCCTGCCGAAGCTCTGCGATCTTGCCATGCGGCACGAGCGGTTGCGCCCGTATCGCGAACGAGTCATCGGCGCGGCCGAGGGGCGCGTGCTGGAGATCGGCAGCGGTTCCGGCCTCAACCTGCCCTTTTACCGCCCGCCGGCGCGGGAAATCCTGGCGCTCGAGCCTTCTCCCCGCCTCCTGGACATGGCTCGCCGCGCCGTCCCCGCCGGAATCCCCGTCGATTTCATCGAGGCTTCCGCGGAGAATATCCCGCTCGACGACGGGAGCGTCGACACGGTCGTGACGACCTGGACGCTCTGCACCATTCCGGGCGCCGCCGCGGCACTTTCGGAAATGCGCCGCGTCCTAAGGCCCGGAGGCCGGCTGCTCTTCGTCGAACACGGCAGGTCGCCAGACCGGGGCGTGCGCTGGTGGCAGGACGCCATCACGCCTGCCTGGCGGCCCATCAGCGGCGGCTGCCATCTCAACCGCCCGATCCGGTCGATGATCGAACGGAACGGATTTCGGATCGACCGGGTCGAGATGGGCTATATGCCCGGGCCGAAGCCGATGACCTTCATGTATGAAGGCAGCGCTCGCCCGGCGTGACGCGTCACGTCCCGCAGAACGTTGCCGAAACCCGCTCTTCCGGCTTCGGCGGGACCATCAGATCGGCGAATTCCGGCCGTTCCTCGTAAGGCTTCTCCAGCGCTGAAAGCAGCCGTTCGAAGAAGCTGAGATCGTTGTAGTTGGCGGCCGAAAGCGCCTCCTCCACCCGGTGGTTGCGGGGGATGACGGCCGGATTGACGGCCCGCATGGCCGCCGCACGCTCTTCGCCCGATCGCGCCTCTCCCGCCAGCCTTTCCCGCCAGACGCCGAGCCAGTCCCGCGCCTTTTCCGCATCGGCGAAGCAGGCAAGAAACGCCTCGTCGTCAGCCTCCGCCGCGTCGGCAAGCCGCCGGAAGGCGAGCGTGAAATCCGCCTCCCCTTCGTGCATGGCGGCCAGGAGGTGCTGCACCAGCTCCCCGTCGCCCCCGGCTTCGGAAAAGAGCCCGATCTTCTTCGCGAAAACGCCGAGCCACTCGCTTTGGAACCGCTCGCCGAATTCCTTCAGCACGGCATTCGCCGCACCCACCGCCCTGTCTTGATCCTCGTCGAGCAGCGGCAGAAGGCATTCCGCCAGCCGCGCGATGTTCCACTGGCCGATGCCCGGCTGGTTGCGATAGGCGTAGCGGCCCGCCTGGTCGATCGAGGAGAAGACCTTCATAGGATTATATTCATCGAGGAAGGCGCAGGGGCCGAAATCGATCGTCTCGCCGGAAATCGTCATGTTGTCGGTGTTCATCACGCCGTGGATGAAGCCGACGCCCATCCATCGGGCGATGAGATCCGCCTGCCGGAACGCCACGGCCCGCAGCAGCGAAGAGTAAGGGTTTTCCGCCGCCTTCAATTCGGGATAGTGCCGCTCGATCACGTAATCGGCGAGCAGTTTCACGCCCTCGTTGTCGCCCCGCGCGGCGAAGAACTGGAACGTGCCGACCCGGACATGGCTTGCCGCGACGCGGACGAAGACGGCGCCCTGTTCGACCCGCTCGCGATAGACCGGCTCGCCGGTCGCGACCGCCGCCAGTGCGCGCGTCGCCGGAAGCCCGAGTGCGGCGAACGCTTCCGAAACGATATATTCCCTGAGCACCGGCCCGAGTGCTGCGCGTCCGTCGCCGCGGCGGGAAAAGGGCGTCGGCCCCGCGCCTTTCAGCTGGATGTCGCGGCGCCGTCCGTTCCGGTCGACCACCTCGCCGAGTAGGATCGCCCGCCCGTCGCCGAGCTGCGGCACGAAATTGCCGAACTGGTGGCCCGCATAGGCCATGGCGATCGGCTCGGCGCCGGGCGGCACGACATTGCCGGCGAGGATCGCCGCGAGCCGCGCGGGGTCGGAAAAATCCGTCTCGATGCCCAGTTCCCCGGCCAGTTCCTCGTTGAACTTCAACAATTTCGGCCCCTCGACCGGTTCGGGATAGACCGAGGCGAAAAACCTGTCCGGCAGGCGGGCATAGGAATTGTCGAACTGGAACACGGGAAAAGGACTCCTTCGGCCGAAGCGACCCTCCCCAATATGGGGAATCTCCCCCGCCGAACAAGCGGAATGCGCTTTTGTTGCGCGGCTCAACCGGCTTTCAGCCGCACGCCGAAGCCGAGCAGGAAGGTCACCGCGGCCCCCGCCGCCGCCGTGCCGTAAAGCCAGAATGCCGGCCCGGCGGTCCCGCCGTTCTCCAGCGCCGCGACCAGCCCGGTGGCGGTGGCGATCATGCCGGATATCCCGGCACCGATCGCATAGCCGGCAGTGGAGATGGTCGGCAGAAGCGCGCTGGTCAGGTCCCGCTCGGAGCGGCCGGCCGCCTCCATCGCCGCCTGGTTGACGCTCGCCCAGGCGGTTCCGAAACCGGCGCCGATCGCCACCTGGCCGAGAATCAGCAAGGTGACCGAACCCGTCGCGAAGGCCGTGCCGAGCGCCAGGAAACCGGCAAGCTGGAACAGCGCACCGCTGCGCATCCACATATGCCGGGGCGCAAGCGCCACCACCCGGCTCGCGAGCACCGCGACCGCGCTCCAGGTGAGCGCCATGGTGACGACGACATAGCCGACGACGGCAGGCCGGAAATCGAAGACGGCGCCGATCATCAGCGCCAGATAGACGCTGCCGACCGAATGGCTGGCGGACATCAGGAACAGCACCCAGAACCCGTGCCCCAGCACAGAGCCGAGCCGGAAGGCGCCGGCCGGAAACAATCTCGGACCGATCTTCCCGTCGAGCTTCAGCACCGCCAGGAAAAGCGCCGCTCCCGCCGCGATCGCCGCCGCCTGCATCGCACCGCCGGTCGCGACGGACGACAGCGACAGAACGAAAGAGGCGGCGAGGCAGAGCGCGATCGTCGCGGAGGACAGCGGCACGGGTGCGGCTTCGGTCACCCGCGGTCTTGCGACCAGCGTCAGGACCGGCAGCAGCAGGACGAAGGGCGCAACCGCCAGGAACGACGCCCGCCAGGAAAAAGCCTCGGTGAGATACCCGCCCGCGAGCGGCCCGGCGATCGCCGCGACCGCCCAGACGATCGCCTCCACGGCAAAGACCCGGGCGATCAGCGCGGAGGGGAAATTCGCCGGGATCAGGCTGTAGCAGATCGCCACGATCAGCCCGTCGGCAACGCCCTGCAGCAGGCGTCCCGCCATGATCCAGGAAAAGGCAGGCGCCGCCAGCGCCAGAAGGCCGCCCGCCGCAAAGAGAAGCGTCGAGAACATCAGGCTCGCGCGGACGCCGAACCGGTCGCGCAGCGCCGCCGCCCCCGTGCCGCCGGCGATCGAACCCATGAAATAGAGGCTGTAGGCCCAGCTGAAATAGGCGGTGCCGCCGATCTCCTCGGCCGCCGGCGGAAGTGCGGCGACGATCGCGAATTGGTTGAAGGCATGCAACCCGATACCCGCCGAAATCAGCCCGAGCATCGCCCCGTCGCGGCCTTTCATAAGCCTCGACCACCCCGCATTCACGTCCTGCAGCACGCCACGCCCTTTCCTGTTCTCACTGTCGGCGGGCACGCTACAACCTCAAGCGCCGTTGAGGTCAAGCAAGGGAATGAAAATAAAATCGTTTCACTTCAATAGGTTGCGAAACCGTCAGTTTTTGCGCCGACGACAATCCCGGGCTTTCCGAACATCCCATTGAGGCGCGGAGTGAACAGAACCCTGCGCCGATCTCAGCCCGCAGCCCTCTCCGGGCTGTATCCCGCTTCGCGGATCGCTTCCTCGGCCCTCGCCGCATCGCCCTCCACCGCCACCGTCTGCGCCGTCAGATCGATCGCCACGGCGGCACCCGGCAGAGCCTCGGCGAGCGCGCCGCGCACCGTCTTTTCGCAATGGCCGCAAGTCATGTCCGGCACGGTGAAAATCGTCGTCATTCAAGGTTCTCCTTTTCGGTGATTGTCTTCTGCACCTCCCGTCGCGGACAGGCAAGCTGCTGCCGGAGGAAGGTCAAAGGGGAGTGGACCACCGCGGCACACTCCCGTCGATCTCCCCCCTTGAGGGGGAGATGTCGCGAAGCGACAGAGGGGGGTGGCGGCGGTGCTGCAAACGACGCGGCCGCGGAGTATCGAGGCGACACCCCCCTCTGCCCTGCCGGGCATCTCCCCCTCAAGGGGGGAGATCGGTATGCCGCTCCGCTTTCCTCCACGCTCACCCTCGTCTTAAAGCCTCAAGCATGCTGTGTCGTTTTCTTCTCCACAGGCCGCAACGTATCGCCCGATGCCAAGTCGCCCTCTGCGGAGCCATCGCCCGCTAGATCGTCGAGGATCGGGCAGTTCGGCCGGTGGTCGCCGCCGCAGCAATCGGCGAGGTGCTTCAAGGTCTTCACCATGCCCTGCATCTCGGCGATGCGGCGTTCAAGATCGGCGATATGGGCGGTCGCCACCTCCTTGACCGCGGCGCTCTCGCGGCTCCGGTCCTGCCAGAGCTTTAAAAGCGTCTCGGTCTCCTCCAGCGAGAAGCCCAGCGAGCGCGCCCGTCTGATGAAGCGCAGGATATGCACCTCGTCCTCGCCGTAGACCCGGTAATTGTTGCCGGTGCGACCCATCGGCCGGATCAGCCCGATCTCCTCATAGTAGCGGATCATCTTGGCGGATACGCCGGAGGCCTCGGATGCCTGGCCTATGTTCATCTTGTCTCTCCAATCCTGACGGTCTTCAGCCTCAACGCATTGCCGAGCACGAAGACGCTCGACAGCGCCATGGCGCCGGCCGCGATCATCGGCGACAGCAGCCAGCCGAAGGCCGGATAGAGCGCGCCGGCCGCGACCGGGATCAGCGCCACATTGTAACCGAAGGCCCAGAACAGGTTCTCCTTGATATTGGTCATCGTCGCGCGGCTCATCGATACCGCCGAGACGGCGCCGGTGAGTTCCCCGCCGACCAGAACCACATCGGCGCTCTCGATCGCCACGTCCGTCCCGGTGCCGATGGCAATGCCGATATCGGCCTCCGCCAGCGCCGGCGCGTCGTTGATGCCGTCGCCGACGAAGGCGACAGTTCGAAAAGCGGATGCGCTGCCACCTGCCGATCTCCCCCCTTGAGGGGGAGATGCCCGGCAGGGCAGAGGGGGGTGCCGCGCGGGCACATCATTGGCGTCTTCGCCGGCCGCACCGTCTTTACCCCCCTCTGTCGGCTTCGCCGACATCTCCCCCTCAAGGGGGGAGATCACCGGGAGTCTGCCGTGCCGTCCTTCGTGCAATATCTCGGCACTGCCCATACGCAACTCCCTTATCGCCCTGACCTTGCCCTCCGGCAGGACCTCGGCCACCACCTTGTCGATGCCGACCTGGCGGGCGACGGCTTCGGCCGTGCGGCGGTTGTCGCCGGTCACCATGGCCACTTCGACGCCCATGTCCTTGAGCGCCCTGATCGCCGCGCGGCTCGACGGCTTCAGCGGGTCGGCAACGGCGATCGCCGCGGCCACCCTGCCGTCCACCGCGGCATAAAGCGGCGTCTTGCCCTCGTCTGCGAGCCTTGCCGCAGCTTCGGCGAAGGCCTCCACCGAAAGCCCCAGCTTCTGCATGAACCGGTCGGCGCCGACCGCAATCGCACGTCCTTCCACCTCGGCCCGGATGCCGTAACCGGTCACGGCTTCGAACCCTTCCGCCTTCGGCACGGCGATCCCCTTTGCCTCCGCCGCCTTGACGACGGCGTCGGCGATCGGGTGTTCCGACTGCGCCTCGACGGCCGCCACCAGTTTCAGCACCTCGTCCCCGGCAAAACCTTCGGCGGTGACGAGGTCGGTCAGTTCCGGCCGGCCCTTGGTCACCGTTCCGGTCTTGTCGAGCACGATCAGCTCGACGTTGCGCAGCTCCTGCAGCGCCTCGCCCTTGCGGAAGAGCACGCCGAGCTCGGCCGCGCGGCCGCCGCCGACGACGATCGAGGTCGGAACCGCAAGCCCCATGGCGCAGGGGCAGGCGATGATCAGCACGGCGACCGCGTTGACCAGCGCATGGGTCAGCGCCGGTTCCGGCCCGACGAAGAACCAGACGGCGAAGGTGACGACCGCCAGCCCGATCACGGCGGGCACGAACCAGGCGGTGATCCGGTCGACCAGCGTCTGGATCGGCAGTTTCGCCCCCTGGGCCTGCTCGACCATGCGGATGATATTCGCCAGCATCGTGTCGCGGCCGACCTTGTCGGCGCGGAAACGGAAGGCGCCTGTCTTGTTGATCGTGCCGCCGACCACGGTGGCGCCCGCCGCCTTTTCCACCGGCAGCGGCTCGCCTGATATCATCGATTCGTCCACGTTCGACTGGCCGTCGATCACCGTGCCGTCCACCGGAATGCGCTCGCCCGGCCGGATCACCACGATATCGCCCGCGACGACCTCGCCCGCCGGGATATCCAGGACCCTGCCGTCGCGCTCGATGCGGGCGGTCTTGGCCTGCAGGCCCGCGAGCTTTTCGATCGCCTCGCCGGTGCGGCCCGTGGCACGGGCTTCGAGAAGCCGGCCGAACAGGATCAGCGTGACGATCACCGCCGCCGCCTCGTAATAGACGAAACGGGCGCTTTCCGGCAGCCATTGCGGCGCGAACGTCGTCACCAGCGAATAGCCGTAGGCCGCCAGCACGCCGACGGCGACCAGCGAATTCATTTCGGGTGCGCCGCGCAGGAGCGCGGGAATCCCGATCTTCAGGAACCGAAAGCCAGGCCCGAAGATCACCACGGTCGCCAGCACGAAATAGAGGTAATGGAGGTTCTGCGTGTCGATCACGCCCATCAGCCAGTGGTGGAAGGGATCGTAGAAATGGCTCCCCATTTCCAGCACGAAGAGCGGCAGCGTGAGCACGAATGCGAGGCCGAGATCGCGCTTCAGCGCCCCCTCCTCGCCCGCATGCATGTGCATATGGTCGTGGGGGTCGTAATGAGCGGCGTAATCAAGCGCGGCATGGGAATGGTTTCGCCCCTCATCCGCCCTGCCGGGCACCTTCTCCCCGTGCACGGGGAGAAGGTCATACGCCGCACGTTCCTGCCCCCTCTCCCCGCCTGCGGGGAGAGGGCCGGGGTGAGGGGCAATTCCTCCACGCGCCATCCCCGCCTCGCGCAGCGCATGCTGCATGGCGGCGGGCGGGATCTCGTAGCCGACCTTGCTGATCGCCCTTTCGAGAGCCTCCGGCGAAAAGCCTTCCGCGGATTCGACAGTCAGCTTCTTCGTCGCGAAATTGACGGCGCTCCTGTCGATACCCGGCACTTTTGCCGCAGCGTTTTCCACGCGGCGCACGCAGGAGGCGCAGGTCATCCCCTCGACGGGAACGGTGAAGGGTTCGGCGGGACGGATCGGTTTTACGGTCTCATTCATGGGCGGAAATTCTCCATTTCCCGCCCTATGTGGACCTTCCCATCATGGGAAGGTCAAGAGCCGCTCGCAAGATTTCTCAGGCGTGAGCCTTATCCCCGCCAGGTCTTTGAGCTCAGGCGGGCGACAGCCGAACCGGAGGTGATGCCTTCCTTTCCGGAACGGACGGAAGATTGGGGCAGCCGCGGCTAGCCGTTACTTGTCCGCCCCACTCCCGAATATCGGCGCGGAAAGTCCCGAAAGCAGGAGCACCAGTTCCGCCTGGCGGGTGGTGCCGGTCTTGCTCATGATCCGCTTCAGATGCGAGCGGGCGGTCTCGAGCGAGATGCCGAGCGAGGCGGCGATCGCCTCCGGCCTCTCGGCCATGGCGATGCTGCGCGCCACGCGCGCCTCCGCCGGCGTCAGGTCGAAAAGGCCGCAGAGCACCCGCATGTCCGGCGGGCCGACCTGCCCGACCTCCGTCACGGCCACCACCGCCATGGAGCGGGAGAAGATGTCGCGCGCCGCCCGGCGGATCGGCAGGAGATGCAGGATGAGGGCCGGCGCTCCGTGGCGCGACATCATCGGCAGAGATTGCACCTTCGGCAGAGCTTGAGCCTTGTAGCGCTGGATCGCGTCATACAGCAGGGCATCGGCCCCCGCCCCCTCCAGTATGAGCCGGTCTTCGGCGCCGGTGCGGATGCGGGGGCTCAAGGCCTCGATCTCCGGGTTCATGGCGATCACCCGGCCATTGTCGCCGATCACCGCCGCCGGCAGGCCGAGCAGGGAAAGCGTCTCGGTCATCGACCGCGCCTCGTTGAAGGCAAGGCGCGACGACATGTAGGCGGCCCTGGCGATATCCGGCTTCAGGACGTTCAATCGCGCCAGCTGCTCGTCCGAGAAATTGTCGAGCCCCTTGGCAAGCATCAGGGTGATGACAACCGTATGCCCCGTGGGCTCCTGGAAGACCCAGCCCGCCTCCCACTCCATGCCGGCGGGTTCGATGAACGCCCGCTGGATGGGATCGCGTGCATATTCCTCTGTAGTCAGAATATCGGTCGAGCGCGCGAACGAGAAGGGAAACCGCTGCATCGCCCGCTCCGGGCGCAGGTTGCTGAACCGCAGATCGCTTCCGGCAAACCGCACGAACGTCTCGGCCAGATTGGGCGTCGTGACGTAGCGGTGGGTTCCCTGGTGGTCGATGGTGAAGATCGACGCGGTGCTGGATTTCACTTCGCCCGCCAGCCGCTCGCAGGTCTCGGTCCAGAGTTCCGGGACGAGGGCTGCCTCGTAAAGGCGATCTGACAATGTACCTTCAGTCATGGATGCCATCGAACGGTGGACCAAGGGTCAGAATTAAACTGCATGCAAGAAAAGGTATATCCGGCAAATTACGTAGAAGTGAAATCACAGCCGATTTCAATATATTACCGAACGGCATATTACCGAACGGAGGGACAGAGCGCCCGCCGGCGCCCGGCTAACCCCTGCCGCCGACCGTCAGCGGCCACTCCACCAGATAGTCCTCGAAGTCGTCGACATCGACCTCCGTTTCGCTGACCGTGCGGCCGCGGACCGAAATGCCGGCCTGGTGCACCGTCTCCGGATCGCCGGAGACGAGCGGATGCCACCAGTAGAGATCCTCGCCGTCGCGCACGAGCCGGTAGCCGCAGGTGGGCGGCAGCCAGGTGATCTCCTCCACCGTCTCCGGCGTGAGCTGGATGCAGTCCGGCACCGTCGCCTGGCGGTTCTCGTAGTCCCTGCAACGACAGCTCGTCCCGTCGAGCAGCCGGCAGGCGACGGAGGTGAAGGCCACCTCCCCCGTATCCCAGTCCTCCAGCTTGTTGAGACAACAGAGCCCGCAGCCGTCGCAGAGGCTTTCCCATTCATCCTGGGTCAGCTCGGTGAGCCGCTTCGTCTTCCAGAAAGGTTCGTCGGTCATTCTTCGGATCACTTTTGCGGCAACGTGGAACAAATGCCCGCACTGCCCTTTACCCTGTTGCGATTTGGCTATCGCGTATCAACCATTTGTCAGCTATTGCTGAATAACGGTGAGAGGCTCATGCTCTTGATCCCTGCGCGGGACGGCGTCAAGCACATCTCACAACGGGCGGGGGTTATTGCACTGTGCAGGACGAGCCAAAGTCATCCGAGGAGCTGCCTCCCGGGCGGCCGCGCAGGAAGCGCCACTTCCTGCTGCGCATCGATTCCTGGATCGACTCCACCGTCTGGAATCTCGGCTTCAAGCTCGGCGAAATGTGGGAAGAGATCACCATCTTCTCCCGCCGTTTCCGCGTCCGCGGCTGGAAGCGAGCCGTCTTCGAGGTTGCCGGCGAAGCCATGACGCTCGGCACGGCCGGCTTCGTGGCCCTTCTGGCGCTTGCCCTTCCCGCCTTCGAGGAAACCAAGGAAGACTGGAGAAACCGCGGCGACTTCGCCGTCACGCTCCTCGACCGATACGGCAACGTCATCGGCCATCGCGGCATCATCCACGAGGATTCCGTGCCGATCGACGAGCTGCCCGACCATCTGATCAAGGCCGTGCTGGCGACCGAGGACCGCCGCTTCTTCGACCATTACGGCATCGATTTCATCGGGCTCGCCCGCGCGATGACCGAGAACGCCAAGGCCGGCGGCGTCGTGCAAGGCGGCTCGACCATCACCCAGCAGCTCGCCAAGAACCTCTTCCTCACCAACGAACGGTCGATCGAGCGCAAGATCAAGGAAGCCTTCCTGGCGGTGTGGCTGGAGGCGAACCTTTCCAAGAAGGAAATCCTGTCGCTCTATCTCGACCGGGCCTATATGGGCGCCGGCACGTTCGGGGCGGCGGCCGCCGCGCAGTTCTATTTCGGCAAGAACATCACGGAAGTGAACCTCGCCGAGTCCGCCATGCTCGCCGGCCTTTTCAAGGCGCCGGCGAAATATGCCCCGCACGTGAACCTGCCGGCGGCGCGCGGCCGCGCCAACGAGGTCCTCTCCAACATCGTGCAGGGCGGGATGATGACCGAGGGCCAGGTGATCGCGGCGCGCCGCAACCCGGCCACCGTAGTCGACCGCGCGGACGTCAAGGCGCCCGACTATTTCCTCGACTGGGCCTTCGAGGAGGTGCAGCGGCTCGCCGCCGCCGGCAAGATCCGCGAACATTCCGTCGTCGTCCGCACCACGATCGACATGGGCCTGCAGCAGGCTGCGGACGCCGCGATGGAATCGAGCCTGCGCGAATACGGCGAGGCCTACAAGGTCAAGCAGGGCGCGCTCGTCATGATCGAGAACGGCGGGGCCGTACGCGCCATGGTCGGCGGCCGGGACTACGGCGAAAGCCAGTTCAACCGCGCCACCAGGGCGCTGCGCCAGCCGGGCTCCTCGTTCAAGCTCTATACCTATTCCGCCGCCATGGAGAACGGCTTCACGCCGGAATCGGTCATCTCGGATGCGCCGATCACCTGGCGCGGCTGGTCGCCGCAGAATTACGGCCGCTCCTACAAGGGCAAGGTGACGCTGCTTTCGGCCATGGCGCAGTCGCTCAACACCGTGCCGGTGCGGCTCGCCAAGGACTATCTCGGCACCGAGATGATCGCCGCGACCGCCAAGGCGATGGGCATCGAGACGCCGCTCAGGACCGACAAGACCATTCCGCTCGGCACGTCCGAAGTGACCGTGCTCGACCAGGCGACGGGTTATGCGGTCATGCCGGCGGGCGGCATGCAGTCGCGCCGCCACGGCATCGAACAGGTGCTGGGCTACGGCGGCGAGGTGCTCTACGATTTCAACCGCGACGAGCCGCCGGCCAAGCGCGTTCTCTCCGAGCAGGCGATGTCGTCGATGAACCGCATCCTGACGCAGATCCCGGTGATCGGCACCGCCCGCCGGGCGGCACTCGACGGCGGCATCGTCACGGGCGGCAAGACCGGCACCTCGCAGAGCTATCGCGACGCCTGGTTCATCGGGTTTACCGGCAATTACACGACCGCCGTCTGGTTCGGCAACGACGACTTCACGCCGATGAAGGACATGACGGGCGGCGCGCTGCCGGCCATGACCTTCAAGACCGTGATGGACTACGCCCATCAGGGCATCGAACTGAAACCCATCCCCGGCATCAAGGATCCGCTGCCGACCGGCGACCACAAGGGAACCGCCGTGGCGAAGAAGGAAGGCGAACCCGTCCTGCCGGCGCTCGTGCGGCCGCGCTCGCTTTCGGCCGAATCCACCCGCGTCCTGAAACAGATCGCCGAAAGCTTCAAGAATGCCGGCCCGCTCGCCCCCGCCGGCACGAAGGTGGCCGACGCCGGCGAAAACGGGCCGGCCCAACCACCCGCCATCACCGCAACGACAGCGAATGTGGAATTGCGGCGGTAGTGTCAGGCGGCGCGCGGGCGGATACGACCGAGTTCCTCGCCGAGTTCACGGCGCCTCCGCATCAGATCGAAATCGGCCTGAAGCCCCAGAAAGAAACCTTCCGACATGCCGAAATAGCGGGCCAGCCTGAGATCGGTATCGGCCGTGATTGCACGCTTGCCCAGCACGATCTCGTTGATGCGCCGCGGCGGCACGCCGATGGCACGCGCCAGGCCGTTCTGGCTGAGCGCCATCGGATTGAGGAAATCCTCAAGAAGGATTTCTCCGGGATGGGGGTTGTGCAGCCATTCGGTATCAGCCGTGGTAGTCGACGATTTCGACATGGGCAGGCCCTCCTTCGGTCCAGACAAAACAAATACGCCATTGATCGTTGATGCGGATGGAAAACTGCCCTGATCGATCACCTTTTAAAGCTTCAAGACGGTTTCCCGGGGGAATCCGCAAATCCGACAGTTCACGAGCCTGGTTGAGCAAACGCAGTTTTCTGAGCGCTATCGATTGAATGTCCGACGGCAATCTGCGGCTTCTCAAGCCGACCAAATCCGCTCTGTTTCACGATCCGCGAAATCTGTGATCATGTAAATTCATAACGTAACGCGTTATAGTTTGCAATGGGAGTAGTTTCCTGCTCTCCGCCCATTCCCCCCTGCGGGAATCAATGCTAACCCTCTGACACAGCTATCCCGAGGGCTCAAGCAAACCCGTGTTCCGTGTTCCCTTCCTCATCGCGATCGCGCTTGCCATCGCCTTCGGCGGCGGGATCTGGTCCACACTCGTGGCGCTCGATGCGACCGTCGGGTTCGGCGCCATCAGGCTCGGCGCCTGGGAAGCCTTCCCGGAAGCGCAGACGGCGAAAGCCGATCCTTACGCGAGATCGCACCGGGCGAATGCCGGCAAGCTGCTCTATGCGAGCGCCGAGGGCCTCGTCTTCACCGCCGCCGTCGACGAAACAGGCGCGCGGCTTACGGGAAACTGCTCCTACCGCCTGACGGGCCACACGCCGCCGGCGCGCTTCTGGACGCTGTTCGCCGCCGCCCCCGGCGCCGCGCCGCCTTCGGCGCAATCCGACCTGCCCAGGGCGCTCAATTCCCGCATGGTCCTGCGCAATGAAGACGGCGGCTTCGACATCGCCATTTCCGCGACCGCCAGGCCCGGCAACTGGCTCGCCGTGCCGGAAGCCGGCGTGTTCCGGCTGACGCTGACGCTCTTCGATACGCCGACGGCCGGCAGTTCCGGCCTCATCGATCTTTCCATGCCGCGCATCGAGAGAACCGGGTGCGGGAATGCCTAGAATTTTCGCGCTGCAGGTCCTTTTCGCCGTCGTCACAGGCCTCATCGGCGCAGCGCTGCTGCATCTCGTCATCGTGCTGCTGCTGCCGGATTTCAGCGAGCGGGACGCCTATACGCGGGTGCTGGCGGAGGGCGAGATCCACCGCTTCTACCGCCT
Source organism: Neorhizobium descurainiae (assembly GCF_051400715.1). Taxonomy (NCBI): domain Bacteria; kingdom Pseudomonadati; phylum Pseudomonadota; class Alphaproteobacteria; order Hyphomicrobiales; family Rhizobiaceae; genus Neorhizobium; species Neorhizobium descurainiae. The sequence goes on from NZ_JBLFFK010000012.1 coordinate 61,870, forward strand.
CGGCGAAAAGCCGGACCGGGCGGGGCTTTCCAAGGACGACCCCTTCGTGGACGCAGCGGTCTGCGCCTTCGACGTCTCCGAAGGGCCGGTGCGGCTCACCGCACCCAATGGCGGCGTGCCCTTCTGGTCGCTTGCCGTCTACGACCAGTCCTCCAACGAGGTCTTCAGCATCAACGACCGCACCTCGGCCGGCGGCATGCCGGACGTGGTGATCGCCACGCCGGTGCAGCTCACGACGCTGCGGAAGGCGCAGCCTCAGGCGCTCTCCCAGTCCATCCTCGTGGAGACGACGCAGGCGGAGGGATATATGGTGCTGAGAAGCCTCACGCCGCAGCCGAGTTTTGCGGATATCGCATCGCAATTCCTGTCGCAGGCGACCTGCACACCGTTCGAATGGCGTACCAGAAGCCGGTTCTGACGGGGAATAAAGTTCGATGAAGCGTTCAGTCGGCGCGGACGGCGTGGTTTTCGGCCTTGCGGTCCCCCCGGTCGTCGAAACGTTCGTAACGCACCCCCGTGAACAGCAGAAGCCGGCCGGCGTCTTCCTTTTCGCCGATCCTGATCTGAGGCCGGCGCGCATGCTCGGCTCTCCATCTGTTCAACACTACGATCTCTGCCATGCTCGTCTCCGTTTTCAGGAATTCGAGACGGATGAAGACGGACCGATCTCACCCTGCCCTCTTTGCGAGGGCCGGCGCTTCCCGAAGGCTAGCTCCGGGCATCCGCGCCTTTCTCGTCTGAGCGCCTCCGAAAAAGCGCAGCGACATTTCGGCATTGACGGCCGGCTCTGCCGAACCGGCCGGAGATGAAAGGATGGGCCCCCAAGGCCGAGCCTGGAACCAGGCCGGCCAGGAAACGCAGGGGGCCCTCCGGAACCCGAATCCGGCAATAACGCGCCGGTACTTCGCAAATTCAGCCAGAGCAGCGTTAACAATGAATAAATGCTAATATAGCATTTGCCACCGATGCATGTCTGGCACCCGCATCGAAACGCACAAGCGGGTCATTCGGTTCACTTCCGAAGGCGATGCCGGCGGAGGAAAACCCGCTCCCGGACCGGCACACCGGAACTCCAAGAAAATGACAGGCGTATCAAAACGATCCGTTTTCACCGACCGTTAACCCTCAGAGGGTTAGCATCCGGTTAAACCAGGGCGCCCCTTCCGGCAGATGTTTTCACAGCTGCGTGAGCGGCCGCGCCGGAGGGAGAGTTTTCCCAGGCAAGGTACGATGACAGCCATCAGGCGAGCCTTGCGGGCGGACCTGAGCGCTTCGCGGCACCACCGGATTTGTATTGCGTCGATGTGAGTTTGCCCGTGACGAACGAGTTTCGAGACCTTGAAAGGCCCCAGGCCATGCGCAAGAAGGATGTGGTGCTGATGGCCACCGTGACGAGCTTCGAAAGTCTGCCGCATCCGTCGCGGTCGGAGCTTCGACAGTTCGCGGAACTTTTCGCGCCGCTCTTCTCCGCCTCCTCGGAGAAGGCCCGCCGGGATGCCGTCGCGGCGCTGTCGCAATGCAGGAACGTGCCGCCCGCCGTCGCCTTCTTCATCGCCAGCCAGCCGATCGCGATCGCCGCGCCCTTCCTCAGCTCCTCGACATGCCTCAGCGACGATGCGCTGATCGCCATCGCCCGCACGCAGGGCGAAGCGCATGCCCGCGCCATCGTTCTGCGCGAGGCGCTGTCGCCGACCGTGATCGACGCGCTTGTCGGGTTGCGCCACGACCGCACCAAGCGTAGCGGTTCGGCAGCCGGCGCGGAAGGCTCCGCACCGGACCAGCCGGCGGCGGAGATGACGGAGGAAGAAGAACGGCTGGCGCGCGAGGAGGACCTTCGCCGGCGCCTCCGGGCGCTTGCCGGCCATATCGACCGGCCGGCCGGGGACCGGCTGGGCTTGCGCAACCTCTCGCCGATCCAGGAGGCGCTGCTCGTGCGGTTCGCCCGCCACCGCGAGGCCGGCCTGTTCGCAACGGTGCTCGCCGACGCGCTCTCGGCCAGCCATTGGCTCTCCGAACGGATCATGCTCGATATTTCCGGCCAGCAGCTCGCCACGACGCTGAAAGGCCTCGCCATGGGCGCGGAGGACGCCGTCTTCATCCTGCAGCGGCTCTACGATCATCTCGGCACCTCCGAGGACGGCGCAACACGGGCCGAAGCGCTCTGGAACTCGCTCGACGAGAGCGAATGCGGCAAGCGCGTCGAGGCCTGGCGCCGGGCCGACCGCTATACCTATGCCGAGCCGCAGCCCCGATCGGCCGCCTCCGGGGACCGCGCGGCCGACGGATACGAGGCCATGCCGCGGCTGATCCGCACGACCGCGAGCGTGCGCCGGCCGCTGCGCCGGGCACGCTGACCAGGCGCGCTAGAAGGACGGTTTGACGATCTCGAAGAGGCCGTCGACGTCGTCGGTCTCCAGTTCCACCAGCCAGAGATCCGGATCGAAGCGCAGCTCGCGGGCAAGCATGTCGCGGACGGCATCGGCTTCCGCCTTTTCCGCCCGCGCCTCGAACTTGCGCTGGCCGTCGTCCTCGCCGAAGAAGTTCTGCGGGGCCGGCGCATAAAGCGTTTCCAGCCCGTCGCGAAAACGCTGGCGGATGAAGATCGCGCCGGCCTCTTCCGCCCCCTTCTTCTCCACGGCGGCAAAGCCCCCGAGCCCGAAGACGCGGCGGATCAGGGCGGAGACGAAGATATCGGATTTCAGGCGCATGGCCTGTCTTACGGCGGTTCGGCGAGAAGGGCAAATGCTGGTGATGTCGGAGGATTGGATTGCCCTCACTCCAACAATTGCCCCTCACCCTAACCTTTCCCCGCGTGCGGGGAGAAGGTGGCGGCAGGCGGATGAGGGGCAGTTCAGGCAACTGCGCTTTCCGGGAGAAGAAAGCGGTGGCAACTCCACAAGGAAACTAGAGCGCGCCGATCGATTTAAGCTTCTTCAGCACCATTTCGTTCGGCTCGCCGGTTTCCGGCAGGCGGTAGTGCTTCTCGAACCGGCGGATCGCCGCCTTGGTCTGCGCGCCGGCAACCCCGTCCACTTCCACATCCGCATAGGCGATGTTCGACAGGCCGCGCTGGATCTGCAGCACGAGATCGGTCGAGGGGGAAGACGCGGCCGGCTTCTGGGCGACGGGCGTAATGGGCCGGCGGGGATTCGATCCCGTATTCGGGTTGGGAATATCGGCGGGCGGGCGCATGGCAGGGGCCCGCTCGGACGCGCGGATCGCCGCCGCCACCGGGTCTTCGCCGCGTGCCGCGACGTTTTCCGCCGGACGGCCCGCGGAAACCGCCTTCGGCGACGGGGACGACGCCGGGCGGGCGGGCCTTACAGGTGCGGCCCTGGCCGTCTCGACAGGCGCAGGCTTCGGCGCCGCGGATGCGGGCTCGGATACCGCCTGCCGGACCGGCTCCTGCGGACGCGGCGCGGGCGTCACCACGGGGACGGCAGCCGGGACCGGGCCGGATACGGGAGCCGAGGCAGGCTCCTCGGCCGGAGACCGGACAATTTGCGCCGGCGCATCCGGATCGGCGCGCTCGATGCGGAAGGTCGTCACGTCTTCGGGGGCGACGCGCCGTACCGGACGGTAGCCGGCGATCGCATTCGGATCATGGGCATCGCGGGTGGCGAGGAAGGGGGCCGGGTGGCCGCCCGGCTGATACCAGAGCGCATTGGCGGCGACGAAGGAGAAGACCACGCCGAAGGCCGCGACGCCGAGCACCGGCTTCGGATGGCGCGCGGCGGCGCGTCCCGCCGCAGCCAAGAGGCGAAACGGAAGGCCCGGCCCCTTGGCCGGCTTTCTCCTGTCAGGCGATTTTCGCTTCCGCGCGGGCATCGGTAAAATCCTGTTCGTCCGTCATGGCCGTCTGCCGGGCCTTCATCAGCCGCGGCGGGAACTCGATCCTTTCCTCCCGGGTCTCCTCCCGCCTGCCCGCAATGCCCGAGCCGTCGGCGGGAAGCGAAACGGTCACCACCGTTCCTTCGCCCGGACGGCTGGCGATCGAGAAGCGACCGCCATGCAGCGCCACGAGGCCCTTGACCAGAGAGAGGCCGAGACCGGTCCCTTCGTAACTGCGCGTATAGGCATTTTCAACCTGCATGAAAGGCTGGCCGATGAATTCCAGCTTCTCGGGTGCGATGCCGATGCCGGTATCGCTCACCGAAATCACCACATTGTCGCCGGAGAGGACCGCGTCGATCGAGACGACGCCGCCCGCCCCCGTGAACTTGATGGCATTGCCGGCGAGATTGATGAGGATCTGCTGCAGGGCGCGGCGGTCGGCGACGATCTCGCCCAGGCCCCGCGAAGCGCGGCTCGTCAGCGTGATGCCCTTCTCGCGCGCCGAAAGATCCAGCATGGCGCGGCAGGCCTCCATGGCTTCGGCGACCGCGAAGGGTTCGGCGATGAGTTCGTAGCGGCCGGCCTCGATCTTCGACATGTCGAGCATCGTGTTGACGACGGAGAGCAGGTGGCCGCCCGACTGGCGGATCAGCCCGACATATTCGCGCTGGCGGTCGTTCTCCAGCCTGCCGAAATATTCGCCGGCCAGCACGTCCGAAAAGCCGAGAATGGCGTTGAGCGGCGTGCGCAGCTCGTGGCTGACGGCGGCGAGGAAGCGCGATTTCGCCTCGTGGGCGGACCGGGCCTCGGCCACGTGGGCGGCGGCTTCCGAGCGGAGCCGCTCCTCCTCCGACATGTCGCGCGCCTGGGCGAAGACCGAGACGAGATCTCCCTCCCCGTCGCGGATCGCGGTCATGTCGAGCCGGACCGGCAGAAACTGGCGGCCGGCGGCGGAGAAAGGCCGCTCGATGCGGATGTCGACGACGCCGCTCGCAGCACCCCGGCGCAACGCGTCGAACGCCTGGACGAAGCCGATCCGGTCCGACACATGGACGATCTCGGCCAGCGGATAGCCGGCGGCATCGCGCAGGTTTGCGGGAAAGGCATCGCGGTCGCGGCCGCCGGTCTTCACCACCTGGCCCTGCGGGTCGAGGACGAGCGAGAGGCCGGGGCAGGCGTCGAAGGCGAGATCCTCCGGCTGCGTACCGCCGACGGAGGGGACGGCATGGCGCGGCAGGGCGAAGACGGCCGCGACGAGCAGAAGGAAGAAGGAGAGCACCAGGGCGGCGCCGACCGGCAGCGCCAGAGCCGGCGTGAGGATCAGCGTCAGGCCGGCCGGCGCGGCGACCAGCGCCGTCAGGCAGGCCAAAGCCAGCCGGCGGAAGAGCACGACCTCGCCGGCGCAGGCCGCCTCGCCTTCGCCAAGGCGGGTGAGCCAGCGGGTTGCGGTCTCGTCGACCAGCAGGACCGCCCTTCCGGCAATGTTACTCAATACGCGCACGCTATACCCTGAGACTCGTTTTGTTCGGGGCGACAATAGGCCTCCCCGACTTAAGGAAAGGATAAAACATGGGGCGCCGGAGCCCCTTGCGGAAGCCCGAAATCCGGCTTTGGCACACCGGACCCGAGCCTTCTCCGCTTTTGGTTAACGGGGCGTAAGCGACGGATTTACCTCGGTTTTTACTCAGACGTTAACCTTTGTGGCAAAAGCCTGAGCGACAAATGCAAGGATTCAGGGCGCCCGCCGCAATTATGCTTAACATCGGCCGCTAAACTTCGATGCAAATGCGAGGGAAAGGGCCTGGCGGAGACAGGTATTTCGCATTTTAGATAAATTTGCCGAAAAACCGAACGGCTGCGTCAAAGCGATGTTTGCTTCCAGCCGGTACAACCCGTGTTCAAGACCGGCACAGACCCGGCCGCCTGCGGCAGGAAGAGAGCTGTGGGAAAAACAGGTGGACAGGACGATGTGGTTTCTCATCAAGGGAACATTCTGGTTCGCAGCCGTGCTGGTGGTGCTTTCCTATTTCAGCAACCGGCCGGCGACCGAGCCCCAGAGCGCCTCGGCGCTCGAGGTCGGCGATGCTTTCGCCGCCGCGACCGAGGCCTATCAATATGTGAGCGCCATCTGCGCCGAAAAGCCGGATGTCTGCGTAAAGGGGGCCGAGACCTTCTCGGCGCTCGGCGTGAGAGCCAAGGAAGGCGCCCGCGTCGCATTCGAGCTGCTCGACAAGCAATTCGGCAACGGGCAGCCGGACGGCAAGGAAGCCGCGCTGGTTGCCGATCCGGACCCGACGCCCTTCCCCGCAAAGCCGGCCGAGACGGCCGCCGTTCCCGCCGACGCGATCTCCACCGGCACGGTGCCGGTGCCGCAGAAGCGTCCGGCACACTGATTTCATCCCGGCACGACCACCTGCCGATACCGAGTTTCAAAGCTTGCGCCGGGCCCTGATTGCCACGGTCCCGGCGCCGGACCTGCCTGCCCTGCAATTCAGCATCCTGCTGACGCCGTGAGGAATGAATTCCTCACGGCGTATTTTTTTCTTTCATCCCGCATTACAATGCCTATATGGAGCCCAGACAGACCGGAGCGCCCATGGCCAGCCTCGAGCAGATCATCGACGATTTCGCCTTCCTCGACGAGTGGGAGGACCGCTATCGCTATGTCATCGAGCTCGGCAAGGAACTGCCCGACCTTCCCGACGAGAAGAAGACCTCGGAGAACAAGGTGCAGGGCTGCGCGAGCCAGGTCTGGCTGGTCAGCCATATCGACGGCGGCGCCGACCCGGTGATGACCTTCGAGGGCGATTCGGACGCCCATATCGTGCGCGGGCTGGTCGCCATCGTGCTCGCCGTCTATTCCGGCAAGCGGGCCTCCGAGATAGCAGCGACCGATGCGATCGAGATCTTCGACCGCATCGGCCTCGTCGAGCACCTTTCCTCGCAGCGCGCCAACGGGCTTCGCTCGATGGTCAAGCGCATCCGCCAAGAAGCACGGATGAAGCAGGCGGCGTGAGCATTATTTTTCGGTCGCGGTCCAGGGGCCGATGACCGCGGAAACCTCGGTGATGCTGTTGACGGGAAAGCCGCCGCGCTCCGCGTGGCGCCGGATGTCGTCGGCGCTCGGCGCTTCGTGGATGCAATAGAACTTGTCCCCGGCCACGTAGCTGGTGATCCACTTATAGGGGACCCCGAGCCCCGCAACGGTATCGTTCGACTTTGCCGATATGGCGCAAAGATCGTCCTTCATGAGTTTGTCCGCGCCCGGAATATCGCGCTCGATGATATAGGTCGGCATGGTTCCTCCATCCTCTCTTGCAAGCAATGATTTGGCGCCCAGAGAGAACTTGGTGCCCGGACACGGATGGTCAACCCGTCCGGAGCCGATCTATCCCAACGCCACCCCTCCCGGCCTGCCGGCCACCCTCCCCACAAGGGGGAGGGAGATATGCCGCCCTCTCATCGCGAGAACCATAGTTTCGCAGCGGATGATAGGGAGCGAGGCATCGCCGCTTGTTTCCCTCCCCCTTGTGGGGAGGGTGGCCGGCAGGCCGGGAGGGGCAAAGGTCAAAGCGCCGGGCGGTAATCCTCCGCCCCCCAACGATGGCTCCGGCGGCGGGAGGGGGATCGCGGCGGGGCGTAGTGGCGGGCGAGCGCCAGAAGGGCTGCGCGCAGCATGAGCTTGGCCGACCGCGCCGGCCACTGGCGTTCCCGCTCCACCGTCTCCAATCCCTTCGAGAAGTAGCAGACATCCACCGCGACGCCGGAAAGCTCCGGCCCCATGGCATCCATGGCCCGCGAAAAACGGTTGCGGGCGGCGATCGCGCTGTCGGCGATCTCGGCCTGGCCGCCGGCCTGGCCTTTCGCGCGGCTGGAGAGCCTCGGCTCCCAGGAGGCGGTGACGCGCGGCTGCAACTGACCGCGGGTGAAATCGGCCAGCAGCCGCTCTCCCGCCTCGACCGCCTCGTCCGGCAGGAAGGCCCTGCCGTCGCGGTCCTTCAGGCGCGCGACGGCGCCGAGCGGCGATTCCTGCAGGTTTCGGCGGACCGGCTGGCGGACGCCCTCCACGTCGACCGTCGCCGCGACCACCTCGCCATGCTGTTCGGCGAAAGCCTCCTCGCCCGTCACCAGCGCCCGGCGCAGGAAGGCGGAGGCCTCGGCGCTTGCGGCGATCCGCCCCTCGGAAAGATGCACCAGCCCCAGCGAGCGGGCCTCGGCAATGACGGCCTGCGGATAAAGCCGCTCTTCCGACCCAGTCAGCCTCGCCTCGCCGCCCGCCGCTCCCTGATGGATGGCGCAGTCGCCGCGGGCAAGCTGGCGGATCAGCCGCAGAAGCTGCTTCCTGAGCAACGGGTTGGATTTCCTCTCAGTCATAGCCTCAATCATGAGCCGCCACCTCCGAGACGCCGAAGACGGCGGTGACGATGCGCTCGACGGCCGCGACGAAATCGTCGAAGGCCGGATCGTCGCGGCGATCCTCCACCACATGGCAGGCATGGCTGACCGTGGTGCGGTCGCGCCCGAAGGCATCCCCGATGTCGCTCATCGAAACGCGGAGCGACACGTGGCAGACATACATGGCGATCTGCCGCACATGGCAGGCCTGGCGCCGGCGGTCGCGGCGCAGCATCACCCGGTCGCCGAAAAGCGGGATGAGTTCCGCCACCATCTGCCGGACGACGCGGCAGACGGACCGAAGCGGCAGGCTTGCGGGAAGCCGCGGCGGAGGGGCGAACGCATCGGCCGCGATCAATGCGGCAACCGGCGTCGGGGATGGCTCGGAATGTTTCTCCAAAGGCATGACAACTCCTCAATGAATAGGAATTAATTCATACACCTTAGAGCAAGAACGGGGATGCAAGAAACCGAATGCCTGCAACCTATTGCTGAAATCATTGATATTTTTGACAAGCAGCGGAAAGATAATGGGATTTTTTTCCTCTCCCCATCCCCGCAGCAGCGATCCCCAAAACGGAAAAACCGGGCGCTGGACGGCCCGGTTCTTATCCGCATTCCCATTTGAGTGAAAACCTCAACCGCCCGTCGCCTGCGCGATCGGTCCTCATCGGTCGGGTTTCAAATCCTCCTCGCGACCGTTCGGGGTCTGCGCCCCGGCTCAGGCCTTGCCGCGCTTGCGGCGCTGTCCGAGACCCATTTCCTTGGCGAGCCTGGAACGGGCTTCCGCGTAAGCGGGCGCCACCATCGGATAATCCGCCGGCAGACCCCACTTCTCGCGGTATTCTTCCGGCGTCATGTTGTAATGGGTCATGAGATGCCGCTTGAGCGACTTGAACTTCTGGCCGTCCTCAAGGCAGATCAGATAGTCGTCCTCGATCGACTTCTTGATCGGAACCGGCGGCTTCGGCTTTTCGACGGCCGCCGCGACCGGGGCCGGCGAAGAGGTGCTGCTCAGCGCCGTATGCACGTCCGCGATCAGGTGCGAAAGATCGCTGACGGGGACCACGTGATTGCTCACATAGGCAGCCACGATATCCGCAGTCAGTTCCACCAGCAGATCCTGGCCTTTGCCCAATGCGATGTCTGTCATTTCCTGTCTCCTGTTCAAACAATAGAGCAGGCCCGCGACCTCCGCGCACCTGTCCGTTCGTAGAGTTTCCCGGAGAAAAACCCTCTGGTTCCACACCGTCTTGCGACCGAAGCCTACCCCTAAGCTTCATGCGGAAGAAAAGCGGTTTCCACCGGACATTGCCTTCGATTGAACATGCCTCGCAATCGGCCTTGCATTCTTCTTCCCTATGGAAGAACTTATCGAATTGACGAGGGGGCGTTTAATCCAGAACAACATCTGCACTCTACTTACAATGAAGTAGCACCGCTTCGCTGAATGTCAAAGTGCGAAATTTGATACATATCGACCATTCTGCCCGCTATAGCGGACCAAAATCAATTCTACTGATGAATAGATGGGAATTTTTTCAATCATGACAGGGTTATAACTCGTTTCTGACAGATTATATTCGTTTATTCACGCTCTTTCATTTCATCGCGAATGGATTGCGCGCTCAGTGGATAACCCACCTTGTGCGCCGCCATGGCGAGCAGATGGGCCGAAACCGGCGCCGTCAGCACGAAGAAAAAGAAGCCGGCAAGCGCCCGCGCGAACGTGGGCAGATCGCCCGCATGCAGGCCGACCGCGAGCAGCAGGAGGCCGGAACCGACCGTGCCGGCCTTGGAGGCCGCATGCATGCGGGTATAGACGTCCGGCAGGCGGTTGAGGCCGATCGCCGCCACGAGCGCGAAACCGGCCCCGGCCAGGATCAAGAAAGCGGTGAGGATGGCGACGAGCGTCTCGGTCATTTTCTTGCCTTTCGCCGGACGGCCGGCCCGGCGCTGCCCGTCCGCCTGGTCCTCGGCTTGCGGCGCTGCGCGGGGACGGCCGCAAGAGGCGCCGCCGTCCCGCTTTCCTTCGGCGCCCCGCCGCCCGTGCCGCGCGACAGGACGAAGCGGGCGAAGGCAACGGTCGCGAGAAAACCGACAAGGCCGAGCGAGATGGCGATGTCGATATAGAGGGTGAAGCCGGTGCGGATGGCGATGAGCGCGATGAAGCCGATGACGATGCCGGTGAGCATGTCGAGCGCCACCACCCGGTCGGGAAGCGTCGGGCCCTTCACGACCCGCCAGACCGTCAGCAGGAAGGCGACGGCGAGCACCGCGAAGGCCAGCCAGACGGCATAGGAAAGGATCGCGTCGGCGGCCGTCATCGGAAAGCCTCCATGATCTTCCTCTCGAAACCGTTCGCGATATCCCGCTTCGTCGCCTCGATATCGGAGCAGTCGATCGCATGCACGAAAAGCGTCTTGCGATCCTCGGAGACATCCACCGACAGCGTGCCGGGCGTCAGCGTGATGAGATTGGCAAGCAGGGTGATCTCGAAATCCCGGTCGACCGTCAGCGGAAAGGCGAAGATGCCGGGCTTCAGGTCCATGCGCGGGCTCACGACCAGCACCGCCACCTTCCAGGCCGACAGCGCCAGTTCCCTCAAGAACAGGGCGAGCAGCGAGAGGATGCGGCCGAGCCGCCGCCAATGGCCGCGGGCGCCCACCTCGCCGCGGACGACCCACAGCGAAAGCGTCGACAGCGCGAAGCCGAAGATCAGGTTGTGCAGCGTCGCGCTGCCGGTGATGGCGACCCAGATGAAGGCGAAGACCAGCGACAGCAGAAAAGTGATCATCTGACGGCACCCCGCTCCATCGTCGCCTCGGGGAAGACGGATCCCACATAGGCCGCCGGATCGGCAAGGCCGGCCGCGGCGCGCTGGGCGAGATCGAGCAGCGGCTCGGGCAGCAGGCCGAAGAGAATGACGAGCGCCGTCAGGCAGGCAAGCGGCAGGGAAATCCGCCAGTCGCCGGCGACGGCTTCGACGGCAGGTTCCGGCCTCGGCCGCCAGTAGGCGAAGAGAAAGACGCGGGCGAGCGCCAGCGTGATCAGGAAGGCGGAGACGAGGATGGCGGCGGCCAGCCACCAGGCGCCGATATCGAGCGAGGCCTTCAGGAGCGCCACCTTGGGCCAGAGGCCGGAGAGCGGCGGCAGGCCGGCGGCGGCGAGGAAGAGCAGGAAGGAGACGCCCGAAAACCAGGGCGACTGCCGCCAGAGCCCGCCGAGGCCCGAAAGCGACCAGGCGCCGCCGAGCCGGGCCGCCTCGCCCGCCAGGAGATAGAGCGCGGTCATCGTCACCACGGAATGGAGCGCATAGAGAATGGCGCCGCTGACGGCCGCCGGCGTGCCGATCGCCACGCCTGCCATCATGTTGCCGATGCCGGCGATGACGAGATAGCCGACGAGCCGCCGGACATCGCTCTGCGCGAGCGCGCCGAGCGCGCCGACGACCATGGTCAGCGCCGCCGCGACGGCGATCGCCAGGCTCAGTTCCTCGCGCTCGACCGGGAAGAGCATGACGGTGACCCTGACGAGCGAATAGATGCCGATCTTGGTCAAGAGGCCGCCGAACAGCGCCGACACCACCACGCGCGGCGTGTGATAGGAGGCGGGCAGCCAGAAATTCACCGGGAAGGCGGCCGCCTTCATGGCGAAGGCCAGGATGAAAAGCGCCGTCAGCGTGGTGAGCGGAGCGGTGTCGCGCAGGGCGGCCGCCTTCACGGCGATGTCGGCCATGTTGAGCGTGCCGAAGATCGCATAGAGATAGCCGATCGCGATCAGGAAGAGCGTCGTGCCGATCAGGTTGAGGATCGCGTATTTCAGCGCGCCGTCGATCTGCTCGGGTTCGGAGCCGAGGATCAGGAGGCCGAAGGAGGAGATCAGCAGCACCTCGAACCAGACGTAGAGATTGAAGATGTCGCCGGTGAGGAACGCGCCGGAGACGCCGGCCATCAGCAGCATGAGGAAGGGGAAGAAGCCGTAGCGGCGACCGCCCGCATCGATGTCGTGGAGCGCGAAGATGCCGCCCGCGAGCGCCACCACCGCCGAGGCGAGCGCCATGACCGCGCCGAAGAGATCGGCGGTGAACGCGATGCCGAAAGGCGGCAGCCAGCGGCCCATCACCATGGTCACCGGGCCATGGGCGGAGACGCGCCAGAGGAGTGCCGCATTCAGCAGAACGAGCAGGATAAGGCCGGTAATCGCGATCGCGCCGTGCAGGCGGACGGATTTGCGGACCATCATCAGGACCGCACCGAACCCGATCATCAGCGCGACGGGGGCTACCGCCAGCCAGTCGGCAAGCGCCGTCGGCGCGAGGACGAGGGCTGCGGAGAGATCGATGGGGACGGTGGCGGGCGTGGCCATCAGTGGAGGTCTCCTGCCGGTTTGCGGCCAAGAAACCCCTCCCGGTTCGCTGCGCTCACCACCCTCCCCACAAGGGGGAGGGTTACCGATGCCGCACCGCCCCTGCCAATTCCGAAACGGAAAAGCGAGGCAGTGAAGCCCCTCCCCCTTGTGGGGAGGGGTTGGGGAGGGGTCTTTGGGACAAACATCGGAAGTACGCTCATCGCCCTCAATACCCCATGGGCGGGGGCTGCTCATCCCGCGGTTCGGCAAGGCGCATCTCGTCCGTATCGTCGGTGCCGAGCTCCTGATAGGCCCGGTAGGTCAGCACCAGGAGAAATGCGAAGAAGGAAAACGAGATGACGATCGCCGTCAGGATGAGGGCCTGCGGCAGGGGATTGGCGGCGCCCGCGGCAAGCGCGTCCGTGCCGTTCGGGATGATCGGCGGCACTTCGCGCGTCAGCCGGCCGGCCGTGAAAAGCGTGAGGTTCACGCCATTGCCGAGCAGCACGATGCCCAAGAGGATCCGCACCGTATGCTTCGAGAGCATGAGATAGACGGCGGCGGCGAAGAAGAGGCCGATCAGGATGGCGAAAAGCGTCTCCATCAATCCTCCTCCCCGCCGAGTTCGGGGCCCGGTTCCTGTTCGAGAGCGAGCGCGATCGAGGTGATGGCGCCGACCACGACCAGATAGACGCCGACATCGAAGGACATGACGGTCGAAAGCGGCACCTCGACCTCGAAGATCACCGGATAGACCCAGAGCCCCGTCATGAAGGGCACGCCGAAGAAAATCGAGAGGAGGCCGGAGAGGGTCGCGAGCAGCAGCCCGGCGCCGGCGATCGCCATCGGGTGGAAGCGGATCGCGCGGCGCACGGCGCTGACCCCGAAGGCGATGCCGTAGATCGCCAGCGCGGACACCGCGATCAGCCCGCCGATGAAGCCGCCGCCCGGCTCGTTATGGCCGCGCAACAGCACGAAGACCGAAAAGAGCAGCATCAGGGCCGTCAGAGAGGGCGCCACCGTGCGCAGAATGAGGGTGTTCATGGGCGGACACCTTCCATCGCGTGCAAGACCGCCGCGGTTGAGCAAGATCGCCCCCCTCTGGCCTGCCGGCCATCTCCCCCACAGGTGGGGAGATCACAAGCGGCATGACCTTCCCGCCAAATTGACCGTGTGCCCGTTGAAAACGCTCGTTGTTCGGGGAAGCCGGCACGTCTAGCCGATCTCCCCCCTTGTGGGGGAGATGCCCGGCAGGGCAGAGGGGGGTGTGGGGCGCAGTTCATCACTTCACGTCCCCCTTCCGCCCCGCCCGCACCCGGATCAGCGCCAGAACCGCAAGCCCGGTGATCATCACCACGGCGATCTCACCCAACGTATCCGTGCCGCGGAAATCGACGATGATGACGTTCACCACATTGGCGCCGTGGGCGACGACCTTGGAATAGGCGTTGAAGAAATCCGTCAGCAGGGTGTCGAACGGCGCTTCGACCGACTTCAGCAGCAGGAGCGTGAAGCCGAGCCCGCAGGCGGCGGCGATCGTGGCGTCGGCGAACAGCTGGCCGGCAGGCCGGTGATCCGTGGGCGAAAGCCTGAGCCGCGTCATCACCAGCGCCAGGATGACGACCGACAGCGTCTCGACCATGAACTGCGTGAAGGAAAGGTCCGGCGCGCCGAAGAGCAGGAAGAGCACCGCCACGGCAAAGCCCTGGATGCCGAGCGAGACGATCGCCGTCAGCCGGTCGCGGGCGCGCAACACGGCGACGATGCCGATCAGGGCGATCAGGAAGAAGGCGGCCTCCTGCACCAGAATGTCGTCCGGCCAGGCAGGCATGCCCGGCAGTTCCCCGAAGACGACCGGCGGAACGAGGAGCGTCAGCGCCAGGAGGATGAAGGCGACGGTGATATAGATCTCCAGCCGCCCCGGCTGGATGAAGCGGGTGACGGCGACGGAGAACCGCACCAGGTCCGAGACGAAATGGTCGAAGCCGCGGTCCGGTCCGGGGCCGAGATTTTCCAGCACGCGGACCATCAGCGCCCGGGCGCCGTCAAGCCGCCAGTAGACGAGCGCGCCGAATAGGACGGTAACCGCCGAGAGCAGAAGCGGCATCCCGAGATGGGGTACCGTGGTGATATAGATCGTCACGGCATCGTCCATGACGGCGCTCGCCATCGGCGAGGAGACGTATCGATGGGCGATGCCGGAGAAGAGCGCGCCCAGCAGGCCGAGCGCGGCGAGGACGGCCGGACCGAGCCATAAGGTCACAGGTCCCTCATGGGCGTGCTTCGGCGTCTCCAGGCGGGCGCCGGCGAAGGGTTTCAGCGCCACGGCGAAGGCGATCGCGAACATCAGTGCGTTGCCGGCAACCGCGAGAATCGTGAAGAAGACCGCCCTCGGATTGCCGGCCCAGAGCGCCGCATAGATTTCCTCCTTGGCGAGGAAACCGAAGAAGAGCGGCAGGCCGCCCATCGAAAGCGCCGCAAGCAGGGCCGCGCCGAACGTGACCGGCATGGCGGCGCGCAGGCCTCCGAGCCGGGTCACGTCGCGGGTGCCCGCCTCGTGGTCCACCGTGCCGGCGACCATGAAGAGCGCGCCCTTGAAGAGCGAATGGGCGACGAGATAGAGCACCGCCGCCTCCACCGCATGGGCCGAGCCGAAACCGGTCAACATGGTGAGAAGCCCGAGCGAGGCCATGGTCGTATAGGCCAGCATCAGCTTCAGGTCCGTCTGGCGGACGGCGAGCAAGGTGCCTGATATCAGGGTGATGCCGCCGAAGAAGGGGAGCAGGATTTCCCAGGCGGGCGTCGCGCCCATGACCGGGTTCAGCCGCATCAGGAGATAGACGCCGGCCTTCACCATGGTCGCGGAATGCAGGTAGGCGGAGACGGGCGTCGGCGCCTCCATGGCGTTCGGCAGCCAGAAATGGAAGGGAAACTGCGCCGATTTCGTGAAGGCCCCGCCGAGCACGAGCAGCAATGCCGCGAGATAGAAGGGGCTTTCGCGCAAGCCGCCTTCCAGGTTGACGAGCAGGGAAAGCTGGGTGACGCCGGTCATGTTCCAGATAAAGACGAGGCCGGCGAGAAGGCAGAGGCCTCCCGCGCCCGTCACCACCAGCGCCTGCAGCGCCGCGCGCCTGGCCGCCTCCCGTTCATGATCGAAGCCGATCAGCAGGAAGGAGGTGATCGAGGTGAGCTCCCAATAGACGAAGAGCATCAGGAAACTGTCGGAGACGATGAGGCCGAGCATCGCTCCCATGAAGAGAAGCATGAAGGCGAGAAACCTGCCCTGATCCGGATGGCCCTTCATATAACCGCCGGAATAGACGACGATCAGCGTGCCGATGCCGGTGATCAAAAGCGCGAAGGTGAGCGACAGGCCGTCGAGGAACCAGGAGAAGGAGAGGTTGAAGCTCGGCGCCCAGGCGTAACCGCCCGTCACCGCCTCGCCCGCGGCGATCTCGGGAAGGAAGCCGCAGAAATGCAGGAAGGCTGCGAGCGGCGCGAGCGCCAGCAGCCAGGCGGCATTGTGCTTGAGCCGGCGGGTGAGGAAAGGAGCAAGGACGGCACCGAGAAAGGGCAGGAAGAGCGCGATGAACGTCAATGCCGGCGCATCGGCAGCCATGTCGCCTCCCCGTTTGAGATTTTGCATGCTCCGCCCGACCGTTCGGAGGGAATTGGTTTTCTAGGGGAAAGATTCCCTAGCCTCAAGCAAAACCGGGCAAAACACACAGAAACGCGCCTTTTCCTTCCGCGGGGGCAAGCCTATCTATGGAGAAAACGAAAGGAAGCTTCACGATGTCCGATGTCACCGCCCCGAAAATACGCAAGAGCGATGTGGAATGGCGCGAGCAGCTTTCGCCGGAGCAATACCGCATCCTGCGCCAGGCCGGCACCGAACGCGCCTTCACCGGCCCCTTCTGGAACAGCAAGGAAAAGGGCCTCTACCGCTGCGCCGGCTGCGGCGAGGAGCTCTTCATCTCCGACACCAAATTCGATTCCGGCTGCGGCTGGCCGAGCTATTTCGAGCCGGCGAAGCCCGGGGCGGTGACCGAGCACCGCGACACCTCGCACGGCATGCTCCGCACGGAGGTGCGCTGCGCCAATTGCGGCGGCCATCTCGGCCACGTCTTCCCGGACGGCCCGCCGCCGACCGGGCTTCGCTACTGCATCAACGGCCACGCGATGACGTTCGAGCCGTTGGAGTAGAAGAGGCGCATGCGGGAAGACAGTGCGCCCAGCCGATCTCCCCCCTTGTGGGGGAGATCATCTGGCGTTCGCCGCGCCCTTGCAAAACCGCTCAGCCCGGCACCTCCACCGTGAACGCAAACCGCGCCCTCTCTCCCGGCGGCAGCGTCACGCCGTAGGGGCGTTTCGCCAGATCGTCGGAGCCGCCGAGTTCGGCCGCCGTGCCGTGCCAGGGCTCGATGCAGATGAAGGGCGCGCCGGGCTTTTGCCAGAGCGCCAGGTTCGGCAGGTTCTCGAAGGAGAACTTCAGCGCCGGCCCGCCGGCCGCGGCATAGGTCAGCCCCGCGCCCGCCCCTTCCGGAAAGATCATCGCATCCGCCTCGAACATTGCATGATCGAGCGTCAGACGGCCCGATTTGAAGGGCGACTGCAGCTTTCCCCGCTTCACCAGCCCGCCTTCGAGGCGGACGAGCGCCGGTTCCGCCCCGTTGTCGAGGGTCACGGTGTGGGGGCGGCCCGCCGCCCCCGGCAGCGGCCAGGCGAAGGCGGGATGGAAGCCGAGGCCGAAGGGCATCGGCCGCGTGTCGCGGTTTTCCACCTCCGCCGAAACCGTCAGCCTGCGGTCCTCAAGGGCATGCTCCACCGCCAGCAGGAATTCGAAGGGATAGACCGCCCGCGTCGCATCGGAGGCGGCAAGCTCGTAGCGGCACAGGGTTCCGGTCGAGGCGGCGAGCGAAAACTCCGTCCTGCGGGCAAAGCCGTGCTGGGCCATCTCGTAGGACTTGCCCTCGACGGTGATGCGGTTTTCCGGCGCCTTGCCGACCATCGGAAAGAGGACCGGCGAACGGCCGGTCCAGAAGGCCGCGTCGCCGTTCCAGAGGAAGGAGCGCCCGTCGGCGGTCGTAAGCGCCTGCATTTCCGCGCCGAGCGGGGAGACGTCGACGGTCAGATGCCGGTTTGCGATGCGGGTTACGGCGGGCATGGATCGCTCCTCGTCCTGGTTTCGGAATCATGGCCTATCTTTGCCTGCCCGGCGTTTCCGTTCAATGACGCCGGGGCTCGCCCGCCGGCATCGCTCAATCTTCGGCGGTGCCTGCGGAATATTGCAGGTCGGTCACCGGCCCGAACCACTCCGCCGTGCTGCCGTTCAGAGATTCCTGGATGGCGATATGGGTCATGGCGGTGATGGCGGAAGCGCCGTGCCAGTGCTTTTCGCCCGGCGGAAACCAGACGACGTCGCCGGGGCGGATCACCCGGATCGGCTCGCCCCAGACCTGCGCGAGGCCTGAACCGGCGGTGACGATCAGCGTCTGGCCGAGCGGGTGGGTGTGCCAGTCGGTGCGGGCGCCGGGCTCGAAGGTGACGGCAAGCGCCCGCACACGCGCCGGTTCGGGCGCCTCGACGATCGGATCGAGCCGGACGGTACCGGTGAAATATTGCTCCGGCCTGGTGGACGGCCGGGAGCCGCTGCGCTTGATATCCATGGTCCTGTCCTCGCTGTTCGGGTGGTTTGTCCTTTAATATAGGCAGCCGCGCGGGAGGGCGATGCCCGGCGGCTTGATTTCCCGATGCGATTTGATATCCATTGCAACCGAAGAGCGTCGGCTTTTGAGGTTCACTTTGCCTAAGTAATCCCCGGTCTCGACAGGTTCACCC
Source organism: Neorhizobium descurainiae (assembly GCF_051400715.1). Taxonomy (NCBI): domain Bacteria; kingdom Pseudomonadati; phylum Pseudomonadota; class Alphaproteobacteria; order Hyphomicrobiales; family Rhizobiaceae; genus Neorhizobium; species Neorhizobium descurainiae. The sequence continues at coordinate 80,287 of NZ_JBLFFK010000012.1, forward strand.
CCCGCACGGGCAGGCCGAAAAGCCGCGTCGTGCGGAAACTTGTTCATCGGGTGGCGGCTTGAGACCGGTTTGGCATTGTTCTGCCAAGGCTGCTCTTTCATGCCGCCCTGAGACATCCGACGCCCGCTTTCTTCAAGTCCGGACCTTCGCCACGCCGCGCCCGCCAAGGGCTTCCTCAAGTGCCGTTTCCTGCATGAACTTCCCGACCGGAAGATCAAAACGGCATGTGCGATATCCTTCGTGTTGAATGGACTGTGATACCGAAATCCCCGCCCCGACCGATCCTTTCCTGCGCCGGCTGCGGCAGCCAGAGACCGTTTCGCTCCAGCGGGCGCATCCGCCTCAACGCCAGCGGCAAGCGGCTGGACGCCTGGCTCATCTACAAATGCACCGCCTGCCGGCAGGATGGCGATGGGCGGGTGAGGCTTTTTCGCAGATCGGTCCTCGGGGCGTTGCCATGAAGCAAACCCCTCATCCGCCTGCCGGCACCCTTCTCCCCGCGGGGGGAAGGGAAGCGAGCAAAGGCTCGGTGCGCATATGCCTTTTACCGGTATCCGGTGGCGTCGGCCGGTTTGCCCGCTTCCTGGACCTCCTTCAGATAGCGCCAGCAATCCGGCCGCGAGCCGTCCACGTCGTCGAATTCGAAAACCTTGGCGAGCCCGCCGCTCGACAGCGACTGGCCGTTGAAGCGAGCGCGATCCGGATCGGCGGCGAGCGCGGCCACCGCCCGGCCGATGAAGCGCGGCGTTTCCGAGATGCAGAAATGCGGCTGCCTGGCGATCGCGTCGCGCCAGTTCGCCTCGGTCACCTCGTAGATGTCGAGCATCATCTCGGACCGCAGCCAGCCGGGCGTGATCGAAACCGACGTGCAGCCATGCTTTTCGAGATCCTTGCCATGCGCCCAGGCGAGCCGGATAACCGCGGTCTTGCAGAGATCGTAGAAAGGCGACAGGCGGTAATGTTCCGCATTGTATTCCGCCGTTCCGTCGGTGACTTCCACCAGCAGGCCGCCCGGCCTTTCGACCATCAGCTTCAGCGCATGGTGGGCGGTGATGAGGTGCGTGTCGATGGCCAGCCTGAGCATGCGCAGGCCTTTTTCCAGGTCGTGCTCCCAGACCGGCCTGTCCCATTCGGCGAGAAGCTCGCCGCCCCATATGTCGTTGACGAGGATATCGAGCCGGCCGCGTTCGGTACGGATGCGTTCGATCAGCGCCGCGACAGCGTCCGAAACCAGATGATCGAGGGGAATGGCGATCCCCTCGCCGCCCGCCTGCGTGACCAGTTCGGCCGTCTCCTCGATGGTTTCCGGCCGGCGGTATTCCGACTGGCTTTCGCGCGTCGTGCGGCCGGTGCAATAGACCGTGGCGCCTGCCGCGCCGAGTTCCACCGCGATGCCGCGGCCGGCGCCGCGCGTGGCGCCCGCCACCAGCGCGATTTTCCCGTCCAGCGGCCTTTTCGGGAGATTTACCATTGCAGCCTCCTTCCCTTCCTGCATCGGCCGGTTAGAACTGGCCTCCTCATCCACGACAATATATAAACGATTATTCGTTTATTATTCGAGACGCAAGATGCCGAGACCCAAAACCATGCCGGACCGCGCGGTGCTCGCCGCGGCGCTGAAGCTGATGCACGAGAAAGGCCCCGACGCGCTGACTTTCGCCTCGCTCGCGGCCGTTTCGGGCCTCTCGCCCTCGACGCTGGTGCAGCGCTTCAAGAACAAGGAGGAGCTTGCCCGCGCCGCTCTGCTCTTTGCCTGGGACGAGCTCGACGCGAGAACGCAAGCGGCGATCGCCGCCGCGCCGAAGACGCCGCAGGGCGCGGTGGACATCCTCGTCGCGCTTTCCGGCGATTACGGCGGCATCGAAGCCTATGCGGAAGGATTGCTCATGCTGCGCGAGGATTTTCGCGATTCCCGCTTACGCGCCCGCGGCGCGATCTGGGGCCAGGTGCTTTCCCGCGCCATCGCCGAATGCTTCGCATCGACGCCCGGCGCACCGGAGACAATCGGCATGCTGATGGCTTCCCAATGGCAGGGCTGCCTCACCTGGTGGGGCTTCGATCCCACCGGCCCGATCGACGTGCATGTGCGCAGGAACCTCGCGGATTTCGTGATGGCCGTGCTGCCGGATGGGTGGCCGGCGAAACCTTAAAGGCTTTCTTCATCAGGGAACAGGATCTTCTCGTAGTCCTGCGCGCCGTTGAGGATGCGGAGAATTTCGACACGTTCCTCCTCCACACGGTAAAAGACAACGTAGTTTCCGTGCGGCACGCGTCGAACTCCAGTTCGCTCGAAGCGCGGGACGAGGGAAAACCTCAACGGCATGTTCGAGAGCCTCATACAGCGAGCAAGCAATTCATCGGCAAAGCTCTGGCCCTCGTCGGATTGTATTGAGCAATGTAGTCGCCGATACGTTCGAAATCCTCTTCCGCTTCGTCCGTGATAACAACGATCACCGGCTGCGGTCTTTCGCCATTGCGGCATATTTTGCTTTCAAGCGCGCTGCCACCTCTTCAATCGGCTTTACCCGACCCGCCTCAGCGTCAGCCAATCCGCGGGCGAGCGCCGCATCGAGTTCGGCAAGGCGACGCTCCTTGATCTGCAGCAGGCGGAGGCCTTCCCGCAGGACATCGTCGCGCGTTTCATAGCGTCCGGTATTCACCAGCTCGTCGACATAGTCTTCGAGATGCTTTCCAAGATTCGCGCTGGCGGCCATGGCGTTGCTCCTTTGCGGAGAGAATACCAAGCCCGCCACCCGTTATCAACGCTCAGCCCGAGACCTTGAGCTCCATGCAGGTCAAGTCCAGCCAGCGGCCGAACTTGGTGCCGACCTCGGAGAATTTTCCGGCGAAGCGGAAGCCGAGCTTCTCGTGCAGGTGGATCGAGGCGGCGTTTTCGGTTTCGATCGCGGCGATCATCACATGAACGCCGTTCGAGGCGGCCCGCGCGATCAGTTCCCGCATCATGAGCCTGCCGAGGCCGCCGCCGCGGAACTCGCGGTGGACATAGACCGAATGCTCCACCGTATGGCGGTAGCCGTCGAAGGCGCGCCAGTCGCCATAGGAGGCATAGCCGGCAACCCTGCCGTCGACTTCGGCCACGAGAACCGGAAAGCCCCGCGCCCTGCGGGCCGAAAACCAATCTCTCCGGTTTTCGAGATCGACCAGGACCTCGTTCCAGATCGCCGTCGTGTTGGCGACCGCGTCGTTATAGATCTCCATGATCACCGGGAGATCGGCTTCGGCGGCGTCGCGCACCAGAGGCTCAGTCATGGTCTTTGTCCATTATGATATGTTTTCGTCCACTTTAGCAGACGGAAAGCCCGTGTCAAAGCGCCGCCGGCGCTGCTTTCCCGACGATCAGAGGCTGCCCGAGAGACTGAAGCAGGTCATCACCGCACCGTAATGCACGGCGGCGGCGGCCACCACGAAACCGTGCCAGATGGCGTTCTGGAAGCGCAGCCTTTCCCAGACATGGAAGACGACGCCGAGCGAATAGATGAGCCCGCCGATGAGGATCAGCCAGACCGTGACCGGCGGCAGGTATCGCGAGACAGGCTCCATGATCATGACGCCGCTCCAGCCCATGGCGAGGTAGAGCAGGATCGCCAGCTTGTCGTAACGGCCGGGAAAGACACATTTCAGCGCAATCCCGATGAGCGCCGTCGCCCAGATCGCCAGCAGCATGGCGAAAATCCACGGATCCTCAGCACCCCGCTGCAGGAAGGGCGTGTAGGTCGCGGCGATCAGGATGAAGATCGCCGAATGGTCGAGCCTTCTTAACATCCACTTGGTGCGGGATTTCGGCCAGATATTGTAGGTAAACGAGATCGACAGACAGAGCACCAGGCCGAGGCCGTAGATCCAGGCGGCGGCGATCTCGCCATGGCTCGACCAGGCGGTGGCGTAGAAGATCAGCGCGGTGGCGCCGACGAGCGCGAAGACGATGCCGATGCCGTTGACGATGCCATCCACGACAATCTCGTTAAAATCGTAATGCCGGCCGAAATTGAAGAGCTCGCTCATCCACCCTCTTTCGTCTCCCCGCCCAGAATGATGGCGGCGAAGGCGGAAGGCAAGAGCACAGCGATTCACATTCGGTTTCCCGCATTAACCTTTTCTCGAAACCTCTTCCGCGCAGGTCTGGCAGAGCGGCGTGTGGGGCACGGCATCGAGCCGCCTTTCCGAGATCGGACGGCCGCAGCGGGCGCAGATGCCGAAGGTGCCTCCGGCGATGCGGGCCAGCGCCGCGTCGATCGCCACAAGCTCCCGCTCGCCGGTCTCGCCGAGCTCCTCCAGCACCTCGTCATTGTTGCGCTCGACGGCGCGGTCGTCGTCGTCCGGGTTGCGCGGCGTCGTGAAGTCCTGCTCGATTCGGCTCAGGCGGCTTTCCAGCTCCGCCTTCCGAGTCCGAAGAATGGTTTCGTATTTCGCGGTGTCCATGGCTTCCTCCCTTCTCAGCGATCGATCAGCACCGAGCATGCCGCGTGGCGGACGACCCGGTCGGCCGTGGCGCCGATGAAATAGTTCGAGAGATCCGGCACGTGCGAAGCGACGACGATGAGGTCCGCCCCCCGCTCCTGCGAGGCCGCGAGGATTTCCCGCGCCGGCGAGCCCTGGCGGATCTCGATCTCGGCGGCGATCCCGACCTTCTCCCGCAGATCGAACAGGACCTGCTCGGCCTCCTGCCTGGCCTTCACCGTCATGTCGACCGTGAGATCGGAGACCAGATAGCCCGGAAGATCCTCCACCACGTTGAGCAGGAGCAGCGCACCGCCCGCATCGAGGAGCGTTGACGCCTTGCGGAATATGCGCTCGGCTTTTTCCAGCTGCGCGATGTCCACCGCCACGATGATCTTGCTGTACATGTCGTTTCCTCTGCCATTTTTCACTTTTCGCAGACGTGTATGCTTCGCCTTGCCTTGACGAAGGTCAAGGGATTTCCGTTTCCATTTCGGAGACGATCAATCGCCATTTCGTGCCCTATCGTGAACGATGGGAAGCGACCATATAGATCTGGAAGCGGCGCTTCGAAGCGCCTGTCCAACGAGGATTTCACCATGTCCGATGCTGCTCAACCCTTTGCGCTGACCCGGCCGGCCCATGTGCGCGGCGCCCATCTCGTCGTCGGCGATCTCGGCCTCGTTTCCGATTTCTACCGGAAGATCGTCGGCCTCAAGGTTCTCGAAAAGACCGCGAGCGGCGAAGTGCTGGGTGTCGAAGAGAGTGGCCAGCCGCTCCTGACACTGACGACCGGCAATAATGTCGCCCGCGCGCCGCGCAATGCCGCCGGCCTCTTCCATACCGCCTTCCTGGTGCCGAACCGGCAGGAGCTCGCCCATTGGCTGGCGCATGCGGCGGAAAACGATGTCCGGCTCGACGGCGCGTCCGACCATCTCGTCAGCGAGGCGCTCTACCTTTCCGACCCGGAAGGCAACGGCATCGAGATCTATCGCGACCGGAGGCCCGAGGAATGGACCTATCATCCGGACGGCACCGTCGCCATGGCGACGGAACGTCTGAACCTGCAGGCGCTTTACGACAGCGCCCCGAAAGAGAACTGGAACGGCATGGCGGACGGCACGGCGATCGGCCATATCCACCTCCAGGTCGGCGACATTCCTGAAGCCGACGCCTTCTACCGCGACGTCCTTGGCCTCACGATCATGGCCCGCTATCCGGGCGCGAGCTTTTTCGCGACCGGCGGTTACCACCACCATATCGCCGCCAATATCTGGAACAGCCGCGGCGCCGGGACCCGCGAGAAGAATATGACCGGGCTTTCGGACTACGCCCTGCGCTTCAACGACAAGGCGGCGCTCGACAAGGCGCTCGCCGCCCTCGATACACAAGAGATCGTCACCACGAAGACCGCCGAGGGATTTTCGCTGAAGGACCCGTGGGGTATCGGCCTGACGCTCGCCGCCTGATCTCTCCAGCATCCTCCGCACGAAGAGCGGCGCTCCGGAACCGGAACGCCGCTCTTGCGTTCTAGTGCTCGTAGCGGGGGATTTCGGGGACAACCATGGCCATCATCAGCGCGCGCGGCATCGGCAAGCCGAAGAAACATCCGGTCGACATTGCGGGAGCTGCGCGCAAGGATGCGGCACTGAACTCCGAGGATCTCGACCTCACCGAACCACATCATCGGCTCGGCCGCGAGGCGCTGGAGGTCGCGATGGCCTGGGCGGTGATCGGCCTCTTCGCGATCGCCTTCTTCGCCATCCTCCATTACATGTCGCTGATCCTGATCCCGGTGACGCTGGCCGTGGTGGTCGGGCTGATCCTCGGCCTCCTGGCGGACAGGCTCGGCGAGGCAGGCGTGCCGCGCTTCGGCATCGCTCTTATCCTTTCGATGCTGGTCTTCGCCGTCCTCTTCCTGCTCATCAACTCGCTCGCCGAACCGGTCGCGACGCTGGTGAGCGAAGGGCCGAGCTTCATCGAGCGGACGGTCAACCGCGTCATGCCCTTCCTCGAAAGCCAGGAATGGCTGCACATCTCGCCCTCCACGTTCGAGACGGGGCCGATGTCGATGCAGTCGCTGATCGAGAATTCCAGCAACATCCTCGGCGTCGTCACCGCCAACCTGACGCCGGCGATCGTCCAGGGCCTGATCTTCTTCGCAGCGCTGCTGCTCTTCCTTTATGGGCGGCTGAGGCTCCGGCGCACCATCATCCTCGCCTTCCCGACACGGCGGCAGCGGCTGGTGGCGATCCGGGTGCTCAACGCGATCGACCAGGTGCTCGGCTACTACTTCGCCACCGCGAGCGTCCTCTATTTCGGGCTCGGGGTCAGCATGACGCTGATCGCCTATTTCGGCGGGCTCGCCATGCCGGTGCTCTGGGGCATGTTCGCCTTTCTTTCGAGCTTCATCCCCTTCCTCGGCATCACGCTGATGACGATCTCGGTCGCGATCGCCGGCATCCTCACCCACGACGCGCTGATCCTCGGCCTCGTCCCGGCCGTGATCTTCTTCGGCCTGCATCTCGTGATGGAGAACCTGATCTTCCCGGCGATCATGGGCCGGCAATGGGAGATCAATCCCTTCATCGTCTTCCTGGCCATCCTGTTCTGGACATGGATGTGGGGCGCCGTCGGCGCCATGCTGGCGCTGCCGCTGTCGCTCATCATGATGACCGTGCTTTCCGAACTCTTCCCCGAGCGGAAGGCGACGCCGCATCTGCCGGGCTGAGGCGCGCTCAGTCGTAAAGGTAATGCTGCTCCCATTCGGCGCGGGGGATCTTGGAGCCGATCTTGTAATCGAAGGACATGATCTCCAAGCCCTTGTCGCCCGTCTCGCATTTATATTTGAGGCGGTACCAGTCGCCGCGGCTGCGGAAGACGGCACCCGGCGCACGGATGGAATTGCCGCTCTCGATCGGGTCGGCGAACGTGTAGGCGATCACCTTGTCGGGCCGGAAATCTCCCTCCTTGCGGATCCGGTCCATCGCCTCGATATCGCAGCGCTGCTCCCGCCGTTCATCGGGCGCAAGCGCATCGAGCTGCCTGACGATGCGGGCATCCAGCGCGTGAGCGGTTGAAGCGGAAAGCAGGGCGAAAGCCACCAGCGACAGCGTTTTCTTCACGTCATTCCCATCCAAGACGACTCAGGACGGCGCGGAAACTAGGAGATGGTCGGACAATTGACCACCTACCGGAGCGCGAATTAGGATGATGTGATGGGGATGGGGTTGATGCAGAGCAATGACGGATGAGGCGCTTTCGGATGCGAAGAAAGAGCAGATCAAGCTGCGCGCGACGTTTTTGAACAATATCGGGATCGGCGTGATCCTGATCGGCGTGTTCACGCCGGTCGTGCGTCTGATTTACGGAGATATCAACGGGCAGATCAGCGTTGTGGGGCTAGCAGGGTCGCCGCTGGGTTGTTTCTACTCGGCATCGCATTACATTTGGCTGCAGGTTGGATCCTGAGAGGACTCAGCAAATGACTTCGGAGCAGCTCATTCTTTTGTTGACGCCTATCGTCGGCTTGGCGATGGTGGTCGGCGTTGTCTTCTGGCAGAGTTGGCGCGACGGCGTGCTGCCGAACCAGAAGCCGAGGAAGAAATAATCCTCCTTCCCCTTCCCCGCTTGCCTCTTCGTCAAGCCCCGCCTATCTCTGGCACTCCTCTCATGAAATCCGGAGTGCTTCCTTGGCCATCTCCCCGAAATCGCCTTTCGCCGATCTTCCCGCAGTTCCCGTCGCCGCCAAGAAGCCGGTGACCGACACCCGCCACGGCATCACCCGCACCGACGATTACGCCTGGCTGAGGGCCGACAACTGGCAGGCGATGTTCAAGGACCCGTCGATCCTGGACCCGGAGATCCGCGCCCATCTGGAGGCCGAGAACGCCTATATGGAAGCGGCCATGGGCGACACGAAGGCGCTGCAGAAGACGCTCTTCGACGAGATGCGCGGCCGCATCAAGGAAGACGACAGTTCGGTGCCGATGAAGGACGGGCCCTTCGCCTATGGCACGCTCTACGTGACCGGCGGCGAGCAGCCGCATTATTTCCGCACGCCGCGCGACGGCGGCGACAGGCAGGTGCTGCTGAACGGCGACGAGGAGGCCAGGGACAAGGATTATTTCCGCCTTTCCGGCATCGACCACACCAACGACCACCTGTTCGGCATCTGGGGCTACGACGACAAGGGCTCGGAATATTTCACGCTGCGCATCCGCGATCTTTCGACCGGCGAGGACCTTGCCGACATACTCGAAAACACCGCCGGCGGCGGCGTCTGGGCGCCGGACGGCAAGAGCTTCTTCTATACCCTGCAGGACGAGAACCACCGGCCGTCAAAGGTCTTCCACCACATCGTCGGCACGCCGCAGTCGGAAGACCGGCTGGTCTATGAGGAAGAGGATCCGGGCTTCTTCATGGGCGTCGGCGGTTCGCTCATCGACGACTTCATCTATATCGACATCCACGACCACGAGACCTCGGAATACCGCATCCTTTCCACCAAGGACCTGACTGCCGAGCCTATGCTGGTCGCCGAGCGTGAAGAAGGCATCGAATATTCGATGACGGAAGGCGGCGACGTCTTCTACATCCTCACCAATGACGGGGATGCCAAGGATTTCAAGATCATGCAGGCACCGGTTGATGCGCCGGGCAAGGAGAACTGGACCGAGGTCGTGCCGCACGAGCCGGGCCGGCTGATCATCTCCCACATGGCGTATCGGCGCCATCTCGTCTGGCTGCAGCGCAAGGACGGGCTGCCGCAGATCATCATCCGCGACCGAAAGACAGGCGAGGAACACGCGATCGCCTTTGCGGAAGAGGCCTATTCGCTCGGCCTGCAGGGAGCGGCGGAATACGATACCGACGTCATCCGCTTCTCCTACTCCTCGATGACGACGCCCTCCCAGCTCTTCGACTACGACATGGTGACCCGCGAGCGGGTGCTTTTGAAGACGCAGGAAGTGCCGTCAGGCCACAATCCGGACGACTACGTCACCCGCCGGGTGATGGCGCCGGCGCATGACGGCGAGCTGGTGCCGGTCTCGCTCCTCTACCGCAGGGACACGCCGCTCGACGGCTCGGCCCCCTGCCTGCTCTACGGCTACGGCGCCTACGGCATCACCATTCCGGCCGGCTTCAACACCAACATTTTGTCGCTCGCCGACCGCGGCTTCGTCTACGCCATCGCCCATATCCGCGGCGGCAAGGACAAGGGCTTTTCCTGGTACGAAAACGGCAAGATGGAGCACAAAGAGAATACATTCAAAGACTTCGTCGCCGCGGCCGACTATCTGAATCAAGAGAAGTTCACGTCCTACGCTAACATCCTCGCCGAGGGCGGCTCGGCGGGCGGCATGCTGATGGGCGCCGTCGCCAATATGGCGCCGGAGAAATTCGCCGGCATCATCGCCGCCGTGCCCTTCGTCGACGTGCTCAACACGATGCTGGACGACACGCTGCCGCTCACGCCGCCGGAATGGCCGGAATGGGGCAATCCGATCGAATCGCTCGAAGAATACCAGTGGATCGCGGCCTATTCCCCCTACGACAATGTTGCGGACAAGCCCTATCCGCCGGTCCTCGCTCTCTCCGGCCTCACCGATCCGCGCGTCACCTATTGGGAACCGACCAAATGGGTGGCAAAGCTGCGGGAAAACGCGCCGGAGGCCGGCCCCTATCTCCTGAAGACCAACATGGCGGCCGGCCATGGTGGCAAGTCCGGCCGTTTCCAGCGGCTCGAAGAGATCGCCTTCGAATATGCGTTCGCGATCAAGGTGGCGGGGAAGATGTGAGATGTCGGGGGCGTGCCGTGCAAGCCCCCTCTGCCCTGCATCGGCCGTAGCGAAGCACGCATCGGTTGCACCTTCCTGTCAAGCCCCCGCCATCAAATCGGCGCAATCGCGGCAAGCCTCGCGCAAGCTTCAGACGTTAACCATTCGTTAACCATTCTGAACACGGGCGTTCCGCCATGAAGATCGATAGCGGCCTCAACGGCTATCACTACCCCAACCGGGCACTCGACATGGCTCGTAAAATCGAAGACGCGCCGCAACTCGAAACGCCGACATTTCAGCGCTCTCCCAACGCGCTGACCGGCAGCAGCACACTGCTCTCCTCCTCGCTCGCCAACGCCCTGTGGGTCGTGGAAAGCGGTGACGCGGCCTCGGAGAGCACGGCTGGGCAGATGCCCTCCGTTCCGCAGGATTGGGTCGAAGGCATCTACCAGGAATTCGCCTGAGCCTCTCCTCGTGTCATGCCGCTTCCGCCGGCGTGACCTCCACCGTGACATGCGACAGATCCCGGATGCCCTGGAGCTTTTCCTTGTAGAAGGACGGCGCCTGGGGTTTCGGCGTGACCAATGCCACGATCGCCGCATGATGGCCCGGCCCCACCTGCCAGACATGCAGGTCGGAAATGCGGTCTTCCTCCGTTTCCACCTTCCGGCGGATTTCGTCCGCCAGCGCCTCGTCGTCCGGCTGCGCGTCGAGAAGCACCGTCGCCGTGGCGCGGATCAGGCCCCAGGACCAGCGGGCGATCACCAGTCCGCCGACGACGCCCATCACCGGATCGAGCCAGACCCAGCCATAGGAGCGGCCGAGAAGAAGCGCCGCGATCGCCAGGACGGAGGTCAGCGCGTCGGCGAGCACATGCAGATAGGCGGCGCGCAGATTGTGGTCTTCGGCGCGATGGGCATGGCCGTGCCCGCCATGGTGTCCGTGGTGGTCGTCGTGACCATGGGCGCCGTGATGGCCGCGATGCCCGTCATGATGATGATCCTCATCCCTGAGCAGCCAGGCGCTCACGAGATTGACCGCCAGCCCGAGCACGGCAACCCAGATCGCCTGGTCGAAATCGATCGCCACCGGATCGGCGAGACGGACGACGCTTTCCCAGGCGATCAGCAGCGCGATCAGCGCCAGCGCGATGGCGCTCGCGAAACCGGCGAGATCGCCGAGCTTGCCGGTGCCGAACGTGTAACGCGGATTGCGGATCTCACGGCGGGCATAGAGATAGGCGAGCGCCGCGATCAGCATCGCGCCCGCATGGGTCGACATGTGCCAGCCATCGGCCGTCAGCGCCATCGAGCCGAAGATCGAGCCCGCGACGATCTCCGCCACCATCATGGCCGCCGTCAGCGCGATGACCAGCCACACCTTGCGCTCGTTGCGCTCGTGATCGGCGCCCAGGAACACATGGTCGTGCTTCATGTCCTCGACGGAATGCGCCATGGATTTCTCCTTTTCCTCATCAAACCCGCTCAGCGGATATAGGTTCGAAGGGCCTCGGCGAGCTCTTCGGCCGCCTGCGCCCGCTCTTCCTCGTCCCCGGCATGCAGGACGTGCTCGTGCAGGTGGTCCTGCATCACCTCGCCGGTGAGCCCGGCAAGCGCGCCGCGGATCGAGGCAAGCAGCTGCAGCACCTCGCCGCATGGCGCCTCGGCTTCCAGCGCCCGCTCGACCGCTTCCATCTGCCCTCTCAGCCGGCGCGCGCGCGCCAGAAGCTTTGCCTTTTCCCGGATGGTATGAGCCATTGGCCGCTCCATATAATATAGGGGGATACCCTATACCGCGCGATGCCGATCACCAATGGGCAAATTGCCGCAAACCGCCATGTCATCTCTCCCATTGCCTCGACGCGGGTGACGACCTAGATAATTGCTATAGTCACTAGAGCTTCAGGAGATCTTTCAGCATGCTGTCGATCGGCGATCTTTCGAAACGCACCGGCGTCAAGGTGCCGACCATCCGCTATTACGAGCAGATGGGCCTGCTTGCGGCGGCGGAGCGCTCCGAAGGCAACCAGCGGCGCTACGAGAGAAGCGATCTCGAACGGCTCGCCTTCATCCGCCATGCGCGCGATCTCGGCCTCGACATTCCGGCGATCCGCGAGCTGATCGCGCTGAGCCAGCATCCGGGAGAACCCTGCGCCGATGCCGACAGGATCGCCGCCGATCACCTCACCGCAGTGCGCGAAAAGATCGAGAAGCTGAAAAGGCTGGAGCATGAGCTCGAACGCATCGTCTCCCAATGCGACGGCGGCCACTCGATCGAGGACTGCCACGTGATCCGCGCGCTTTCGGATCACCGGCTGTGCGAGAGCGAGCATTGAGAGCTGCACTGGCAGGTGACTGCACCGCGAATGGGGTTGCTTCGATCAGGCCGCAGCCTCGATGTCGAATTCGAGGTGAATACGGTCGTAGGGAAACACCACTCCGCCGCCCTCCGCCCTGTCGATCACGCCGCTGCCGAGCAACATATCCACGTCGCTGTGAACGCCCTTGAAGTCCCTGCCGACACGACGGGCGATTTCGCGGATGCTCAGCGGTCCCTGGCCGGTCATCACCTGCACGACTTCAAGCCGTTTCGGCGCCAGGACACGATGAAGCGCTTCCCAGGACGGAAAGGACAGGATGCTCTCGGCCGGCTTAGACTTACCGGCCTCCGCTGCCTTGACCGCCTCCAAGACAGAGGCCATGGACTGATCAAACGTTTCGATCTTCACCTTAAGGGTTGTCACGCAGCCATCCTCTCACATCGGCGCCGAAATCCGCCAGCAGCTCATCGATACCCATGAAAACATAGGGCGCTTCCTCGACACCGAAATGCCTGTGATCGCCCTTGCCGGCCTCGTTGTCGTATCGCAGAACGCATTCGCCTCCGGCCACCAGCGCCATGCTGTACTTGAAGCCGTGAGCGCTTCCGCGCAGCGGGGCCGGCACATGCCAGACGACGATTTCAACGAACACGCCTTCACGGAGATAGCTGCGCGTCCTTTGAACCAGTATCGCTTGCGCCATCCGCCGTCCCGCAATTGCTGATGTAATATACCCCATCAACATCGACCGGCAAAGACGGAATTTGACAATCGGCTGAACGTGGCCGCACGTCGACCTGAAACCTCTAGCCGGACGGGCCTGTCGCCTTCAGCACCTCAAGCGCCTGGTGCAGCGCCGGCGAGCGGTTGCGCGGATCGTAGAGCGCGGCGAGGCTGAGCGTCAGCGAGGCGGGATAGGGCTCGATCCGGCGCCGGACGGTGCCGGAAATATCGATGCTTCGCGACTGGACCGGCGCCAGGCCGATCCCGAGACCGGCCGAAACCAGGGAAAGCTGGCTGTGCAGGCGGCTTGCCGTGGCCGCGACCTGCAGCGGATGTCCCGCCAGCCGGCATTGGTCGCGGATCGCCGCATAAAGAGCGGGCCCCTGCTCTTCGGGAAACAGCACCATCGGCTCCCTGGCCAATCCGGCGAAATCGACATCCGGTTGCCGCGCAAGCGGATGATCGGCGGGAAGGACCGCATCGAAACGGTCGCGGGAAAGGGTTTCGGCGGAAAGCCGCGGCTGCTCCTCCACCGGCGGATGGCCGAGCCCGAGATCGATCCTGCCCGCGGCGATCAGTTCCGCCTGCTCGTTGGTCGTCGCCTCGCGAAGGTCGAAGCCGATCGCCGGATCAGCTTCGCGCAAAGACCGGATCGCCGCGGGCAGGACGTGATAGAGCGCTGCAGAGACGAAGGCGATCCGGAGCCGGTTGCCCGCATTCCGGGCCGCATGTCTCGCGAACTGGCGGGCACGCTCCTCGGCCGCCAGAATGGCGCGCGCCTCCTCACGGAAAGCGGCTCCCGCGGCCGTCAGTTCGACGCGCCGGCTGGTGCGCGCGAACAGCCGGACGTCCAGCTCCTCTTCCAGGCGGGCGATCGCCCGGCTGAAATGCGGCTGCGCCATCCCCACCGCCTTCGACGCCCTGCCGAAATGCAGCGCATCGGCGAGCACGAGAAAATACCGGATCTGATTGAAGTCCATCGATATCAACTTTGGTATTGAACAAGACCAGCCCGCATCATTGAAGTATCGATCCCGCTGCGTCTATCTCCCTGTCATCACTTTGACAGGAGGCAGCGATGAAGACGAAGCTTTTGGCGGCTGCACTTGCCGCGGGTCTTGCGGGCGTTCCGCAGGTGCTGGCCCATCACGGATGGGGTTATTACGATACCGCGCGGCCGATCTATCTTTCCGGCCGCGTCACCGCCGTCACCTGGCGCAATCCGCATCCGGAGATCACCGTCGAGAACGGGGCCGGCGCGCTTCCGCCGAACTGGAACGATCTGCCCGTGCCGGACGAACTCGCCGAGCTCGATTTCGATGCGACGCTCCAGCGCGTCCGGCCGGCGGCGGAAGCGGAACGGTGGGTGCTCGATCTCGCGCCGATCAACCGGCTGCAGGCCTGGGGCCTGCCGCGGGAGCCGAGGGAGGGCGACGTCGTCACCGCGATCGCCTTTCCCTCCTGCAGCGAGGACGGCGTCGCCCGGCCCGCGCTGATCGTGCTCGACGGGATCGGGGTGCGGCAGCAATCGGTTGCCCTCCCCGCCGGCTGCAGCGGCGATCCGCGAGGGTAAGGCCGTGCTTGCAGCGCTCGAAAATCTCGATCTCGTGGTAGCGTTGAGAAGCTCCGTCTGGGCCTATCCCATCGTCAGCGGACTGCATATTGTCGGCATCGGGCTGGTGTTCGGGTCGATCGCGACCGTCGATCTGCACCTGCTCGGGCTGATGAGGAAACTCGACCGTGAGGCCGTGCGGCGCTCGCTGGTGCCCGTCGCGATCGCCGGCTTCTGCCTTGCGGCGGTGACCGGGGCGCTGCTCTTTGCGCCGGCGGCGCGGGAATATCTCGCAAGCCCGTTCTTCCGGCTGAAGCTCGTGCTTCTTCTCGCGGCGGGCGGCAATGCAGTCCTGCTGCGCATGCTCGACGGCCGGAACGCGCGGCAGGCCGCGGGAGCGATCTGCGGCCTCGCGTCGCTCACGCTATGGGTGGCGATCATCTTCGCGGGGCGAATGCTCGCCTTCGGATGATTGCGCTTGACAAGCTTCGCGAACGGGAGCATTGGAGCGGCCATGATCAAGACGCGCACCACCATCGCCTGCTCGTATTTTTGGGCCTACCTCTAAGGGGCGGCCGACAGATCACCATGTCAACAAGCCGCCGTCAGGCGGCTTTGTTGTTTCAGACGGCACCTGACGGCGAAAAGACCGAAAAGGATGCCGGAAATGACCCCAGACACTATTGAAGATACCGAAATCTCACTGCCGCGCCCGCCCGTCGTGACGATCCGCGGCGCCAAGCCGCGCGACCTGCCCGAACTCAACGGGATGATCGCGGCGCTTGCCGCCCATCACAACGATCCGGCCGCCATCACGCCCGAAAAGCTCGAACGCGACCTGTTCGGCCCCATGCCGTGGATCACCGCCCTCGTCGCGGATACCGGCTCGGAACTGATCGGCTACGCCATCCTCGTGCCGCTCTACAGAGCGCAGGAGGGCACGCGCGGCATGGACCTGCACCATCTCTTCGTGCGCGACGGCCATCGCGGCCACGGCATCGGCCATCATCTGGTCGCACGCGCCCGCGAAATCGCGAGGAATGCCGGCTGCGACTATCTTTCGGTCAGCGCCGCCACCGGCAATTTCGCCGCCCACCGCTTCTACGAACAACTGGATTTCAAGCCGCGCCCGGTCACCGGCATGCGCTACATGCAGGCGCTGGCGTGAGGAAAAAACCGGCCAGGGCCTATCCGGCGGCCTTGGCCAGGACTTCTCCTGCCC
The DNA here is from genome assembly GCF_051400715.1 of Neorhizobium descurainiae. Lineage (NCBI taxonomy): Bacteria > Pseudomonadati > Pseudomonadota > Alphaproteobacteria > Hyphomicrobiales > Rhizobiaceae > Neorhizobium > Neorhizobium descurainiae. The sequence continues at coordinate 96,345 of NZ_JBLFFK010000012.1, forward strand.
ATTGGTTGAGGCTCTTGCCGGCAAGCTCGGCAGCTTGGGCGGCGCGCCGGTGGACCTCGGGGCTGACGCGAAACATCATCTTGCCGGAATAGGGTTTCTGCGGCTCTTTGCCGACTTTGGCACAAGTCTCGATATAATCGTCGACCGCCTCACGAAAGGCAGTCCGGAGTTCGTCGACACTATCCGCGTGGAAGCCGACACCGTCGCGGATGCCGGCAATCTGGCCAAACAGGATGCCGTCCTCGTCGTCGTATTCGATACGGGCGGAGTAGCCCTTATAGGTCATCACATTCGTCATGGCATTATCCCCTAGCCGGATCAAGTAAGCGCGGGCAGCACGCCCTGATAGCGCTTTGCTTCCTTGGCCGGATGCGGTCGGTGGAAGGTTTCGATCTCCCCGTCCCTGTCAAAGCGGACGCGAAAGCCGCTCCCTTCATGACGGCGCAACCGGCTGCAACAAGCAAGCTTTCGATCGCCGCCCATTCGAGCGTTCCGGATACAGGATCTCTAAAGACAGCTTCCAGCGTCCTACGGTGCTTGCCGTTCATGCAAGCAATTCACTGGATGATGGCACTTCTTGCAAGCATTTCACTTCACAGGAGGCACCGCCTTCAAATAGGCGGCAATCGCTTCGAGGTCGCTCTTCGGCAGGTGCGCCACGTTCTGCTGCACCTCGACCATGGAGCCGCCGACGGAATCGAAGTCCGGCGTGAAGCCCGTTTCGAGATAGCTCACGATATCGCCCTCGCTCCAGGTGCCGATATCCTGGGAACCCGGCGTGATGTTCGGGATGTTGCCCCGCCCTTCCGGGTTCGGGCCGCCCGCAAGCCAGCGGTCCGGCTGGAAGCCGCCGAGCGCGTCGCGCGGCGTGTGGCATTCGCCGCAATGGCCCGGCCCCTCGACCAGGAACTGGCCGCGCCTGACCTTCTCGTCGGCGGAGGCAAGCTGAACCCGCGGCTCATCGTTGAAATAGAGGTATTTCCAGCCGCCCACCGCCAGCCGGATATTGTAGGGAAACTGTAATTCGTGCGGCGGCGCGACGTTGCTGCTCGCCGGCAGCGTCTTCAGGTAGCCGAAGAGGTCGTTGATATCCCTGGCCGACAACCGGGCATAGGAGCCGTAGGGGAAGGACGGATAGAGATGCTCGCCATCCGGCCCGACGCCGCGGGTCATGGCATTGCCGAATTCCGCCAGCGTCCAGTTGCCGATGCCGGCCTGCGCGTCGGGCGAAATGTTGGGAATGTGGAACGTGCCGAAGGCGGTCGGCAGCGCGCGGCCGCCGGAAAGCACCTTCAGCGCATCGCCCTGCGCCCCGGTCGCGGCGTGACAGCTTGCGCAGCCGCCGGCCCAGAAGAGTTGCTCGCCGTTGGCGAGGTCCGATTCGCCGAGGCCGGCCCAATAGCTTTCCGGAAACGGATCGGGCTTCGTCAGCGCCCATGCTATCCCGGCGCCGATTGCGACGATGACCGCGCCGGCACTCAAGACTTTCGCCCATCGAGACGCCATGCTCTTCTCCTTCGAAGGTTTTCATGAAAAGCCGGCGGCGGGCCGGCCGCCGGCGCCCGGTCCGCCGTTCAGTTGGCGGGAGCCCGGTAGGTCTTGTGACACTCGGAACAGATCGGCCCCAGCCGTCCCAGGGCGGCCCCTACACCGGCCCTGTCCGCCGGCAGCGTGGCGACCAGAGCGTCGGCCTCCGACCCCAGCTTGGCCGACAAGGCGCGGAATCCATCCGGGTTCTGCCAGATAGCCGGCAGCGCCTTGGTTTTCCCCGTGTCCGAGCCCGCGGGGAACTGGTCCGGAAAGGCTTTCATATTGGTGCTGATCGTCGTCAGCGCCGACCTTACCGCCGCCTCGTCGTACGGCTTTTCGCCCTTGGCGATTGCGCCAAGCGCGCCGGCCGCCTGCCCGTTCTCCTTCATCAAGGCCTGGCGGGCTGCGATCGGCCCGTCCTGCGCGAACGCCGCGGACAGACAGAGACAGGCGGCGCCAGCCGCAATGACGTAAGACCTCAACCGCATGTGCACGTTCCTCCCATAGAGCCCGGTACGGCCGGGCTGTTGACGACAGTTCACGATGCGATGTGCGCACGGCCGGAGGAAGTAACAAGGCAGTGATAATATTGGAGGTTCTACGGCAGGATGGCGGGAGCGGACGCACCGCTCCCCGCCCGACCGGCTATTTCTTCAGACGGTAGGTCTGGTGACAGTCGCTGCAGGTGCCGCCAAGCGTCCTCATCGCCGCGCCGACGCCTGCCGCATCGGCCGGGACGGCCGCAAGCAGGCTATCCGCTTCGGCGGCCAGCTTTTCCGCCTTGGCCTGGAAATCCGTCTTGTTCTGCCAGATGGCCGGCGCGGCTTCCGATTCCGAACCGGCTTCCGAACCCGCCGGGAACTGGTTCGGGAAGGCTTTCATCGTCGTGCTGATCGTGGTCAGCGCGGCAGTCACGGCCGCCGCTTCATAGGGCTTCTGGCCCTTGGCGATGCCGCCCAGCGCGCTGAGCGCACCGCCGACGGCCTTCATCTGGCTCTGGCGAAGCGCCTGGGGCTCCTCCTGAGCGACGGCGACAGACAAACCAAGACAGCCGGCAACAGCTGCGAGGACTATGGATTTCAGGCGCATGCAGACATTCTCCTCTTTGACATCGAATCCAGGGGCCACGATGATGCGCCGCACAATGTCTTCCGGACCGATGACAATGAAGTAACAAAAAGGTGAGAACGTCAGGGGAATCAAACCGCTAGCCGCCGCCTCAGTCTCCTGCGCCCGGCAAATCCCAAGACCGCGGCGCGGCTCACGCCTTGATCCCTTCCCAGAGCGTCAGCATCGAGACGGCAAGCAGCAGCAGACCGGCGATGCGCCCGACCCAGATCGTCGCCCTGCCGTTGCCGACCAGCAGTTTTCGCGCCCGGCCGGCCGCCACCGCCAGCCCGCCGTAGACCGCAAGCTGGGTTCCCGCCGTCATCGCCGCCATGACCGCCGCCTGGGGACCGAGCGGCCCGAAATCCGGCCGCAGGAACTGCGGATAGACGGCGAGCATGAAGAGATAGGCCTTCGGATTGATGAGGCAGGTCACCGCGCCGCGGCGGAACGCCTCCCAGTTGGAACGCGTATCGGCCGGGCCGACATGATCGACGGTGATCGAGCTTTTCATCAGGCTCACCCCGATCCAGGCCATGTAGAGCGCGCCGACGATGAGCAGCGGCTTGAAGAGCACCGGCATGAGGGTGGCGAGCAGGCCGACGCCGAGGGCGCCGTAAATGGAATGCACCAGGCCGCCCAGCATGATGCCGGCAGTGGCCGCCAGCCCCGCCGCGCGGCCGCGCGTCAGCGCGTTGGCGAGCACGAAGATCATGTCCATGCCCGGAACGACGATGATGCCGAAGAGCAAGGTGAAGTAGAGCCAGAGATTTTCCGTGTATGTCATGTCAGTTTGTCGGCCTTGCAAGGACAGGCTCGGATGAAGGAGCCATGGTTTTTCAATCGGATATCCGGCGCTATACAGGAGCCCAACTGACAGCGTATTGTCAGGAGCGGTTGTCCAGCGGCGAAGGAAAACGGCATGCGCAAGGCCTCGCGCCTCTTCGAGATCATCCAGATACTTCGGCTCGCGAAAAGGCCGGTGACGGCGGCCACGATCGCCGCGCAGCTCGAGGTGACGGTGCGCTCGATCTACCGGGACATCGCGGCGCTCCAGGCCATGCGCGTGCCGATCGAGGGCGGGCGCGGCATCGGCTATATCCTGCGGCCCGGCTTCACCCTGCCGCCGCTGATGCTCTCGATCGAGGAGACGGAGGCGATCGTGCTGGCGCTGGCGCTTCTCGAACGCACCGGCGACATGGAGCTCAAGCAGGCAGCAAAACAGGTGAACCGCAAGATCGCCGCCGTCGTGCCCCTACCGCTTTCCGGCATCTTTTCCGCCAATGCGCTGCATGCCTGGGGAACAGTGGCGCCGGTGCCGGAGGCGGTCGACCTCGCCATGCTGCGCCGGGCGATCCGCGACGAGCGGAAGCTGGCGCTCGACTATCGCGACGAACATGGGCGCGCCACGGAGCGGACGATCCGGCCGATCGCACTCATCTACTATTCGCAGACGGCCAATATCGTCGCCTGGTGCGAGCTTCGCGAGGCGATACGCAATTTCCGCACCGACCGGGTGGAGCATTGCGAACCGGTCGACGACTTCTTCCGCGGCGAAGGGGAAAGGTTGCGCCAGCTCTGGATCGAGGGGTGGACCGTCACCCCATCAGCCGACACGGCTTAGAGGGGCAGCCTGCGGCTTTCCTCGCGGCCGTAACCGGTGATCTCGATGCAATCGGCAAAGATCTCCACGACGGCGAAGGTATTTTCCCTCTCCGTATCGACCATGCCTTTGAAGTTCACGTACCAAGTCGAGCCGTCATGGCCGAGATTGCCTGCATGGTTATGACCGTTCAGATAGGCGATGACGTTGCCGGAGCTGGCGAAAAGCCCGGTCAGCCGCTCATAGCCCCAGAGACTGTGCTCGTTTTCCGGGAAGAGCGGATAGTGGCCCATGACGATCACCTTCTCGCCCGCGGCATCCGCCCGCGCGAGCGTGGCTTCCAGCCAGGCGAACTGCTCGTCGCCGATGCCGCCGTTCCATTCCTGGGCGTTCACCGCATTTTCCGCCTTCAGCGCCCGCAGACGCTCCCTGGCGAGGCTGTGGCGCGGATCGCCTTTCTGAGACGAAAACAGGCTGATCTCGTTGCCGTCGATCACCACGAAGCGGAAGCCGCCGCGGGAAAAATCGTGCCAGGCCGCCGGCATGCCAAGCCGCGCATGCACCTCGGAAAGCCGCTCCGGCGCCAGCAGGAAATCGTGATTGCCGGGCAGCAGGAAACTCTCGTGGCGCAGGTCCTTATAGATCGAGAGAACCGCCTCGTAATTCTCCCAGCCGCGATCGATGAGATCGCCGAGCGTCACGACGAAGGACAGGTCTTCGCCATTGAAGACGCCGACCGCCTCCCTCAGCTTCGCGAGGCTGTTTTCGAAATAGCGGTTCATCGCGACATTCGGCGGCAGGGCGGCATATTGCGGATCGGCAATCACGCCGAAGCGGAGAAGCGGCTTTTCGCGGGACATGGGAGGCAAGTATTTTGCGCCTGTGACAGGCGTGTGACGGGATAGCCTCGAAACAAAAACACCCGGCGCCTTGCGACGCCGGATGTTTTTAAAGAATCAGCGATGACCGCGGATTACTTCGTCGCGGCTTCGTAGCGCTCCAGGACGTAGTCCCAGTTGATCAGGCTGTCGACGAAGGCTTCGAGGTATTTCGGGCGGGCGTTGCGGTAGTCGATGTAATAGGAGTGTTCCCACACGTCGACGCCGAGGATCGGCTCTGCGCCGTGGACCAGAGGGTTCTCGCCGTTCGGCGTCTTGGAGATGACGAGCTTGCCGTCCTTGACGGAGACCCAGGCCCAGCCGGAGCCGAACTGCGTGGTGCCGGCGGCGATGAAATCGGCCTTGAACTTGTCGTAGCCGCCGAGGTCGGAAGCGACGGCCGCTTCGAGCTTGCCCGGCAGCTTGGTGCCGCCGCCGCCCTTCTTCATCCACTTCCAGAAATGGATGTGGTTGTAGTGCTGGGCAGCGTTGTTGAAGAGGGTCTGGTGGGTGCCGAAGGACTTCTTGACGACTTCCTCGACCGACAGGTCGCCGAGACCGGCTTCGGCCGCGAGCTTGTTGCCCGTGTCGACATAAGCCTTGTGGTGCTTGTCGTGATGGAATTCCAGCGTTTCCTTCGACATGTACGGCGAAAGCGCTTCATAATCGTAGGGGAGTTCAGGAAGTTCGAAGGCCATTGTCTTACTCCTTTTCGGCAAACACCTTGAAACAAGCGTCGTGCCGGAACATAGGAGCGCAACAGCCAAGAGGCAACGGTGATCTTGCCAAAAATCAGGCCGCCGCCACCAAGACGTTTCCGAATTTTGGGTCTACAAGAAACGCTCGGATCACTGAACCGGAGCCCGCCCATGAAGACCCTACTCCTTCTCGCCGCCGCCCTTGTTTCGGCCGGTGTCACCACCGTGCAAGCCGCGTCGGACGACGCGTGGGCGGAGTTCCGGACGGAGGTTGCCGATGCCTGCGTTGCCGCCGCTAAAGGCCTTATCGAAAACGGCAAGGCGCTCGTCGATCCGTTCGGCAGCGAGAACTACGGGCTTGCCGTCGTCTCCGGCAAGGCGGTCGGCGCGGATGCCACGATCAGCGCCATCTGCGTCTTCGACAAGAAGGCGAAGACCGCCGAGATCGGCGGCGAGATTTCGGGCGACGAACTGATGGTGAAGACGGGAGAATGAATCCCGCTCCGGCGCGACGCCGGATTTTCGCCGGAACCTTTTGAAGGGCAAGGGATTTCCCGGGCTGGGATCAAACAAGCCCGAGGAGCCGATGTTCGATTTTCTGACGCCCGACTTCCTGATCTTCGTTCTCATCGGTTTCCTCGCCCAGATCATCGACGGCGCGCTCGGCATGGCCTTCGGGGTGCTGACGACCACCAGCCTGCTGACGATCGGCATCGCACCCTCCACGGCGAGCGCGATGACGCATGTCACCGAATGCTTCACCACGGCGGCCTCCGGGCTCTCGCATCTCTACCACCGCAACGTCGACTGGCGGCTGGTGCTGCGGCTTGCGCCGGCCGGCATGCTCGGGGGAGCGATCGGCGCCTATGTGCTCTCCAATATCGACGGCGAGGCGATCGAGCCCCTGGTCTCGGCCTATCTTATCGCCGTCGGCCTTTTCATCCTCTACAAGGCCTTCCAGCCGAAATTTCCGCGCGACGTGCACGACTGGATCGTCCCTTATATCGGCGGCGCGGGCGGGCTGCTGGACGCCATGGGCGGCGGCGGATGGGGACCGATCGTGACCAGCAGCCTGCTCGGCCGCGGCCACGACCCCAAGAAGGTGATCGGCTCCACCAACCTCACCGAATTCGCCGTCACCACGACGATTTCGGCAACCTTCATCCTGGCGCTCGGCTGGTCGGAACTTGCCCCCGCGCTTGGACTGATCCTCGGCGGCATACTGGCCGCGCCGCTCGGCGCCGTCATCGTCAGGAAACTGCCCGTCAAGCCCTTGATGATCGCCGTCTCGATGATCATCATCGGCACCGCCGCGGTGCGGTTCGTCTGAGGGAGGCGGAGAATGACGACATTTCCCGGCACGGAAAACCTGAAGCGCGAACTCCAGCCCATGCCGCAGGACATAGCCGAGCGGCTGAAGCGGGAGGGCGTCGAGAAAGCCTACGCGGTGCGGCCGGCCTATCAGCGCAACGACTATCTCGGCTGGATCGCGCGGGCCAGGCGCGCCGACACCCGCGAAAGACGCATCCGCCAGATGCTCGACGAGCTCAAGGCCGGCAATGCCTATATGCGCATGAGATATACCGGACCGGCGGGGCGGGAGTGAGGCCTATCGGATCAGCCCGTCTGCGTGCTACAACCGATAGACAAGGAGCCAAGCATGCGCGCGAACCGATCCATCACCGTCTCGCTGCCGGAAGACATGGCCGAACTCGTCGAGAAGAAGGTCGCGTCCGGCGAATTCGCGGATGAAAGCGAAGTCGTCGCCGAAGGTCTGCGCTATCTCGCGGACCACGATGCCGAGATCGAGCAATGGCTGCGAAACGAGGTCGTGCCGACGCTAAAAGCCTACGACCCTTCGAAAGCCCTTCCCATCGAGGAAGTCCGGCGGCGCATCGAAGCCCATATGGATGCGCGCGATCGAGAAAATCGCTTCCCTGAATGAGGCATGACGATATCGGCCCCGGCATTCGCATCGTCGGCGTCAAGCGCAAGGCGAGCATTGTCTTTCGGATCGACGATGACCTCGTCGTCATCATGCGCATCCTGCATCGCGGCAAGAGCCTTGGCCATGAAGACGAAGACGAAGACCTGTCTTAGAAACGCCGCCGTCCGCCCAACGCCTCAGGCGTCGTCACCGGTCCTGGAGCGCGCCCAGTCCATGTAGACGTCCAGCGCCTTGCGGGCGACGGGGCCTTCCTGCAACTGGCGATCTTCGAAACGGTTGATCGGCACGATCTTCGAATAGTTGCCGGAGGTGAAGATCTCGTCGGCATCCGTGAAATCCTCGACCGTCAGCGTCGTCTCGCGCACGTCGAAGCCCGCCTGGCGCAAGAGACCGATGACACGCGCACGGGTGATGCCGGCAAGGAAAGTGCCGTTGGCGATCGGTGTCATCACCACGCCGTCCTTGACCATGAAGATGTTCGAGGACGCGGTCTCGGCGACATTGCCGTTCATGTCGCGGGCAAGCGCGTTGTCGAAGCCGCGGTTCCGGGCTTCCAGGATCATGCGGCCGCTGTTCGGATAGAGGCTGCCGGTCTTGGCGCCGGTCATCGCCACTTCCGGGTTCGGGCGGCGATAGGGCGAGACCGTGAGCGAGGTGGCCTTGGCCGTCGCCATCGGCGCCTCGAACATGCACAGCGCGAAGCGGGTCGAGTCCGGATCGGCGGTAACGACGCTGAACGGCATGCCGTGCTCGGCCCAGTACATGGGCTTGATGTAGATCGCCGTCTTGCCGTCGAACTTCTTCACGCCCTCCCAGGCGAGCGCCTCGATCTCTTCCGCCGCCATCACCGGCGTCATGCCCATGTTCTTCGCAGAGCGGTTGACGCGCTTACAATGCAGGTCGAGGTCCGGCGCGATCCCGTCGAACCAGCGGGCGCCGTCGAACACCGTCGAGCCCAGCCACATGGCATGCGAGGTCGGGCCGACGAGCTTCGGGTTGCCTTCCAGCCATTCGCCATCCACGAAAGTCCAGGTGGCGGTGCGGGCGGCGGTGTTCACGGGCATAACGGTCTCCTTCGGCATTCCAGGGCGGCTCTTCAAAATTGCGGGGGTGAGTGAAGGCCCGCCCGCCTGCCGAGGTCAAGCGATAATATGAGATGAGTCATCACAAAAATTGATATTTTTTGTCATGGAGACGCCTTCAGCAAGGTGCCATTTTGCTCCGGCAGAATCGATAGGAGTCTTCGCAAATGGCATGGTCGGCAGAGCAATATGTAAAATTCGAGGACGAGCGGACCCGGCCGGCCCGCGATCTCATCGCGCAGGTGCCTCTCGGCTCCGCGACCAGGGCTTACGACCTCGGCTGCGGACCGGGCAATTCCACGGAACTGCTGACGGAGCGCTTCGGCGCCAGGAACGTCACCGGCCTCGACAGCGACGACAACATGCTGGCCGCGGCCCGCAAGCGCCTGCCCGGCACGGAGTTCCTCAAGGCCGACCTCAACACCTGGGTGCCGGATGAGCCGGCCGACCTTCTCTATGCCAATGCCGTGTTCCAATGGGTGCCGGACCATTTGTCCGTGCTCGCCCGGCTGACGGATCATCTGAAACCCGGCGGCGTGCTGGCGGTGCAGATGCCGGACAATCTGACCGAGCCGAGCCACATGCTGATGGAGGAGACGGGCGCCGCCGGCCCCTGGGCCGCGGCCTTCGAAGGCGGCAGGGTGCGGCGTCCCCTCCTCCCCCCGCCATCTGCCTATTTCGATGCCCTGATGCCGAAGGTAAGCCGCGTCGACGTCTGGCACACGGTCTATTACCATCCGCTCGCCGACGCGCCTGCCATCATCGAATGGGTCCGTGGGACGGGCCTCCGGCCCTATCTCGACGCCGCCGGCCCGGCCCATGCGGAGGCTTTCACGGCGGACTACACGGCCCGCATCGCCAGGGCCTATCCGCCCATGGCCGACGGGCGGGTGCTTCTGCGCTTCCCGCGCCTCTTCGTCGTTGCCGTAAAAGCCTGATCAGGGATTGGCCGGCGGCGGCGAAAGCGGGTTCTGCGGCGGAGGCTGCGCCCCTTCCATGCGGCTGTCGCCTTGTGGCCATTGACCGTCATCATTCATCCAGATGATGCTCAGGACACAACCGACCAGAATCGCCAGTACCGCAATAAAAAGCCAACGCATCAGTCCGCTCACTCCTTTTCTCAGCATTACGCCGCATGGACCCGCCCGAGGAAGCCGCGGATCGGCGGCACGACCTCGTGCAGGCTGGTTTCCAGCAGCCAATGGCCGCCGTCGAAGAGATGCAGTTCCGCCTTCGGCAGGTCGCGCAGGAAGGCGCGGGCGGATTCCTCCGGCATGTAGCCGTCCTGCGGACCCCAGACGATCAGGGCCGGCGGCTGATGATCCCGCAGATATTGCTGGTAGCGCGGGAACCATCCGGCGTTTTCGCGGAGCCCCGCGATGACATCGACGGCGATCCTCCGGCGCCGCTCGTCCATCAGCGACCAGTGCAGCCTCCAGAGGTCCGGCGGAATGCGCTCGGCGAGTTCCGGGCGGACCTCATTGAGGAACTCCTCCCTGAAGCCCTCCTCGCGCACCGCATCGGCGATCTTGCGGCGCCCCTCCTCGGTGGGGTTGCGCCAGTATTCCTGCAGTCCCGCATATTTCGGGCCGAGCACGTCCTCGTAGATATCGCCGTTCTGGATGATCAGCGCGGCGATCCTTTCCGGGCGCCGGATCGCCAGGCGAAGGCCGATCTGCGAACCGAAATCGTGCAGGTAGATGGCGAACCGGCCGAGGCGGAGCCTTTCCGCGAAGTCATCCAGAAACCCGGCGAAACCGTCGAAATCGTAGCGGAAATCGTCCGGGGTGTCGGTGTAGCCGCAACCGGGAAAATCCGGCGCGACAAGATGCCAGCGGTCGGCGAGCAGCGGCATCAGCTCGCGAAACTCATAGGACGAGCAAGGGTAACCGTGCGGCAGGAGCAGGACGGGCGCGCCCTCTCTTCCCGCTTCGCGGTAGAAGACCCTCATTCCGTCGAGATCGAGCCATTTGTGCCTGACCCGCACCATATCCGGGCGGGCACCGGTCATCGTGTCCATGATCCTCTCTCCGTCAGACGGTCCCCCTTCAAGACGTCTTTCAGCCTGAGATATTCCGTGACCATTTTATGGCAGAGGGGATCATTCATTCGATGAGGCGGGACAGCAAAACGGGTTGACTCGGGGGTAATCCGCCTGCACGTTTCGGCTTACCGTTTCGCTGCCTTGTCCCCAAAATCGTTCGGAATCATGCCGAAATCGCTCGTCATGTCGCTCACACAGGAGCTGGTCGATCTCTGCTTCCGCGAGGAGGCCGACCCCGGCCCGCCGCCCTCCTGGGTACCGCTCGGCGACCAGGATTACGCGGAGCTCGCCGAGAAGCTGACGCAGGAACTCGGCGACGCTCCCTTGTGGATCTTCGCCTACGGATCGCTGATCTGGAAGCCGGGCTTCGATTCGGTCGCCTGCCAGCGCGCCACCCTGCATGGCTGGCACCGGTCCTTCTCCCTGAAAATCGAGCGCGGCCGCGGCACGCCGGACCAGCCCGGACTGATGATGATGCTGTCGCGCGGCGGACGCTGCGACGGAGTGATCTACCGGGTGGCCGACGAGGAAAAGCGCCTGCAGATGGAAAAGGCGCTGCGCCGCGAGGTCGGCAATCGCGAAGCCCTCGCCTCGATGCGCTGGATGCCGGTGAGGACGCAGAGCGGCGAAACGGTTCGCGCGCTCACCTTCTGGGCCGGCGGAACCAGCCAGAGGATCATCCGCCCGCTGCTGCCGCTCGCCGAGGTGGCGCCCGTTCTGGCGCGCGCCTGCGGCCATCGCGGCTCCTGTGCCGAATATCTCTACAACACCGTCGTGCATCTGGCCGAATTCGGCATCCGCGACCGCAACCTCTGGCGGCTGCAGGATATGGTGGCGAGGGAAATCCGGGCGATCCATGCGCGTGAAGCGGTCGCTGTCGAGGCGTGATTTTTTCGGAGAGTGCTTCCCCCATGATACCCCCCGGCAGGGCAGAGGGGGGTGAGAGCAGAATCACACCATCACCCTATTGCAGGGATGCTCGCATAAACCGATTGCAAAACCAGAGCAGTTGAGCTACCCATGCACCAGTTTCAGTTTGCAATCGGTTTGGGAGGCCGTCATGCGTCCGATCCTCTATTCGCACCCGTTTTCGTCCTATTGCCAGAAGGTGCTCACCGCCCTTTACGAGAACGGCACCGAATTCGACACGCGCATGCTGGGGCCCGAGGACCCCTCGGCCTATGAGGAGCTCTGCGCGCTCTGGCCGGTAAAACGCTTCCCGATGCTGATGGATGGGGAAAAGCCGGTCTTCGAGGCGACGATCATCATCGAATATCTGCAGGTCCATTATCCCGGCCCGGCGAGGCTGATCCCGGACGATGCGGACCGGGCGATCGAGGTGCGGATGCTCGACCGCTTCTTCGACAACTACATCTCCGGCCCGCAGCAGAAGGTCGTCTTCAACGCGCTGCGCCCGGAAGACCGGCGAGACGCCTACGGCGTCACGGAAGCACGCGACATGCTGGACGCCGCCTATGGCTGGCTCGACCGGCATATGGGAGCCCGCGAATGGGTTGCCGGCGGCGAATTCAGCCTGGCCGATTGCGCGGCTGCGCCGGCGCTCTTCTATGCCGACTGGACGCACCCGATCGGCGAGCGGTTCGCGAATGTCAGGGCCTATCGGGAGCGGCTGCTTTCCCGCCCCTCCTTCGCCCGCGCGGTCGACGAGGCACGCCCCTACCGGCCGCTCTTCCCGCTCGGCGCGCCGGACCGGGACTGACGGGAATCAGAAGCTGCTGTCGGTCACGATGGCATGGCCATGCATGGCGGCCCAGATCCGCCACACTTCGCGGCGCAGGACCGCGCTCGGGCGCACGCCGCCGCTGCCGTAGTTCTTGTACTTGTCGCGATAGGCTTCGATGAAGACGACGACCGCCTCCATGACATCCGCGTGCTGATCGACCCGGCGGCGCAGTTCCTCCCTCTCCGAATGGAGGATTTCAAAGCTCTGGACCAGCAGCCGGAGATCCTCCGTCGGCACGCTGAGATGCGGACGCTCGGCCGAACCGGCGGTGACCTCCGCCCGGATGCGGGCGATGATTTCGTTCAATTGGTCATTCATGGGTGAGATTCTCCTAACCCATGGATTTGGAGAGGGAAATCGGCCAAAGCAAGGCAAATCTGTGGCGCAGAAGACACGTTTGACGATCAATGTGATCGGGATTGGGGTCAAAGCCGCGCCGCGAGGAAATCGATATAGGTGCGGATGCGCACGGCGAGATGTTCATGGCCGGCATAGACGGCGTGGATGACCTCGATGTCCTCGGGGTTGAAATCCTCCAGAACCGGCACGAGGCGGCCGGCCTCGATATCCGGCTCCACATGGAAACGCCCGACGCGGCCGATGCCGAGCCCCGCCAGGCAGAACTGGCGGATGATCGAGCCGTTGCTCGCCTTGAGGCTGCCCGAGACGGGAAGGAGATCGCGCCGGCCCGTTTGCGGATCACGAAAGGGCCAGCCTTCCACCGATCTGCGGAAATTGAAATTGATGCAATTGTGATGGGCGAGATCGTCCGGCGTCTTCGGCGTGCCGCGACGGTCGAGATATTCGGGCGAGGCCATGACCACCTGCCGGCTTTCGCCGAGCTTCCTCGCCATCAGCGACGAATCGCGCAGCGGCCCGTGGCGGATGGCGATATCCACCCGCTCGCGGATCAGATCGACGACGTCGTCGGTGAGCGTGACATCGAGCTGCACGTCCGGGAAGAGCCGCTGGAATTCGCCCGCAAGCGGCAGGATATAGCGCTCGCCGAAGCCGACCGAGGCGTTGACGACAAGCGGCCCGCGCGGCAGCATGCGCCCTCCCCCGGAAACCACCTCTTCCGTGTCGGCGATCTCGGCCAGGATGCGCTGGGCGCGCGCGAGATAGGTCTCGCCCTCCGGCGTGAGCTGCAGAAGACGTGTCGAGCGCACGACGAGGCGGGTGCCGAGCCGGTTTTCCAGCCGGGTGACGAGCTTGCTCACCGCAGAGGGCGAGAGCTTCAGCTTGCGGCCGGCGGCCGAGAAGCTCTTGAGCTCGGCGGCAAGCACGAAGACTTCCATTTCGCCGGCGCGGTTGTCCATCAGTGGTTCTCCTAAGCTTAGTAACCGTCGCAGCCCCCTCATCCGCCTGCCGGCACCTTCTCCCCGAGGGGGAGAAGAGATTTGCCGCGCCGTCGCTATTCCCTCCTCTCCCCTCGGGGGGCGGAGGACGGGACGGGGCCGTCGACCCGTCCCCGGGTGGTGGCCGAGCGTAGCGGAGGCCAGGTGGGGGGCGGCTCGGCACAACGTATCTCTATCTGTGAAACAATTTCACAAATGATTATCCACCTCCCCTGCTACACAGGCAAGTCCCCCGCGACGATATTGCGGCGCATCAATTCCTCCCCAGGACAAGGACTACCCTCATGCCACTTGCTCTCTATGCCCTGACGGCCGGGGCCTTCGGGATCGGCGTCACGGAATTCGTCATCATGGGCCTGCTCATCGATGTCAGCGCCGATCTCGGCGTATCGATCTCGGCGGCCGGGCTGCTCATCTCCGGTTATGCGCTCGGCGTCGTGATCGGCGCGCCGCTGCTCGGCGCCATCGCCGGCAGATGGTCGAAAAAGACGCTGCTCATGAGCCTGATGGTGGTTTTCACCATCGGCAACCTCGCCTGTGCGCTCGCGCCCGACTACTGGACGCTGATGGCGGCCCGCGTTCTCACCGCCTTCGCGCATGCCTCCTTCTTCGGCGTCGGCTCCGTCGTCGCCACCGGCCTCGTGCCGGCGAACAAGAAGGCGTCCGCGATCGCCATCATGTTCACCGGCCTGACGGTCGCCAACATTCTCGGCGTGCCCTTCGGCACCTGGCTCGGCCAGGCCTATGGATGGCGCTCGACCTTCTTCGCCGTGACGGTCATCGGCCTCGTGGCTCTCGCCGTGATCGCGGCTCTCGTTCCGAAGGACAAGGCCGCCGACGACAGGCAAGAAGAAGGTTCGCAGGGCGCGCTTGCCGTGCTCGGCCGCCGCGCCGTGGTCCTCGGCCTCCTGATGACGGTGCTTTCCTGGGTCGGCGTCTTCGCGGGCTTCACCTATATCGCGCCGATCCTGACCGAGATCACCGGCTTTTCGGAAGCCGCCGTCTCGCCGATCCTGCTCGTCTTCGGCGGCGGGCTCGTGGTCGGCAACCTTCTCGGCGGCTGGCTGGCGGACCGGCGTCTCGTCTCGACCATCGTCGGCAGCCTCGTGGCGCTCTCCGTCGTGCTTCTCGCCATGACCGCCGCGATCCACCAGCCGGCTCTCGCCGTGATCGCCATCGGCCTCTTCGGCGCCGCAGCCTTCGCGACCGTCTCGCCGCTGCAGATGTGGGTGCTGAGACAAGCCGAGGGCGCCGGCCAGGGCCTCGCCTCGTCCTTCAACATCGCCGCCTTCAATCTCGGAAACGCGATCGGCGCCTGGCTCGGCGGAGTCGTCATCGATCACGGTCCCGGCCTCGGCTCGGTCACGTTCGTCGCCGGCCTGGTCCCGATCGCCGCCCTTGCGGTCGCGCTCCTCGCGATCCGGCTCGACAAGCGCAGCGAAGGCATGGCCTCAGCGGCGCTGAGCTGCCCGGCGGAATAATCTCCAGCAAAGGACCACGACCATGGAATACCGCAATCTCGGCGCATCCGGCCTCAAGGTACCGGTCTTAAGCTTCGGAGCCGGCACGTTCGGCGGCTCCGGCCCGCTTTTCAGCCACTGGGGCACGACCGATGTGGAAGAGGCCCGCCGCCTTGTCGACATCTGCATCGAAGCCGGCGTCAACCTGTTCGACACGGCCGACGTCTATTCGAACGGCGCTTCGGAAGAAGTGCTTGGGCAAGCGATCAAGGACCGGCGCGATGCCGTGCTGATCTCCACCAAGGCGAGCCTGCCGATGGGCGACGGGGCGAACGACTGGGGCTCTTCCCGCTCGCGGCTGATCCGGTCGGTGGAGGCGGCGCTGAAGCGGCTCGGCACCGACCATATCGATATCTTCCAGCTGCATGCATTCGACGCCTCGACGCCCGTCGAGGAAGTCGTCTCGACGCTCGACCGGCTCGTGCAGGACGGCAAGCTGCGCTATGTCGGCGTCTCCAACTTCTCCGGCTGGCAGATCATGAAATCGCTGGCGGCCGCCGACAAATACGGCTGGACGCGCTATGTGGCGAACCAGGTCTATTACTCGCTGGTCGGCCGCGACTACGAATGGGACCTGATGCCATTGGGTCAGGATCAGGGCCTCGGCGCGCTCGTCTGGAGCCCGCTCGGCTGGGGGCGGCTCACCGGCAGGATCAGCCGGGAGAAGCCGATCCCGGAAGGCAGCCGCCTGCACGAGACGGCGGATTTCGGCCCGCCGGTGGAGGACGAACTGCTTTACCGGGTGGTCGATGCCCTGGAAGAGATCGCGGCGGAGACGGGGAAGACCGTGCCGCAGGTGGCGATCAACTGGCTCGTCAGCCGCCCGACCGTCTCCTCCGTCATCATCGGCGCCCGCAACGAGGAGCAGCTTCGCCAGAATCTCGGCGCCGTCGGCTGGTCGCTGAGTGCGGCGCAGATCGAAAAGCTCGATCGGGCCAGCGCCGTCACCGCGCCCTATCCGCATTTTCCCTACCGGCGGCAGGAGGGTTTCGCCCGTCTGAACCCGCCCGTCGCCGGCTGAGCGGCACCCCAAAAGACGGAGGTTGATCCGTCATCAAATCGGCCCATGTAGTAAGGGCCTCATTTTTCCGGCGCCATTCTTACACTTTGGCCCGGGTTTCCCATAGGAGTTCCATCGATGTTCACTGTCAGCGCCAACGGCGCCAATATTCCTGCCCTCGGCTTCGGCACCTTCCGCATGCCCGACGAAGACGTGGCTCGCGTGCTGCCCGAAGCCCTGAAGCTCGGCTTCCGCCATGTCGACACCGCGCAGATCTACGGCAACGAGGCTTCCGTCGGCGAAGCGATCGCCAACTCCGGCATTCCGCGCGCCGATATCTTTCTCACCACCAAGGTCTGGGTGGACAAGGTCGGCCACGGCGCCTTCATCGCCTCGGTCGACGAGAGCCTGAAGAAGCTCAAGACGGATTACGTCGACCTGCTGCTGCTCCACTGGCCGCAGAGCGAGATGCCGCTCGCCGACCGCATCGGCGCGCTCAACGAGCTCAGACAGGCCGGCAAGGTGAAGAATATCGGCGTTTCCAACTTCTCGACCGCGCTGATGGCCGAAGCCGTCAAGCTTTCCGACGCGCCGATCGCCACCAACCAGGTGGAATACCATCCCTATCTCGACCAGACCAAGGTTCTGACCGAGGCCCGCAAGACCGGCATGTCGGTGACCGCCTATTACCTGATGGCCGACGGCAAGGTGCCGAAGGACCCGCTTTTGAAGGAAATCGGCGCCAGGCACGGCAAGACGGCGGCGCAGGTGACGCTGCGCTGGGCGATCCAGCAGAAGGACGTGGTGGCGCTTTCCAAGACCGCGACCGTCTCCCGCCTTCCCGAAAACTTCGACGTTTTCGACTTCGCGCTGTCGCTCGAAGAGATGGAAGCGATCCACGGCCTGGCCAAGCCGGACGGCCGCATCGTCAGCCCGGGGCATCTGGCACCGGTTTGGGATAAGTGAGGTCCGTGAGGCTTGAGAAGGAGCCGGATCCAGCCCTCTCCCGAGGTGCTTTTCACCGGCTTTGCCCCTCTCCCATTACGACGGGGAGAGGGGCAAAGCCCTTAAAGCCACCCTCTCCTCTTGAAGTAGAGATAGGGCAGGATCATCGAGATGATCATCATGACGATCGCCATCGGATAGCCGTAGCGCCATTGCAGCTCCGGCATGGCTTCGAAGTTCATGCCGTAGACCGAGGCGACCAGCGTCGGCGGCAGGAAGACCACCGCCGCAACCGAGAAGATCTTGATGATCTGGTTCTGCTCGAGGTTGATCAGGCCCAGCGTCGCATCCAGCAGGAAATTGATCTTGCCGGACAGAAACGCCGAGTGATCGCCGAGCGAGGCCGCGTCCCGCTGCAGGAGCTTGAGGCGCTGGCGAAGCTCTTTCGCGAGCTTGCGGTCGACGCCGTCGAGCGCACTGTAATAGGCCACCACGCGTGAGACGCTGACCAGGCTTTCCCGCACGACCGTCAGGAACTCACCCGTCTGGCCGATCTCGCGGATCAGTTCCTGAAGGTCGCGCGTCTTCTTGTTGACCTTCGCGGCCTTGGCGCTGAAGACCTCCTGGGAAATCTGGTCGATATCACTGCCGAGGCGCTCCAGCGTATCGGCCATGCGATCGATCACCGCCTCGATCAGCCCCGCCATGATGAGCTCGCCATTGCTGCAATGCAGGCCGGCGCCATTGCCGCGACGGGCGCGCGCGAGAAACGCATCGAAAGGCCGCGGCTCCGCGTGACGCACGGTGACGAGAACCTGGCCCTTGACGATGAAGGTGACGGGAACCTTGCGCGGCGTGCCGGCATCGGGCCGCGTCAGCACCGTCATGGTCATGAATTCCGCCCCGCCTTCCTGATAGAGCCGGGCGGAAAGCTCGATGTCCTCCATCTCGTCCATCGTCGGCACGGCAATGCCGAGGGCCTCGCCGACGGAACGTTCTTCCTCCGGCGTGGGGTTGACGAGATCGTACCAGACGACGGGCGGCGGCGCATTCGCGTCGAGCGCGACTGCGGCATCTCCTGCAACGGCGGGCGCCATGGCGACGGCGGGCGTATCGGACGCAACCAGCACAAGGCGGTCGAAGTCATAGGCATGGATACGCAGCATGACAGCTCCTTTCTCGGACCATCGGTCCTTCAGGAGCGCGTATCCTTCGAGAAAGGATCAGAGCCCCGAAAGGACGGGTCGGTGTATTGACGTCGAACTTCGACTGTCGGGGTTCATCTCTCTTGTCCTTTGAAAGAGCGACGCCCGAACGGGCGTCACTTGCGCGCTGGGATGCGCCCAAAGCGGAGAAAAGTCAAACGCTTTTTGCACCGCACAGGCGGGCGCATCAGACGAATTGGCTGAGGCCCGGAACGGAGGCGACGACCGTGTCGACCACCTCGTCGCCGGCATGCTCGCGGGCGATCGCGATCGTCTCCTTGGCGAGCGCGGTGATCTCGCCCATGCCGAGGCCCTGGCTCATCAACTGCTGGCCAAGCGCCATGACGCCGCCGCCGAAGCTCGACATTAGGCCGCCGAGCAGACCGCCATTGCCAGCCCCCTCGCCGTTGAACTGAGCGACCAGTTCCGGGGCACCCGGGATGGCCTCGATCATCCGGGCGACCGCGCCGTCATCGGCCTCGCGCTGCAGGAAACCGAGCATCATGCCGACCGCCTTTTCGGCGACGTCCGGGGCAATGCCGACATTCTCGGCGACGCGGGAAACCAGTTCGTTCATCAATCTCTCCTCGGGGTTTTGACGTTCACGTCAAGGTAATACACACAGTCCCTGCCGAAGCCAACAGGGAGCAGGCTCTTGTTCAGGCTTTGTCGGAGCGCTCGCCCACCGTGTCGGCCATGTAGGCGCCGCGCGCCCCAAGCGGCTTTTCGGTACCGGTCGTCGAATCGCGGGCCGTTTGATGCTCCAGCTCCGCATTGATTTCGGCGCCGACAATGACGATAATGACCGAGATCCATGTCCATACCATGAAGCCGATCAGCGCGCCGAGCGTCCCGTAGGTGGCGTTGTAATCGGCAATATTCCCCAGATAAAAGGAAACCGCGACCGAGGCCAGGAGCCAGGCGACGGTCGCGAATGCCGCACCCCAGGTGAGCCATCTGAGCTTTGCGGGCTCGCGGCTCGGGCCCAGGCGATAGAGCATCATGATGCCGCCCGCCACAAAGAGCATCATCACCGGCCAGCGCGCGAAGCGTATGATGACCTCGGTGAAGCGATCGAGCCAGAGATATTTGAGAGCGGCAGGTACGATGCCCATGGCGATCAGGATGACGATGGCCAGCATCAGGGCGCCGAGGGTGAAGAGGAGCGAGACGAGATTCAGCCGGACGAGGCTTCGCTTCTCCTGTTCCGCATAGGCCACGTTCATCGCCTCGAACAGTGCCTTCATGCCGGCATTGGAGCTCCAGAGCGCCAGGAGCAGGCCGCCGATCAGGCCGATCGAGAGCGTGGTGTTGCGCTCCGCGCTCAGGCCGCGCACCTGACCCAGGAAGATGTTCAGAGCATCCGCCGGCATGATGGCGCTCAGGAAGGCTACCCGTTCGGCGATCGCGGCCGGGTCCGAGACGAAGCCGTAGAGGGAAACCAATGCGCTGGCCGCGGGGAAGAGCGCCAGGAGAAGATAGTAGGTGACGCCGGCCGCCACCAGCATGACACGGTCCTCAGTGATGGCGGCATAGACGCGCCAGAAGACGTCCTTCAACCCGCGGGACGGGATTTCGCCCGGGGAGCCGGCCTCGCGGCCCCTGCCCTTTTCCGATGGAGCGGCCGTTTCGCCGGTCGTCATGCCTCACCCAGCCTTCCCGCGCGGTCGCTTCGCGGCAATCTCGTCACCGTTGCCCGGCGTCGCGGCACGGCTTATAAGTGATTGGCGAACAACGCGGCGAGGGAGCGCATAGTTGCATGGACGATACGGGAAAGCTCTTCATCGGCGGCAGCCGCAAGCCGGACGATTCGCTGAACAAGGCTGAATATCTGGAGCTGAAGTTCGGCAACCGCCACGGCCTGATCACCGGCGCCACCGGCACCGGCAAGACGGTGACCCTGCAGATCCTGGCCGAGGCCTTTTCGAAGGCCGGCGTGCCCGTCTTCGCCGCCGACATCAAGGGCGACCTCTCCGGCATCGCCGCCAAGGGCGAGCCGAAGGATTTCCTCCTGAAACGCGCCGAGCAGATCGGCCTTGCCGACTACCAGTTCGAGCAGTTTCCGGTGATCTTCTGGGACCTCTTCGGCGAAAAGGGCCACAGGGTGCGCACCACGATCGCCGAGATGGGGCCGCTTCTGCTCTCCCGGCTGATGGACGCTTCCGAACCGCAGGAAGGCGTCATCAACATCGCCTTCAAGATCGCCGACAAGGCGGGGCTGCCGCTGCTCGACCTCAAGGACTTCGCCTCGCTGCTCAACTACATGGCGGAAAACTCCGGCGAGCTTTCCAGCCAGTTCGGACTGATTTCCAAGACGTCCGTCGCCTCGATCCAGCGCGCGCTGCTGGTGCTGGAACAGCAGGGGGCGGAGCATTTCTTCGGCGAGCCGGCGCTGAAGATCACCGACATCATGCGCACGTCCAATAACGGCTACGGGCAGATTTCGGTGCTCGCCGCCGACAAGCTGATGATGAATCCGAGGCTCTACGCGACCTTCCTGCTGTGGCTGCTCTCGGAGCTCTTCGAGGAATTGCCGGAAGTGGGCGATCCGGACAAGCCGAAGCTCGTCTTCTTCTTCGACGAGGCGCATCTGCTCTTCAACGACGCGCCGAAGGTGCTCACCGAGCGCGTCGAGCAGGTCGTCCGCCTCATCCGTTCCAAGGGCGTCGGCGTCTATTTCGTGACGCAGAACCCGCTCGACGTGCCGGAAACCGTGCTGGCACAGCTCGGCAACCGGGTGCAGCACGCGCTGCGCGCCTATACGCCGCGCGAGCAGAAGGCGGTGAGGACCGCAGCCGACACCTTCCGCCCCAACCCGGCCTTCGATTGCGCCGAGGCGATCACCAATCTCGGTACCGGCGAGGCGCTGGTCTCGACGCTCGAAGGCAAGGGCGCGCCCTCGATGGTGGAACGCACGCTGATCCGCCCGCCATCCGGCCGCATTGGTGCGCTGACCGACCAGGAGCGGCAGGCGGTGATCGACAGGAGCCCGGTGCTCGGCCTCTACGACGAGGACCTGGACCGCGAATCGGCCTTCGAAATCCTGGCCGCCCGCGCCAAGCAGGCGGCCGATGCGGCTGCCGCGAAAAAGGCGCAGGACGAGCTGCAGACCGCGCCGCCTGGCGGTTCCGGCGAGACGGGCGGCTGGACGTTGCCGGGCTTCGGCACCGGCGACGACGAGGGCGGTGGACGGGGCCGCGCCCAGCCGCGCCGCTCGGGCTACCAGCGCGAAACGGTTGTCGAAGCGGCGATGAAGAGCGTCGCGCGCACCGTCGCCACGCAGGTCGGCCGGGCACTCGTCCGCGGCATTCTGGGAAGCCTGAAACGATAGGCGGGCCAACCGGGCTCCGGCGGGGCCGCGCGGCAGAGCTATCGCATATGAGGAACCGAGCAAGTTCGGCTTGCGCCCTCTTCTCCCCAGCGGGGAGAAGTGCCGAGCAAAGCGAGGCGATGAGGGGGTGTACACGCGGCAAACGAAGTGCTGGATTTTGGCTTCGCCCCCCTCATCCGGTCCTTCGGACCACCTTCTCCCCGCTGGGGAGAAGGGGAGCGCCCCGCCGCCTCATCATTCCACGGAAGCTTCAGCATATTCTGCTCATATGCAATGACCCTACCCCGGCAGAGAGAGTATCGGGCGGGTCGCGGCGAAACCGGGAGGCTTCAGCGCCGGTTGCCATTCTCAGCCCTTCGCCATCTTCTCCCGACGTTCGAGTTCCGCCGGGCTCGGCGGTTGGTGCGCGAAGGAACCGGTTTCGACATCGCCGGCCCGGCGGTACCTGGCGATGATGGTGCCCTTCGGCGTGACGTCGGACTTCACGAGCTCCAGTCCGGCCGGAACGGCGCCCGAGCCGAAGAACCGCTTGCCCTTGCCGAGCACAATCGGCGCGACGATCAGCGTCATCTCGTCGAGCAGGTCGTTTTCCAGCAGGATCTGGATGATCTCGGTCGATCCCTGCACGAGAAGATCCGGCCCGTCCTCCCGCTTGAGGCTGCGCAGCGCGCCCGCGACATCTTCGCCCAGCGCCCGGCTGTTCGCCCAGGTGAGCGTCTCGGGGCGGTGGGTGGCGACGAATTTCGTGACCCTGTCGAAAAGTTCGGCGATCCTGGCGGTGCCTTCGTGGTAACCGTCTGCCGAAGGGTTCCTTTCGATATAGGGCCAGTAGGCGGCGAAAATATCGTAGGTCCAGCGGCCGAGCAGCAGGTCGAAGGGCTTGACGAACATTTCGCCGACCGCATGGCCGATCTCCTCGTCCTGCAGTCCTGCCAGCCAGCCGCCGTGGGCGAAGCCGCCCGTCGTATCCTCCTGCGGCGCGCCGGGCGCCTGCATGACGCCATCGACGCTGACGAAAGCTGAAATCACAATCCTGCGCATGTTCCTGTCCTCCATCTCGGATTTGATGCCCACAGGACGAGCGAGCCCGCGCCGCGCCGACAGGGGGCATGCGAAAAAATCCGGGATGCGGCCATCGCGAGGAATTCAGGCGCTGCGGCGCCTGGCAGACATCAGGTTTTCGATACGCGGTGGCCGCAGGAACGCCCCTGCCCTTCGCGAAAGGGCGTCTCCGCAGCACTCCGGTTTTTGGGTCTATCTCTTCGCCGCCACCAGCGCGAAGAATGCGCCCTGCGGATCCTGGCCCTGGATGATCCAGCTTCCGCCGGGGACTTCCATCGGGCCCATGAGGATCTGCCCGCCGCCGGCCGTGACCCGTTCGACCGCCGCGTCGATCGCATCGACGTTGAAGTAATAGCACCAGCAGGGCACGGGCACCTGCTCCGGCCTGGTCATCATGCCGCCGGTCTGCCGACCGTTATGGGCGAAGACCTTGTAGACGCCCATCGGACCCATGTCGAAATCGTGGTCCAGCGTCCAGCCGAACATTTTCGAGTAGAAGTCGAAGGCTTCCTGGCCGTTGCCGGCATAGAGCTCCCGCCAGCCGACATTGCCGACCGCATCGGGCGCCAGTTCCTGCGGCGGGTTTTCCGGCGGGATCGGCGTCATGATGCAGATGACCGCGCCATGCGGATCGGCGACGACCGCAAAACGGCCGATGCCGGGGATGTCCTCCGGCTCGCGCTGCACGCGGCCGCCATTCTCCGCGAAATCCTTCGCCGTCCGGTCGCAATCGTCGACCGCGACATAGCCGGTCCAGTTCGGCGGGATATTGCCTTCAAGCTCCGGCGGAAAATTCATCATGCCGCCGATGCCGGGACAATTGTCGCCCTCGCCCATCTCGAACATGAAATAAGGGAAGTCGATGTCCGGCATCTCGGCCTTCGTGACCTTCCAGCCCACCACCGACGAATAGAATTTTCCGGCGGCATCGGTGTCGGGCGTCATCAGCTCGCACCAGATGAATTTGCCATGGGTCTCCGAACGGGACCCCGAAACGGTCTGCGACATGGTCGTCTCCTCCGCGAGATCGGTTTTTGGCGCAGGCAAGCTCACCGCTTGCGCGCATATTGCGCTTCCATGAATTCTTTCCAGGTGCCGTCCGCCTGTTTGGCGCTGGAGTTGAAGACGCGGTGATCGTCGTCCTTGAAGATGATCTGCTCGCGGTATTCGCCGGTCTTGCCGGGATCGGTGAAATCCGGGCCGGTCGTATAAAGGTTGAGCGTGCTGCCGTCGGCGGAGACCTCGCCCTCATAGACCCACATGTGGGTCATCATCGAGCCGATCCAGCTGCCGACATATTTGCCCTTGGCGGGGTCGTAGCCGAGCGTCAGGACCGTGGTGGCGGACCCGCCGCCCGGCATGTCGCCGTTGCCTTCGGCCACGAACCAGATGCCGTGCAGAGAGCGGACCACTTCCACCCATTTCTCGTCATTGCCCATGCTGGTGGACGTGACCTCCCAGATGCCGACCATTCTTTCCAGAAAACCGTGCTCGGCTTGCGGCTTGGCAAATTCCATTTCCATGGCTGTTCCTCCCTGTGATAGCCGATCATGAGCCCACTTAATGGCAAGAGGATGAACCTGTCTCCTCCGGCTTCGGTTCGTATTCGTCGTGGCGCTTGACGAAATTCATGGTCGCGTCCTCGTTGCGGCCGAAGGGCGCCCGGTCGAGGATCATCAGCGTGCCGATCAGTTCCTCGCCGCCGCGGGCATAGCTCGAATAGGTATGGAAGACCTCGCCCTTCTCGTTCCTGTAGAAGGCGGAAAGGCCCGGCAGTTCGTCATGCGCCTGTTCCGGCGGGATGGCGGTGAAGTTATAAAAGACCTTGTCCTTCGCCAGATCCTCCTTCGTGAAGGATACGTGGTAGTCGAAGTTGAAATCCGAACCGTAGGACGAGACCCAGGGGAATTTCCAGCCCATGCGCTTCCTGTAGGCCTCGATCTTTTCGAGCGGCGCGCGGGAGACGGCAATCAGCGTCACATCGTGATGGTTGAGATGCGGCAGCGTGCCGTCGAAATGGTCGGACAGGAAGGAGCAGCCAGGGCAGCCGGCCTCCCATTCCGGACCGAGCATGAAATGATAGATGACGAGCTGGCTGCGGCCGTCGAAAAGTTCGGCAAGCGTCTTCTTCCCTGCCGGCGTGTCGAACACATAGTCCTTGTCGACCTTCACCCAGGGAAGCGCCCGGCGTTCGGCGCGTACCTTGTCGCGCAGATGCGTCTCCTCCTTCTCCAGAGCCAGCAGCTTGCGGCGCTCCTCCAGCCATTCCTCTCGGGATACAACGGGATTTTCCGATGGGGTCTTCGGTGAAACGATGGCGTCCATGACAGGCCTCCTCCTATCCTTGACAAGATATGTTGATATCAACATAGTCTTTCCATGCTGTCAAACATTCAAAACATCGACGTGATTCCTTTTTCGACAACCCTGCATGTGCGCGACACGTGCCTG
The DNA here is from genome assembly GCF_051400715.1 of Neorhizobium descurainiae. Lineage (NCBI taxonomy): Bacteria > Pseudomonadati > Pseudomonadota > Alphaproteobacteria > Hyphomicrobiales > Rhizobiaceae > Neorhizobium > Neorhizobium descurainiae. The sequence continues at coordinate 121,851 of NZ_JBLFFK010000012.1, forward strand.
TGCCTGTGTGTGCAGCGGGGGGCCCGGGCGCTGGCGCGGCGTTTCGACAAGGCCATGAAGCCGATCGGGCTCACCAACGGGCAGTTCTCGCTGATGATGGCGCTGAACCGGCCGCAGCCCGCCCCGATGGGCTCGGTCGCCAAGCTGCTCGCCATGGACCGCACGACGCTGACGGCGGCACTCAAAGTGCTGGAGCGGCGCGGGCTCGTGGAGACGACCGTCGATCCCAAGGACCGCCGCGGCCGTCTTCTGAGGCTGACGAATGACGGAACGACCATGCTTTCCGCCGCGCTGCCGATCTGGACGCGCGTGCATGCCGAGATCGATGCGGAGCTCGGCGAGGGCGAGTCGGACCGGCTGAGGGCAACGCTGAATTCGATCAGGTAAGCATCGAGGCGATCCGCGGATCGGCGACAAAATTCTCTCTCGAAAACCCGAGCCGCGTGAGCGGAAAATCACGGATCGCCTGCACGCCCGCCTGCGACAGACGGATGCGCCAGGTCTGAACGGGAGCCGACACCGAGGACGGCTCCCCCTGAGTGCTACATCAGGCGACCGAGACCGGAACTTCGGTCGAGGTGCGCATGGCGTGGCTGTAGGGGCAGACGATATGCGCCTTGGCGACGAGGTCTTCGGCGACCGACTTTTCAACGCCCGGAATGTCGACCAGCAGCGAGACCTCGATGCCGAAGCCGCCGCCATCCTCGCGCGGGCCGATGCCGACCGTCGCCGTCACCTTGGCGTCGTCCGGGATCTTCACCTTCTCCTTGCCGGCGACGAATTTCAGCGCGCCGAGGAAGCAGGCGGAGTAGCCGGCCGCGAAAAGCTGTTCCGGGTTGGTGCCGGTGGCGCCGTCGCCGCCGAGTTCCTTCGGAACGGTGAGGTTCACGTCGAGCACGCCGTCTGCGGAACGGGCATGGCCGGCGCGGCCGCCGGTGGCGGAAGCCTTGGTGGTGTAGAGAATGGGCATGGTTCAAACTCCCTTGGGTTGATAACTTGTTCGCAATTAAGTTGCGCACAATCTAGTTACGCGCATTGCAATCCGGCGTCAAGCCTGCGAAAATGCCGGACGAGGAAAACATAGAGCACGGATACGTGAAGACAGGACCGGCCATGCAGAAAAAAGCGCGCGACGTGAAAGATGTGGAGATCAGGCTCGACGCACAGCTCTGCTTTGCGATCTATGGCGCCGCGCACGCCTTCACCCGCACCTACAAGCCGCTGCTCGACCCGCTCGGGCTCACCTATCCGCAATATCTGGTGATGATCGCGCTCTGGGAGGAGGACGGCCAGCCGGTGAAGGCGATCGGCGAAAGGCTCGGCCTCGATTCCGGCACGCTCTCCCCTCTTCTGAAGCGGCTGGAGCAATCCGGCCTCGTCGCCCGCAAGCGCGACCGCGACGATGAAAGGCAGGTGAGGATTACGCTGACGGCGAAAGGCGCGGAACTGAAGAGCCGGGCCGCGGGCGTGACCCAGGCGATCGGCAAGGCTCTCGGCTGCAGCCTCGATGAAGCGGCAGAGCTGCGCGACGGCCTGGTTGCGCTGAAGGAAAGATTGCTGTCCGCCTCCTGAGGGATGATGGCCGAGGTCAGGGCCTATGGGCGTGGGGCTCGTCCGTGTGGCGGCCGGAATAGCGCTCGTCCAGATCCCGGATGACCCCTTCCCCGTCCTCGGGGTCCACCTTGCGGAGAATGACGTCTATCTTCGCCTCCAGCCGGTCGGAGCCTTCCTTCGATTGCGGCGAGCCGAGGAAGAGGAAGAACGCCAGCCCGCCCACCTGCCACAGAAGCTGCAGGAATTCGGACTGCCAGTTCTCGAACGTATCCCTGAGCATCTCGACCAGATAGCCGGAAAGCTCGATCGGCTGGCCGTGTTCGGCCTGTTCCTGGACGAAGGCGAACCAGCCGAACAGCCAATGACCCACGAGGCTGAAGACGAAGAAGGCAAGAGTGATCCAGGCGTAGCTGTAGGCCCGCCACAACGAATGCTGCTGCATGGGTTCTCTCCAGAAATGTCACGCCCTGTAACGGGAAAGTTCCAGGGGTGGTTCCCGGCAAAGATCAGGCTGCGGCGAGGTGATCCGAAACGATCCGCTCGATCCAGCGGCGGTGGAGATCGGCTCTCTTCCCGTCTTTCTCCCTGAGATCGGCGATCGTGATCAGCGCCTTCCACAGGCACCAGCCGCGCGCCCTTTCCCAGGTATCGGGATCGAGCGCCACGCGCTCCCGGAACGCCTGTGCAGCCGGCCGGTCGAACAGGGTCCAGGCGATGACAAGATCGCAGGCGGGATCGCCCACGCCGGAACTGCCGAAATCGATCACCGCCGAAAGCCTGCCGTCGCGGACGAGCAGATTGCCCTCGGCGATATCGCCATGCACCCAGACTGGCCTCTCGGCCCAGTTCGAGACCAGCGCCCTCTCCCATATTTCGGTCATCAGCGGCGCATCGAGTTCGCCGGCGAGGATTTCGATCGAACGCCGCGCCTCTTCGTCATAGACCGCAAGCGATCCGCCACGGTGGAAATTATGCGTGCCGGCGGCCGGCCCCGCGGCGGCATCGATCCTCCACAGCACAATGAGAAAATCCGCCAGGTCCCGGGCGAAGCGGGCCATGTCGGCGATCCGTTCGCGCTTCGCCGTCTCGCCCTCGATCCAGCGATAGACCGACCAGGGCCAGGGATAGCCTTCTCCCGGTTTGCCGAGCGCAACGGGAGCCGGAACGGGAAGCGGCAGGCGGGCGCCGAGCGCCGGCAGAAAGCGGTGCTCCTTCTCGACCTGGGCGACATAACGCTCCGCGCTCGGCAGGCGCACCGACATCTCGTCGCCGAGGTGGAAGGTGCGGTTATCCCAGCCGCCGGAAGCGACGGGCCGGACGGGCAGATGCGCCCAATGCGGGAACTGCGCGGCTACCAGCCTTTCGACAAGCGGCGCATCGATCTCAAGCATGGGCGACATCTCCAGCCTCGGCAGGCAATATCCTCCTGACCCGTCAGCGGGCCGGACTACTGCCAGACGACGATGCGGGCTTTCTGGGGCACGCGGTCGTAGAGATCGATGATATCCTGGTTCATCAGGCGCACGCAGCCCGACGAAACCGCGCGGCCGATGGAATTCCATTCCGGCGATCCGTGCAGGCGGTAAAGCGTATCCTGACCGTTCTGGAAGATATAGAGCGCGCGGGCGCCGAGCGGGTTCGTGAGACCCGGCGGCATGCCGCCGTTGTCCGCCGAATATCGCGCAAGTTCCGGCTGGCGGGCGATCATTTCGTTCGGCGGCGTCCATTTCGGCCATTTCTGCCGCCACTGGATGACGCCGTCACCCGACCAGGAGAAACCCTCGCGGCCGATGCCGACGCCATAACGCATCGCCGAACCGCCGGGCTCGACGAGATAGAGGAAGCGGGAGGGCGTATCCACCACCACCGTGCCCGGACGCTCGCCGGTCGGGTCCACCACCCGCTGGCGATAATAGCGCGGGTTGATCTGCTGATAGGGGACCGCCGGAATGACGAAGCCGCCATCGACGACGGTGCCATACATCTGATCCAGTTCCGGGGAGCTGCCGGGGAGGATGGCCGGCCGGCGGATGCTGCCGCCATCGCGATAGCTGATGATCGTGTCGCCGGGTGCGGGGCCCGGCGAAGCGCAGCCGGCCAAGGTCGATGCCGTGCCCACGCCCAGGAGAGAAAGAAAGCCTCGGCGGGAATAGGGAGTGTTCAGGATCATGTGTGGAGAACCGCTCGATGAAAACGCGTGGACAGCAAAAAGCATACTTCAACGGAAAGGTGGCTTAAAGGTTCCTAACCCGTTCCGCAGCCTTCAAAACATAGGTCTGCGGTAATTAAGCAACTATTCACGACACCTACACGACGTTTCAAACTCGCGGGATGAAAAACGAAAAGAGCGGCCGAAGCCGCTGCCAGACTGCTGACAAACCTTTCGGCACACACGCGTCCTCATCCTCGGCCCTGTGCCGAGGATCTGCAAGATCAACGTCTTAGATGCTTGGGCTGCATCAACGTCAGATGACCACGATCGGCGTGCCGGACGGAACCCGGTCGAAGAGATCGATCACATCCTGATTGAGCATGCGCACGCAACCGGAGGACGTCGCCTTGCCGACCGACTGCCAGTCCGGCGTGCCGTGGACGCGGTAGAGCGTATCCTTGCCGTCCTGGAAGATATAAAGCGCGCGGGCGCCGAGCGGATTGTTGAGGCCGGGATCGGCGCCGCCGTTGGAAGCGGCGAACTGGCGCAGTTCCGGCTGGCGCGCGACCATGTCGTCCGGCGGCGTCCAGCGCGGCCATTTCGCCTTGCGCTGGATGACGCCGCGGCCCGACCAGCCGAAGCCCGCCTTGCCGAGACCGACGCCGTAGCGGATCGCCCTGCCCTCCGGCTGGACGAGATAGAGGAAATGCGCGCGGGTATCGACGACGATCGTGCCCGGCGCCTCGTTCGTGCGGTAATCGACTTCCTGGCGCAGATAGCGGGCGTCTATGCGGGAATAGGGAATCTCCGGAAGCGTGTGCCCTTCGTCGCGGACGACGCCGTACATCATCCGATGCACGGGGTTGGAGACCGGCAGGCCATATTTCTGATGGAAATCCGACGGGTAGAGCTGACGCTTGTGCGGAATTCCGCCCGGCATGGGCGGGGGCAGATTGCTCGGCGGGTCCTCGTAAGGGGGGATATAGAAGACCGGCGCCGTCTCCTGGACGAAGACATCCGGGTTCATCCGGCTCGTATCGGTGACGAAAGGGACCTGACAACCGGCCAAGGCGGCGGCCGCGGCAACGACCAGCGAGAGGCCGGGGATTCGGCGGAAAGGCTGAGAAGAAAATGGCATGGAAACCCGCTTCCGGCAGATGACGTCCAAGCGACAATGGCAGGCGCGGCTGGCGCGAAGCTTATGGAAAGGCTCACGAAGGGCAGTCGGCGCCGGCCGGGACCGCCGGGGCTGCCGGACGCCTCGACATCCGGCTGTCGAAATCGCGGGCGATGTCCGCCAGCGTCACATGGGCGAAGCGCTCCAGGAGCAGTCTTTCCGCTTCTTCGAAGGCATCGGCAAGGGCGGCATCGACCGCCTGCTCCACCAGGCATTCCGGCCTGTCACAGGCAGGGCCGACGGCAAAAACCGGCGGCTCGCCCACCGCGCGGTAGATATCGAGAAGCGTCATCTCCTCCAGGCGGCGGTCGAGTGTCCAGCCGCCGCCATGGCCCTTTTCGGAACGGACATATCCCTTCTCCCGCAAGCCGGCCATGGTGCGGCGGATCACCACGGGGTTGGTATTCAGCATTGCGGCGATCGTCTCCGACGTCGCCGTTCCCTGGTGGCGGTCCATATGGATCAGCACGTGCAGCATGCGCGAAAGGCGGCCGTCATGTCTCATCGGGTTCTTCCCTTATCGATCTCACCTCACCATTCTAGCTCAAGAAACATCACGCAACAAGATAAGTTACAAATCGCTTGACATAAGGCTATTCATGTAACTTTATGAGTATCGAGACATTTCGAAGGAGCGAACCGATGACCTATGACGCCATCATTGTCGGCGGCAGCTATGCCGGCCTCTCCGCGGGCCTTCCCCTCGCCCGCGCCCGCCGGCGGATTCTCGTGATCGACGAAGGCATCCGCCGCAACCGGTTTGCCGAGCACTCGCACGGTTTCCTGACGCAGGACGGCGAAGAGCCCGGCGCGATCGCCGGAAAGGCGCGCGCGCAGCTTATGGCCTATCCGACCGTCGACTGGATCGATGGACGCGCGGACAGCGCCCGCAAGGAAAGCGACGGCTTCGCCGTCTCCATCGGAGGCAAGGACATGGCCGGAAAGGCGCTGGTGCTCGCGACCGGCGTGAAGGACCATCTGCCGGAGATACCGGGGCTCCGGGAACGGTGGGGAAGAAGCGTTTTCCATTGCCCCTATTGCCACGGCTACGAACTGAACCAGGGGGCGGTCGGCGTGATCGCGGTTTCGCCCGCATCGCTGCACCACGGCCTGATGCTGCCGGACTGGGGACCGACGACGCTGCTGCTGAACGGCGCGTTCCAGCCCGACGGCAAGGCACTGCGCGAGCTTTCCCGACGCGGCACGAGGATCGAGGAAAGCCCGATCCGTTCCATCGGCGGCCATGCCGACGTGCATCTGCAGGACGGCCGGACGCTTTCCTTCGCGGGGCTCTTCACCATGCCGCGCACCGAGATCGGCAGCCCGATCGCCGAAGAGCTCGGCTGCGCTCTGGAGGACGGCCCGATGGGGCGGTTCATCCGCACCGACGAGACGAAGCAGACCAGCATTGCCGGCGTCTTCGCGTGCGGCGATGCAGCCCGGGCCGCGGGATCGGTGGCACTCGCGGTCGGGGACGGTGCGATGGCAGGAACCGCGGCACATCGCTTCCTGATGTTCGGGGCGTTCTAGCGGATGCTTTTTGGCAACCGGCTGAGGCCAGACGAGCGATGCTCAGGCACGGACTTCAAGCCGGGGCCAAAGCCGCCTGACCTCACGGCGCAGCGCGGAGATGGCATCCGACGCCCTTTCACGCTGCATGGTCAGGGCGTCGGCGGCAGCATTCCGCTCTGCCTCATCCCGCAGCCGGTTCACCACCCAGGCCAGCTTCCGCTCGACATCCGCCCCGTAAGCGGCCGCCGCCTTTTCGACGGCCCCGGCCGGAAGCGCGCCGAAATGTTCGACCAGCATGCCGAGATCGAAGGCATCCCTGTAGGCGACCGAACGGTCCTGACACCAATCCGCATTGGCAAGCAGCTTCTCGGTAAACATATCCTCCGGCCCAAGGACCGGCACGCCCAGATCGGAATCCATTCCACCGCTTAAGGCAATCCGCGCTTCGCGAATGATCTCGAATTTGATCTGCTGCCCTTTGAACTCGAGAATCGTCCTGAGCCCGTATTGATCGATCCTGAATCCCGCAGTCCCTTTACAGTCTCCGGGAAAAAAGCGGCAAGGCCCCGCTCCGTCGCAGCAGTGCGAAGCTCGCGATAACCCGCCGCCGACGCGCAGAGAAAATCGATATCCAGAGAATGCCGATATTCTCCGAACTTGAGTACAATCGCCGTTCCGCCACCGAACCAGCATTCATTTGCCAGCAGGCAGGCGTGATCCATCAGCGCCAGCGCTTCGGCAATGATCCGGTGCTCGGGGCGCAGAAATGTCTTCATCAGGATTTCAGCAAGACGCCGTGGCCGAATTCGGCGACCAGATCGCGAATGAGGTCGGCCTCCCGTTTCGTCAGGCGCTCCTCATCGACAAAACGCCAGTTGCGCTCGTAGATCGCGAGGACCTCCCCGGCCGGAATCGGGCGCAACGGGTCGCGGCTCCAGACGAGCTGTTTCAGCTCCGGATAGTCAGCGGGGACAATAGTGCGGTCCTGCGCGGTTTCCATTTCCGAAACATAGTGCGAAAACCAGGGAAAAGACAGACCCGGGCCTATCCCGCCACCTGACCGAAGAAGCGGATGCTTTCGGCAACGGCGCCGGGTACCACGCCGTTATGGGTTCCCGGCAATGTCTTCGCCTCGATCGGAATGCCGGCCGAGCGGGCGCGGGTGATCAGGAGCTGGTGGTCCTTGTCGAACGGCCGCTCCTCGCTGCCGCGCAGCAAAAGCGTCGGGCATTTGAGGCTCGGGCTGAAGCAGACCGACGAGCGCATGACGAACTCCTTGGGATCGCTTGCGTCGAAGCGGATTTCCCGTTCGTAACGGTTGAAGAACCGCCAGGAATTGACGCCCGCCGAAATCGGCGCGGCGGCGCGGAACGTCCGGCTCATGGCGGCAAGCAGCGCCAGCGTGCCGCCATTCGAGTGCCCGGCCAGGAAGAGGCGGTTCCTGTCGATCCCCGGCAATTGCTCCAGATAGCCGGCGGCTGCCAGCGCATCGGCCGTCTCGTCGTAGAAGCCGGAGAAATCGCCCGCCTGGCCGTTCTCGCCACGGAACGAGGGCAGCATGACGACGAAGCCGGCCTCCCAATAGGGCTTCATCAGTTCCCAGTGGCCGTCTCCGGTCGCGTTGCCGCCGTGCAGGAAGAGCACCGCGGGCTTCAGCTTCGAAGAAGGCTCGTAAGGCGAGATCCAGGCGATCAGTTCGATTGAACCGTCCGGCCCACCGTGGTAGGTGACGCGCCTTGCTCCGGACGGCGTGCCGAGCGGCTCGGACTTCTCCGGCGACGGCCCCTTCCGCAAAAGGTTCGTATGGAACCGCTTCCTCGCCTCCCCGTAATCCAGCCGTTCGAGCGGCGGGACTTCCGGAATGGGAAAGTCGGCCAGCGCCGCAGCCGGCAGCATCGCCACGGCCGAGAGCCCGGCGGCCGCAGCGAGCAACGTGCGGCGGCTCAGACCGCCATTTTCCGAAGAGGGTTTCGAGGAGAAGATGCGGTCGTCTGCCATATCTGCCGGGCCTGATCAGCGTTTCGAAATATCCGGCATATCATCACCTGGCTCGGGCGCTTGTCCATTCAAGGATTCGAGAATAGCCAGAGCCTTCTTGGGATCGCCACGACCGGCTCTCTTCTGCAAGGCCCTCCAAGCTTTACGTTGCCCTATGCCTTCAGCGATGAACGAAACGAGCAGTTGATTGATTGAGACGTTCTCCTCTTCAGCAGCAGTGCGGGCCTGCTCCATCAGATAATCGGGAACCCTGAGGGGGTACTGGCTCATCATTGCTCTCCTGGTCTCATTTCCAAAATGAACTGGCGGGCGCTCATCGCTCTCACGCCAAATGCGTCAAGCGCGCCATACCGAAAATGCCGGTCATCCGTCACGATAATCCTTGCGCCGGCAGCAAAGGCACATTCCACGAACAGGTCGTCCTTTGGATCGTCCAGAAACGGGCGAAACCGAAAGTAGGAGGATACCTTGAATGCCATCGTGCAGATGGCATCGATGATGATATCGACCTCTTCTCTCGAAGCAACCGGCGGCTCTCCGAGCATGCCGGCCCGGAACAGGACATCCTCATACTCCAAGACGACAGCCGGAGAGATCGCAAAGGGTGTCGAGCCTCTCAGCATCCCCTTGAGAACGTGGCCGGATGCGCCCTGCGGAGAGCGGATGCCTCTGACGATCACGTTGGTATCCGCTACAATCATACACCTATAGTAATATCATATACGATATCAGGCAATGATTATCCTTCCCTCGCCTCCACCATGGCCGTCAACGTCGAAAGCCGGTCGGCGTCGCGGGGCAGCTTGTCCTGGCGCAGGCGGGCGATCCGGGGGAAACGCATGGCGACGCCGGATTTGTGGCGGGTCGAGCGGTTGATGCCTTCGAAGGCGACTTCCAGCACGAAGCCGAAATCCGGTTCGGCGCGCACGGCCCGCACCGGCCCGAAGCGATCGACCGTGTTGTCGCGCACGAACTTGTCGAGCACTTCGAGCTCCGCATCGGTGAAGCCGAAATAGGCCTTGCCGACCGGCACCAGTTCCTCGCCGTCCGGCGTCTGCGCCCACACACCGAAGGTGAAGTCGGAATAGTAGCTCGACCGCTTGCCGTGGCCGCGCTGGGCATAGAGCATCACCGCGTCGATATTGTAGGGATCGCGCTTCCACTTGAACCACGGCCCCTTGAGGCGGCCGGCCTGATAGGAACTGTCCTTCTTCTTGATCATCACGCCTTCGATGACCGGATCGGGCGGGGCGATGCGCAGCCGGTCGAGCTCGTCCCAGGTGGAGAAAGGCACGAGTTCGGAAAGGTCGAAACGGTCGTGCGGCGCCTTCTCGATGACGTCGCCGAGGTGCCGGCGGCGCTCGAAGAAGGTCTCGGCGCGGATGTCTTCGTCGCCCCGGAAAAGCAGGTCGTAGGCGCGCACGAAGGCCGGATAATCGTCCAGCATCTTTCCGGTCACCGTCTTTCGGTTCAGCCGCTGCTGCAGGTCGGAAAAGGTGCGCGTCGGGCTGTTGGAGCGCGCCGTGCCGCCGACCAGCAGTTCGCCATCGATGACGCCTTCGAAATTGATCGCGCCGACGATGTCCGGAAAGGCGCCGGTGATGTCGTCGCCGGAGCGGGAATAGAGTTTTCGCGTGCCGCCGTAGCTCGACATCTGCACGCGGATGCCGTCCCATTTCCATTCGGCGGCGTAATCGGCCGGATCGAGCTTTTCGAGATCGCCCTCCTCCACCGGATTGGCCAGCATGACGGAATGGAAGATGGCGGGCGTCGCGAGCACCGGCTTTTCCGCCCTGCCCTCCAGCCAGGCGAAGAGCGGCTCGTAGGGCGGCGTCAGCCCGTGCCAGAGGGTCTCGATCTCGGTCACATCCTTTTTGTTCTCTCCGGGGCCGCTCATGTCCGACAGCGCCTGCTTGGCGAGCCGGGCCGAAACGCCGATGCGCAGCGCTCCGGTGGCAAGCTTCAGGAAGGCGAAGCGGCTCGACGTATCGAGCCGGTCGAGCAGGTCGCGGACGGCCGAGCGAACCTCGGTGCGGCCGAGCGAGTTCATGCGCGTCACCACCTCGCCGAGGCGCGGCTGGTGCTCGTCGTCGATCGTATCCTTCCGGCCGCCATCCCAGACGAGCGAGATGGTCTCGGCGAGATCGCCGACATAGTCGTAGGAATACTGGAAGAGGATCGGGTCCATGCGCTCCAGCACCAGATCACGCAGCATGGCCGGCTTGACGCTTTTCAGGTCCAGCGCGCCGGCGAGTGCGGCGAGACCATAGCCCCGGTCCGGATCGGGCGTATCGCGGAAGTAGTCGGCGAGAAGGGTGAGCTTGCCGTTGCGCGACGGGGTGAGCACGAGGCGGTCGAGGAGGGTGGCGAAGGGTTTCATTGTGGCGCCTCCCCAAATATCCCCTCCCCAACCCCTCCCCACAAGGGGGAGGGGCTTTGCTGCCTCGCGCTCCCGTCGAAATGGAGGTCAGGTCGCGCCCCAGGTTTTCTCCCCCCTTGTGGGGGAGATGGCCGGCAGGCCAGAGGGGGGCTTCCTTGACGAGGGCTTCTCTCATCGGAGGTGGAAACGCTGCGAACCACCATCAATCCCCCTCATCCTCATAACCAACGAGATGCAGCGGCCGGGCGGGGATGTTTTTGAGCTCGCACCAGCGCACCAGCGCCTCCTCGCGGCCATGGGTGACCCAGACCTCGGACGGGCCGATCTCCTCGATGGTGGCAAGCAGTTCAGGCCAGTCGCAATGGTCGGAAATGACCAGCGGCAGTTCGACGCCGCCCTGTTTCGCCCGCTGGCGGATCAGCATCCAGCCGGAGGCGAAGGCGATCAGCGGCTCGTTGAAGCGCCGCGCCCAGCGATCCTGAAAGGCAGAGGGCGGGCCGACGATGACGGCGCCCCTGAAGGCGGAAGGGTCGCTCTTTTCCGTGGTCGCGGGCCTTATGTCGCCGAGATCGATCCCCTGCCCGGCGTAATAGTCGCAAAGCTTCGCCAGCGCGCCGTGGATGAAGATCGGTTCGGAATAGCCGCAATCGCGGATCAGCCTTATCACGCGCTGCGCCTTGCCGAGCGCATAGGCGCCGATCAAATGGCTGCGTTCCGGAAACTGTTCGAGCGAGGTGAAGAGCTTTCCGATCTCGGCCCTGGGGTCGGGATGGTGGAAGACCGGCAATCCGAAAGTCGCCTCGGTGATGAAGATATCGCAGGCGACCGGCACGAACGGCGCGCAGGTTGGGTCGGTGCTGCGCTTGTAATCGCCCGAAACGACGATGCGCAGTCCATCCTTCTCGATGGCGATCTGCGCCGAGCCGAGCACGTGACCGGCGGGGTGGAAGCTTATCCGGACGCCATCGAGGTCGATCTCCTCACCGAAGGCGACGGCCTGTTCCGATCCCGAGAAGCCGTCGCCATAACGCAGCCGCATGATGTCGAGCGTCTGGCGGGTCGCCAGCACCGCGCCGTGGCCGGCACGGGCATGGTCGGAATGGCCATGGGTGATCAACGCCCGCTCGACGGGACGCACCGGATCGACATGGAAGCGGCCGATGGGACAGAACAGCCCGGCCGGGGTGGGATGAAGCAGCGCCTCGGGTTTCATGTCCTTGAAGATAGGGCAAAAACGGCATGACGCCAGACCGGCCGCGCCGACCGCACGCTATTGCCATTTCAGGATTTTGGTCAGCGCATCCTTGTTCTTGATCAGGTTGTTGACCGCACCCGGGTCGTTCAGGGATTCGATGACCCTGAGCTTCTCGTCCGAGGAAAGGTTCTTGCCGGCCTCGCGGATGATCAATACCTGGTCCGCCGCCTTGATCTCATCCAATGCCGAGGCTGCCGCATCGATGCTCGGCCGGATGGACCGCTGATCCTGCAGGAGATAGAGAAACTCTCCCGCCTGCAGCCGGACGGTGTCGTCGTCATCCTGCGCCGCCGCCACCAGGATCGGGAAATCCTCCTCCTTGAGATTGGCGGATATGGCCTGCCTCGTTTCGGCCGTCGGCGAGCGGCGCATCATCTCGGCCAGCGCGTAGGTTATGCCGAGCTTGGTCCGGTAATCGTCCTGATCCTGCCTCAGGTGCCGCAGCATGGCCGGGACCGCCGCCGGGCCGAGTGCCGCCAGATTGTCACGCGTGCTGCGGCGAATGGAGGCGTCGTCGTCCTGCAGACGATCGAATATCGCCGGATCGATGTACAGCGGCAGGAACTGGGCAAATGCGGGAGGAAGGAGCAGCGACTGCAGGAATGGCGATCGCCAGATCCTGCAGGGAGCGCACTTCCTTGAAGACGGCCTCGCCATTTTCGGTCACCACCCGGCGGCCGAGGTCGAAGTCCCAATCGATATTCTTGTTGTTGCCGAAAAGCGGCCCCAGATGCGCCTTGGCGATGCGGTCGGCGCTGGCGACCATCGTGAATTCCGAACGGGGCTGACCGCTGTCGAGCGTGGTCACCCTGATGCGGATGTTCGACTTCCGGAAGCCGTTATTGGTCAGGATGAACTTGATCTCCTTGGCGTTGTGATCACGATACTGGTACATCGGATCGTCATCGAGGATGACGAGGTCGCTCAGTTTGTCGATGTCGCCGCTGATCGAACCGGTTTTGTAGAGCATGGGCGGCGTGTCATAGGCCTGCAGAAGCAGGAACATGGCGAACGCTATCGCAACCGATCCGCCCATCGTCCATCCCCGCCAGGCCCCCTGCGCCTGAGCGCCGAAGGCCGACAGGACGACCGCCACGCCGGCACAGGCAATCAATGTCGTCAAAAGGGATTTCTGATCGAGAAAGCCGGCGGACACACCTCCGACGATCATCAGCAGCCCGACCGCGATCGCTATGCTGGTCAGATGGGGAGGAATTCCGCCGCCGCCCGGCCCCTGTCCATTTCCTCCACCCCCTCCGCCTCCCGGCCCGTTCGGTGCCGGGTTCTGAGGATCGGCGGCGTTGCCGTTGCCGCCAGCATCCTGGCCAGGATCATCGTTAGCCATTGCAAAGCCCCCGCTCAAAGCAGAGGGTAATTATACTTATAGTTTTAAATATATCAATAAATAACTTTTGGTTGCATCAAGTTGCAGACGTGGAAGGACTCTCGCTCCGCACCACAGCCGGCGGCAAGCGGACCGGTTTCAGCATGCAGCCGGCAACGAGACCGATCACCGCCATCACGCTCCCGGTCAGGAAGACCGGTATGAACGCGTTCGTATAAAGCGTGTGAACGGCGATGCGCGACGCTTCCGGCAGTGCCAGCATCATCGTGGGCGTCAGGGAGCCGATATCCGCCACACCGGGAATGCTGGTGCCGACGCCCCGGATGCCGGCGGCGACGATCGCGCCGTAGATGGAGATCGCGATCGAGGCGCCGGCCATGCGCATCAGCGTCACGGCACCGGTCGCCGCGCCGACGTCTTCCCGCGGCGCGGAATTCTGCACGCCGATGATCGGCGCCTGCTGGCCGAAACCGATCGCCAGCCCCTGCATCAGCATGAAGCCAAGGATGACCGGAACCGGGGTTCCGACAGGAAGCTGCGAGAAGATGAACAGCGCCACGACGTTCATCGACAGGCCGATGAGCGTGAAAGGCTTGTAACGGCCGGTGATCGAGATCAGGCGGCCGGTGGAGATGGAGCCGATGACGATGCCGACGGTGGTGGCGACGAAGCAGAAGCTCGCGGCGGTCGGCGAAAGGCCCGTCGTCGTCTGCAGGAAGAGGGCGAAATAGTTCGCCATGCCGATCGCCACCGATCCCGTGCAGAAGGAAACGACAAGGAAGAGCGAAAAGGTCGAATCCCGGAAGAGCTTCAGGGGCACGATCGGCTCCGGCACCCGGCCCTCGACGAAAACCCAGAGAATGGCGCAGGCGGCACCCGCAGCAACGACGACCATGGACTGCCAGGCGACCAGAGAGCCGAACAGGGTGACGCTGTCGGCCCAGACGACGATGCTCGCCACCGTGCCCGCCAGGAGCAGCGCGCCGAGATAATCGATCTTCGGCTTGCGGACGGGACGGCTATAGGGAAGCAGGAGCGAAATGCCGGTCAGCGCGACGATGCCGACCGGCAGGTTGATGAGGAAGATCGACCGCCAGCCGAAAAGTTCGCTCATCGTGCCGCCGAGCAGCGGGCCGAGGCTGCCGGACGCCATGATGACGAGGCTCGAATAGCTCTGGTATTTCGCCCGTTCGCGCGGCTCGAAGAGATCCGCATTGATCGAGAAGATCGACACCATGATGCCGCCGCCCCCGAGGCCCTGGAGCACGCGCGAGGCGATGAGCGAATCCATCGACCAGGCGAGCCCGCAGGTCAAAGATCCGATGGTGAAGATGACGATCGCCGCCAGCATCACATATTTGCGGCCGAAAAGATCGCCGAGCTTGCCGTAGATCGGCATCGAAGCACTGCTGGCAAGAAGATAGGCCGAGCCGACCCAGCCGAAACGCTCCAGCTCACCGAACTCGCCGATGATCGTCGGCAGGGCGGTCGAGACGATCTGATTGTCCAGCGTCGCCATGAACAGCGCAGTCAGCAAGAAGCAGAAGATCGCCAGCCGCTGACGGTGGCTGGCGACGAGCGGCACGTGGGCCGGGCGGGTCATATCCATAGGTCAATCCAAAGTATCCAAAATTTATGTGACTTATGCATATGATTGTCAATGGCACGTTGATGTGAAAAGCAAGGAACTGTTGGAATGAGGCGGATGCTCTGGTATGATTTGAGGATGACGACCAAGAGCCTCTTGAACCAGGAAACCGCGGCCGCCCCCTCCCAGGAAGACGTGGCACGCATCAGCGAAACACTCGGCCGCATGCGATTGTTGATCGGCCGGCGCATCATCGGCCGCACCGCGATCGCCAATATCGCGCCCGGCCTGGAAATCTCGCATCTCGACGTGCTGGACGTGATGCGCCGCATCGAGGGCGAGGTGACGGTCGGAGCGATCGCCGAAGCCATGCGCATCGACCCCTCCCGCGGCAGCCGGCTGGTGGCCGATCTCGTCGCCCGCGGCATCCTGCGCCGCGACGCATCCCAGACCGACGGACGCCGTTCCCTCGTCGTCAGGACGGAATTCGGCGACAACCTGCTGGCCGAGATCCGCGCCGTCAAACGCGCGCTGCTCGCCCGCGTGCTGGAGGACTGGCCGGAAGACGAGCTCAGCGCCTTTTCGCTGCTGTTCGATAAGTTCGTCTCGCGCTTCGAAGCGCTTTACGTGACGGCGGAGAAGCCCCCGGAGCTGCAGCTTTCCGACGCCTCCTGACGATGTCAGAGATTGCGCATAAATTAGCATTCCGGTACTCTTGAAGGGAAAAGATCGGAGGCAAGAGCATGAACGTTTCGATCGGTCCCCGCTGGGAAAAATTCATCGAGGAAGCGGTGCAGGACGGCCGCTACGGCTCCGCCAGCGAAATCGTGCGCGAAGGCCTGCGGCTCGTCGAAGAGCGCGAGGCAAAGCTTTCGGCGCTCAGGGAGACGCTGCAGCGGTCGATCGAGGCGGGCGGCGACGTCAGCGAAGAAGAGCTCGATGCTTCGCTTGAAGCAGTCACAGAAGAACTGCGCAAGGAAGGTTATCGTTGAGTGCCTCGCGTTCAATATCTCGATAGCGCTCACGCGGATTTCGGGAACATTTTCGATTATGTCGCCAGAGAAAGCGGCAGCATCGCAACCGCACAGAAATTTGTTGAAGCCCTTCGGCAAAAATGTCGGCATCTGGCCAGCTTGCCCGGGACCATGGGCCGTGACCGCTCCGAGCTCGGGCATGATTTAAGAAGTGTCGCGCACCGGGGATATAGCATTTACTTCCGCTACGCCGGCAACCGCTTTCAGGTGGTCAACATCCTCGAAAGCCATCGCGATGCCGAAAAGCATTTCGGCATCGATACCGAAGCCGAAGACGAAGGCTACCCCCCCTCGCCTGCCGACACGCACAGCCTGTCACGGCCCATGTCCTTCGCCTCGTACATGGCGCGGTCGGCACGGGCGAGCAGGGCTTCGGGCGTGTCGCCATCCTGCGGGAAGAAGGCGATCCCCATGCTGCACGTCGCGACGACGCTCTTCCCTTCGATGGCGACGGGACTCGCGATTGCGGCACGCAGATCCTGCAACCGGCGCAGCACGCCCGCTTCGTCCTGGTTGGGATTGCTGAAGACGATCGCGAACTCGTCGCCTCCAAGACGGACCAGAAGATCGGTCGCGCGAATGCAGCCCACCATGCGGGAGGCCAGCGTCTTGAGCACTTCGTCTCCGGCAGCATGGCCGAGCGTATCGTTGATCCGCTTGAAATTGTCGAGGTCGATATAGGCGACGGTGACCTTGCGGTTTTCGCGACGGGCCTCATGCAGGGCGCGGCCGAATTGCGTCCAGAACAGCGTCCGGTTCGGCAGGCCGGTCAGGGGATCGTGATGGGCCATATGCCGGATACGCTCCTCGTTGCGGGCGCGCTCGACGGCGATGCCGGCGATATCGGTCGCCATGGCCGTCAGTTCGAGTTCGAGATCCGTCGGCTCCCGGGGAGTGTCGGAATAGAGCCCGAACGTGCCCAGCACCCGGCCATCGGGCGCCAGGATGGGAGTCGACCAACAGGAGCGGAAGCCGAACCTGATCGCGAGTTCGCGGTAATCCTGCCAGAGAGGGTCGGCCAGGACGTCCTTGACGAAGACCGGCGAGCGCCGCCAGGCGGCCGTGCCGCAGGAACCGACCCTGGGGCCGATCCGAATGCCATCGATAAGCTTCACATAGGCCGGCGGCAGCCTGGTCGCGGCTCCGTGGCGCAGGCGATCCTCCTCAAGAAAAAGGACGGACGCGGTGATGCCGTCGAGTTCGTCCTCCACCGTATGGACCAGCGCATTCAGCACCGCCTGAAGCGGCTGGCCGCGGGCGATCATCTCCAGCAGACGGGCATGGCCATGGCGACGGTCGTCCTGGCGCTTGCGCTCGGTGATGTCCCGCGAGATGCCGACCAGGCCGACGATCTGGCCGTCCGGATTGCGCAACGGCATCTTCGACGTGATGAGCCACAGCACGCGTCCATCGGAAAGCTTGACCCGTTCCTCCCGGCCCTCGACCGCCACGCCCGTCGACATGACCTCCTGTTCGACGGCAAAGAGCTCACGCGCGGTTCCATGATCGAGAATGTCGAAATCGGTCTTGCCGATCATGTCCGAGCCGAGGTGGAACCTGCCGTTGCGGGCGGCGGCATTGGCGAAGACAAAACGGCTGCGGCGGTCCTTCACATAAACGAAATCCGGAAGATGATCGAGAAGCGTGCCCGTCTCAAGCTCGCGCCTCACAAGCGCTACGTCGAAATCGTCGTCGCTCTCGGTGGAAATACGGAGCAGACGGCTGCACAGTTCCTCCAGCGGATCGGCGGAAAAGGCCAGGGGCACGCCATGTGACAGGGGTTCCACCATCCCTGCGTCTCCTTTTTCATCAGAAAAATGCACGAAAACCCGCCGCCTGTTGCTTCCATAGCATGGCGGAGAGTTCCTTATCGTTGCTTAAAAACATCGTGAAATTGCCACGCTTGAAGTTTGTACAAAAGTCTATTCCACTCGCTCACTGCAAGCTATTTCGCATAACGACCATGCAAAGGGCCGGCATGGAAAATGCTTCGTTGACGACAGGGAGAAGCACTGGATGATTTCGAGACGGGCAGCATTGACGACGATCGCCGGCACCGCCGCCGGCATCCTGCCGCGCCGCGCCCTTTCGGCGCCCGAGGGTTTCTCGACGATCGACCTGCGCGGCTCGATCGATGCCCGCGAACACGGCGTCGTGCCGGAAGGCGGCGACGGGCAGAGCCGCAAGCTCGGCGAGGTCGTCGCCAAGGCGGCGCGCCAGAACATGCAGGTCTTCCTGCCGCCCGGCAATTACCAGGTCTCCAATCTCGACCTGCCCGAAGGCGCCCGCATCACCGGCGTGCCAGGCGCCTCGAGGCTCATCTATTCGGGCGACGGATATCTCATCAGGGCCGAGGGTGCGCGCCGCATAGAACTTTCCAACCTCGTCATCGACGGCGCGAACCGCCGGCTCGACGAGCAGAGCCGGGCACTCGTCCAGATGCGCGGCGTCGGCGAGGTGACGATCGACAATTGCGAGATCATCGGCTCGCGCAAGACTGCCGTGCAGCTCGAACGCTCCGGCGGCCGGATCGAGCGAAGCCGCATTTCAGGCGCCGCCGAATACGGCCTCTTCGCCGTCGAAAGCACGGGCCTTTCCGTCACCGGCAACACCGTCCTCGATTGCGGCAACGGCGGCATCCTCATCCATCGCTGGACGAAGGGCGCCGACGGCACGATCGTTTCCGGCAACCGTATCGCCCGGATCGGGGCGACCAACGGCGGCACCGGCCAATACGGCAATGCGATCAACCTCTTCCGTGCCGACAACGTGATGGTGACGGGCAACCACATCTCGCAATCGGCCTTTTCGGCGATCCGCGCCAACAGCGCCTCGAACGCCCAGATCGCCAACAACCAGTGCCTCGCCTCCGGTGAAACGGCGATCTACGCGGAATTCGCCTTCGAAGGCGCGATGGTTTCCGCCAATATCATCGATGGTGCCGCCAACGGCATCTCGGTCGTCAACTTCAACGAGGGCGGGCGGCTCGCGACCGTCGCCAACAATATCGTCCGCAACTTGCAACCGACCGGTCCCTATGTGCTGGACGGGGCGATCTTCGGCGTCGGCATCAGCGTCGAGGCGGACACGGCGGTCAGCGGGAATGTGATCGAGAACGTGCCGCTCTGGGGAATCGCGCTCGGCTTCGGCCCCTATCTGCGCAACGTCATCGCGACCGGCAACATCGTGCGGCAGGCGAGAGTCGGCTGCGCGGTGACCGTGGTCGAGGGCGCGGGCAGCGCCATGATCTCGGGCAATCTGTTCGAACAGGTCACGGATGGCGCGGTGATCGGCTACCGGTGGAAGGCGCCCTCCACCACCGAACTCGGCCGCGGCGGGAACCGGGATTTCAAGCATCTGACGATCGAGAACAACCGGATCTCCTAACTGCCCCAATCATCGAAAACTTTCATCACCGTCCAACGCGGATTGGACTTCCGTTTCGCAACGCATGCCCCTAGCTTGCGGTCTCCATTGGAGGCGCGATGCGGGAAGGCAAACCATCCAGCGCGCCCCAGATGGCATTTTTGCATGTCGTGATCGCACGGCATGCCCAAGAAGGAATGTCGAATGCTGAAAATCTATGGTGTCTATCGCTCGCGGGCCACGCGCCCGCTCTGGCTCGTCGAGGAACTCGGAATCCCGTTCGAGCATGTGCCGATCATCCAGGGCTACCGCCTGCCGGAACCCATGGCGCCCGGCGCGCGGATCAACACGCTGTCGCCGGAATTCCTGGCGATCAACCCGATGGGCTCGATCCCCTCGATGGACGACGACGGCTTCGTGCTGCACGAGTCGCTTGCGATCACGCTCTATCTCGCCCGCAAATACGGCGGCGAGCTCGGCCCGAAGGACATCGGCGAAGAGGCGCTGATGGTGCAATGGTCGCTGTTCGGCGCGACCAGCATCGAGACGCCCGCGCTCAAGATCTCCTCGACGGTCGCCGGCGGCAAGCAGGATGCCGAGGAAGGCAAGACGGAGATCGACGTCGCCGCCCGCCTCCTGAAGCGGCCTTTCGACGTGCTCGAAAAGCATCTTGCCAAGAACGGCCACATGGTCGGCGGCCGCTTCACCGCCGCGGATATCAATGTCGCGGAAGTCGTGCGCTATGCCCAGGGCCACGCGCCGCTCTTCGAAAGCCGCCCGGCATTGAAGGCCTGGATCGAAGCGGCCCAGGCACGCCCCGGCTTCAAGGCGATGTGGGAGAAGCGCACCGCCGAACCGGCGTAATCCGGTCTTGGAGCGGGATGGCTCCCGAAAACCACACACGGTTTCCGGCATCCCGCGCTACCCAGGCTCTTCCAGCTTGGCGAGCTCGGCCTTCAACCAGACATGGAAGGCCCTGACCTTGGGCGGCGGACGCGTGCCGGCGCGGGTGACGAAATAGTGCCCGAAGCCGGTCGCCGCCCGGATCGAGAACGGCTCGACAAGCTTTCCCTGGTCGAGCGCATAGGCCGCCAGCGTCTGCCAGGCGAGCATCACGCCCTCGCCCGCCATCGTCGCGTCGAGGCACAGCGAAGCCTCGTTGAAGACGTGCCGCACCGCCATCGGCCTCGGCTCGATGCCGGCCGCCTCGAACCAGACATCCCAGGAAAACATCGAGGGGCCGTCGATGATCGCCGGCAGTTGCAGGACGTCCTTCGGCTCCTTCAGCTTCGCGGCCAGAGCCGGCGCGCAGACGGGAAAGACGAGCTGCGGCAGCAGGAGCTGCGCATCCACGCCCGGCCACCTGCCCGCTCCGACGCGGATGCCGAGATCCACCCCATCCGTAACGAAATCGGCCATGGCCGTCGTCGCATCGATGCGCAGCCGGATATCCGGATGGAGCGCCGAGAACCGGTCGAGCCGGTGGACGAGGAAACGGGCCGCGAAGACGGGCGCCACCGAGATCGTCAGCAGCGTATCGTCGCGCCGCTTGCCGATCCCCACCGCCTCCGAAAGCGAATGGAAACCCTCGGTCAGCCGCGCCAGCATGGGCCGTGCCGCATCCACCGGCACCATGCCCTTCGGCAGGCGGTGAAAGACCGGCTGGCCGAGCTGGGCCTCCGCCTTGATGACCTGCTGGCTGACCGCGCCGACCGACACGCCGAGCTCCACCGCCGCCGCCTGCAGGGAACCGAGACGGCCCACCGCTTCCAGCGCACGCAAGCCGTTGAGATGCACCAGGTTCAGGTTGTTCATATAGATTTTCTAAAGCCTGAGGCTCAAGAACTCAATTGAAAGATCACGCTTTCAGGCCGATATTCTCCAGGCAAATGATATAAATTTGCGAGGTGACACCCATGACACCGCTGAAGTTTTTCTTGAACCTGAAAGCCCGGCTCGAAGCAACGGCAACCGAGGCGGAGATGCAGGCGGACGACCCTTTCCGCCATCCGGACATTCGCGAGATGAACCTCCGGCAGCTTGCCGACCTGCCCTTCCCCGGCATCTTCCGAGAAGAATTGCCCTGCGGGAAGGCGTCGCTCGCGAAATGCGCCTGAGGCTCCCAAGGCGGAAGACGCCGGCTCCATCGTCGAACGACCGAGGAGGCTCGCCGGCTATGGAGGCTAAGCCGCAGCCGCCTGCTCGGCTTCGGCGCGCTGCACGGCCGGGCGCTCCTTCATCCGCTCGAAATGGGCGTTCACCTTCGGGAAATCGGTACGGTCGAGCTTCAGGTTCGGCAGCCAGCTCGTCATCAGGTAGAGATAGGGATCGGCGACCGAATAGGCCTCGCCGAGCACATAGGGGCCTTCGAGGAAATCGTCCTCGATAAGCTGAAAGCAGTCGTGAAAATTCTTCGGCGCCTTGGCCATCATGTCGTCGAAGGATGCCTGGCTGTCCGCCCAGCGGTAACTGCGGCGCCAATGGGCATAGGCGACATGCACCGTCGAGGCGATATAAGCGTTGAAGGCCTGCATCCTGCCGAACAGGAACGGATCGTTAAGCGGCGCAAGCTTCGCCTCCGGCGCGGCCTGGGCGACGAAGGCGAGGATCGCGACGGTTTCGGTCAAGACACCCCTGTCCGTCATCAGAGCCGGCACGCGGCCCTTCGGATTGATCTTCAGATAGGCTTCCGACTGCTGTTCGTTCTCGGCGAATTTCACCCGCCTGATCTCATAGGGCAGGCCGGATTCGGCGAGCGCGATGTGGCTGGCGAGCGAGCAGGCATTGGGCGAGAAGAACAGCGTATACATGACGACCCTCCGATTGACCGCGTTGTTCTAGCACGGTTTCCCGAAGCGGAAAGCCTCAAACGACGGGGCTGCAATCAAGCGAACAGCGCATCCGTGACGCGGATATCGCCGACATGGATGCCGTTCCAGTTCTTCATCGACTTGTTGGCCATGGAGAGAAGTTTCGCGTGCACCTCGCCGCCCTTTTCGAAATAACGGGAGATCAGTGCGAAGATCATGGCCTCTGCGGCGCGCGTCGTGCCGTCCTCGCATTTGACCGCCATGGCGAGGCCCTCGTCCGGCAGCGCCGCGACGAAGACGCCTTCCGCACCGGTCTTGGCGAAAATCTTTCCGGGCGCCACCTGCATCAGCCTGGTGCAGGCGCGATTGGTGCCGGCGACATAGAAGGGTTCGGCCATGCAGGCCTGCATCAGCCGGCGCGATGCTCTGGCGCGCTCGGCGGACAGGGTATTGCCCGTCGCCATCTTGGCGAAACCGTGCGCCAGCCCCCTGAGCGGCACGGCATAGCTCGGGATCGAGCAGCCGTCCGTGCCGCAGTTCTGATGGCCGAGAATCGACCCCGTCAGCACTTCCATCGTGCCGCGGATTTCCGCTTGCAGCGGATGGTCGTAACCGACGTAGCCCCTCACCTCCAGCCCCGAATGGATGCAGGTGCAGACGAACCCGGAATGTTTTCCCGAGCAGTTGTTGTGGAGAGCGGTCGGCTTTTCGATCGTGCGCGCCTGATGGATCAGCACCGTCTGGTCCGAGGCCCAATGGGCGCCGCATTCGAGCGCGCCGTCGTCGCGGCCGGCCTTCGCCAGCATGGCGGCGGCGGTCGCCACATGCGCATCCTCGCCGGAGTGCGAAGAGCAGGCAAGCGCCAGTTCCACGTTTCCGAAGCCGTAGGCATCCGCCGCGCCGCTTTCGACAAGCGGCAGGGCCTGTATGGCCTTGCAGGCCGAGCGCGGGAAAACGGCCGCTTCCGCCTCGCCGAAGGAGAAGACGGTCTTGCCGTCGCCATCGACGACCACGCCCATGCCGCGGTGGCGGCTCTCGACCAGCTTGCCTCTGGTGACTTCGACGGTAACGGGATTTTGCATGGCCGATCCTGAATTTGCCGTTTTCAATGATGCCCATCACGGGCTCATAAACGAGTCCGGCGGGATTTTCATCGGGGACCTAGCATGAAATCGGTTAAACGGCTGTTTCTGGCGATCTTCGTCGTCTATCTGGCGCCGACTTTCGCCTCGGCAGGGCTCTGGGCGATGAAAGACCGGCCGGCCCGCTGGAGCGAGGCGCGCTGGACCTCGGCCGGTATCCTGCCGAAAGCTTCGGCGAACGGGGACGCGGCCGTCTACATCTTCTCGGCCATGACCGGCGGGCTCAAGGGCGCGGTCGCGAGCCATGCCTGGATCGTCATCAAGGAGAAGGGCGCGAACAGCTATACGCGCTACGACAAGGTCGGCTGGGGCACGCCGATCCGCCGCAACCACCGGCCGCCGGATGCCTACTGGTACTCCAATCCGCCCGAGCTCGTGACCTCGGTGACTGGATCAAGGGCCGAACTGCTGATCCCGAAGATCGAGGGCGCGATCGCCGCCTACCCTTACGCGGAGCCGGGCGGCTACACGATCTGGCCGGGACCGAATTCCAACACGTTCGTGGCCCATGTGCTGCGCAGCGTGCCGGAGCTCGACGCCGTCCTGCCGCCGCATGCCGTCGGGCGCGACTACCTGCCGGACGGCGAGTTCGTGCATCTCGACGACGACTGGAGGGATCTGCACGTGACCTTACGCGGCCTGGTCGGCTTTTCGGCGGGTCTGCGCAGCGGCTTCGAAGTGCATTTCCTGGGGCTGGTGGCTGGTCTCGACTTCGCAAACCCCGGCATCAAGGTGCCGGCCGTTGGGCGCATCGGAATTTGAAGAGCAGCTATGCATAAAATGCAAAACGCCCGCGATGACGCAGGCGTTTCCCACTATGCTGCTCGGATTGCGATCAGAAGCCGACGGCGGCGCGTGCGACGCGGCGGATGTCGTTCTGCTCAATGCCGAGATCGCTCAGTTCGCGCGGGGTCATACGGCCCAGTTCGGCAACCGTCTGACGGTATTTGCGCCAATTGTTGAGAGTGCGTGCGACGTTCATGATGGTTCCCCTTTCCTGGGATTTTCGAAGCCTAGCTGCCAGTCCTTGGCGCTCTCAGTTGCTTCGATGGCCGGTATGTAGGCTCATCCCGATTGCTCTAAAAGTGCTCAACTTACACGCCACCCATGCGCTAAACGCATAGGGTCAGACATATCGATCGAGGGAAGAGCGGAAAAAGGAGGACATCACCCCAAAAAGGAAAAGGGTCGCACGAGGCGACCCTTCCATGAGTTTGGTCCGGTTGAACGAACCCGAGCCGTTTCTCGAACGTCTCGAAGGAAGATGAAGTTCAGGCCGAGGGCTGCCCCGTCGAGACCATCACCTTTCCATTGCCCGTTACGCAGACCGAAATCTCACTAGACATTGGATCACCTTCCTTTCGTTACGTTGACGATGAAAGCAAGGTAGGCAGGGATATCCGAGTCTGCAAGGCACTTTATGTGAATAAACGCGCAATTAATTTACCGGACCGCCTGGAAGACCAAATGGAAAGCCTCGCCCGAACGACAAGGCGCTTCCCAACACCCCTGCCTCGCTCAGTGGATGAGGATCTTGGACAAGGCCTCGCGACGTCAGCAAGGGTATCGGTTATGATGGCGACGGGGTGGATTATTCGCCGGGATGCAGATGATGCCGACGGCGATTTTCGTGCGACGTGACGATATACAGCGCAACAGCGCCAATGATCAAACCGGCAACAGGCATCAGCAACAGCGATGTCATTTCGAGCGATGTCATGGTCGCATCCTCTTGAGCACCAGGCTCGCCACGTAATGTAGTATACATGTCGTCAAAAAACAAACGACGCTCACGAACATAAGGAACAGCGTCGGGCCACGCTCTGCGACGTATAGGCTGGAGAACAGCGGTGCGAGGCCGCCAACGGCAAAGATCGCAACCGCTATTCCATTGAGAAACGTAGCAAGCAGTTTCATTCGCTCATTATGAATGAGAGAATTGTCTGTCTGACCGGAAGCCATGCCCAATTGATCCCGAGGTGACGGAAAATAATCCTTTCCCATGCCGTCATACCGAAATCGGCCTCTACTTTACAAGCCGGCTAAAGCTTCAGCACGATCTTGCCGATATGGTTGCTGGTCTCCATCAGCCGATGGGCCTCGGCGACCTCGCCGAACGGCAGGACCGCGTGGATGACCGGCGTGACCTTGCCTTCGTCCAAAAGCGGCCAGACCTGAGCCAGAAGATCGTCACGGATGGCGCGCTTCTCGTCCGCCGTACGCGGCCGCATGGTGGAGCCGGTCACCGTCAGGCGCTTCACCATGATCGGCGCGAGACTGACCTTTTCGGCCATGCTGCCCCCCAGAAAGGCGATGATCGACAGGCAGCCGTCCTTCGCCAGCACGGACAGGTTCTTTTCGAAGTAAGCGGCGCCGATCATGTCGAGCACCACGTCCACGCCCCGGCCGCCGGTTTCCGCCTTGATGACCTCGGCGAAATCTTCGGTCCTGTAGTTTATGCCTCTCGTGGCACCCAGCTTTTCGCAAGCCTCGCATTTTTCCTTGGACCCGGCAGTCGCATAGACGGTCGCGCCGAAGGCTCTCGCAAGCTGGATCGCGGTCGTGCCGATGCCGCTCGTGCCGCCATGGATCAGCACGCTTTCGCCTTCCGTCAGTCCGGCCATCTGGAAGAGGTTGGCCCAGACGGTGAAGAAGGTCTCGCAGAGCGCGGCCGCCTTGACGGCGTCATATCCCTTCGGCCAAGGCAGCGCCTGCCCGGCCGGCACAGCGCAATAATCGGCATAACCGCCACCATTCGCCAGCGCACAGACCTGGTCGCCCAGCTTGAATTCGGTGACGCCTTCGCCAAGCGCCGCCACTTCGCCAGCGATCTCCAGCCCGAGGATGGGGCTTGCGTCCTTCGGCGGAGGATAAGTTCCCTGGCGCTGCGCCACGTCGGGCCGGTTGACGCCGGCCGCCGCTACCTTGACCAGGATTTCGCCGGGCCTGACGGCCGGCAGCGGCCCTCTGGCGACGGTCATGGCCTCCGGTTTTCCGAAGGACGGCAGATCGATGAAACGCATTTCGGCGGGAAGCGGCATGACGAGGTCTCCTCTCAGTGGCTGAATCACTGACTTAGGACATGCCCGCCATCATAGGAAGGCGACCGACCGCCGCAACGGCGCCGCGCCATGAAAAGGTCATGCGCTCATTTCGTCTCGCCGAAGGCGGCGAAGACCAGGCCGCCCTCGCTGTCCTTGGCTTCGGCCTTGACCGCGGCGATCTCGGCGCCGATGCGGCCGAAATCGTCGAGCAGCAGGCCCTGCGGCAATTCCAGAACCCCGATCGAGCAGCGCAGCAGCGGGAAATCCCGCTCGGCGCCGGAGCGGTCGTGACCGCGGATCTTTCCGGCGGCGCGCTCTTCCGGCGAATAAAGTTCGGCCACATCGTCGTGGAAATCGGACAGCAGCCGCTCGAGGATTTCGTTCAATTCCTCGCGGGTCCAGTCGCGCACCCCGATGAAGAAGTCGTCGCCGCCCACATGGCCGAGGAAATCGCCATCCGAGAAGAAGTAGCGCTTCATCAGGGCCGCGAAGAGGGAGATCGCATGATCGCCCATGTGAAAACCGTAATGGTCGTTGAACGGCTTGAAGTTGTCGAAGTCGCAATAGCAGAAGAAACGGGTTTCCTCGTCGTCGCGACCGGCCTCCTGCATGAAATCGCGGATGGCGCGGTTGCCCGGCAGGCCCGTTAGCGGGTTCTGGTCCTGGGCGATCTTCAACTGCTTCTCGTTGATGACCTTGATGAGCGAGGCGGCGGAGACCACGCCCGCATAGCGCATGTTTTCCGTGAGGATGACGCAGGCGCTGTTGTCCATATTGGCGAAAAGGCTCATCAGCTCTTCGGCTTCCGCATCGAGCCCGATGATCGGCGCGCGATCGACGAAATGCGAGATGGAACGCTCGTAGACCTTGTTCTTCAACAGGTCGCGGCCGAAGGGCTGATAGATGTATTCCTTCAGGTGATATTCGTTGATGACGCCGCGCGGCTCGCCATTGGCATTCAGCACGGGGAAGAAGGCCTGGCGCGGATTGCGGCGGAAGAGTTCGAACACGCTGTCGATGCTCTCGTTCTCGTAGACCGTCGGCAGGTGCTCGATCTGCTTGCGGATCAGGATCTCGTCGAGCGACTGGCTGGAGCGGCGGCTGCGGCCGATATCGGCGAGATAGGGAAAGGACGTCTGCAGTTCGGAGACGAAGGTCGTCGGCCGGGCGATGAACCAGCCCTGCACGAGATCGACGCCATATTCGCGGCAGGCGAGGAATTCCGCTTCCGTCTCGATGCCCTCGGCGATCACCCGGATGCCGAGCACATGGGCGATGTTGACGATGTTCTTGACGAGATGGCGCTTGCGCGGGCTCCTGTCGATGCCGGCGACGAAGTGCCTGTCGATCTTGAGATAATCGACGGGATAGTCGCAGAGCAGCTTCATCTCGCCGTGTCCGACGCCGAAATCGTCGATCGCGAGCTTGAAGCCCTCCTTCCGCATCTGCGTCACCAGATCGGCGAATTCCGGCACGCTGGTGTTGTCGAACCGCTCGGAGAACTCGAAGCAGACGGAAGACGGCGCGATATTCGCCTTGCGCAGGTGCTGCACCAGCTTTTCGAGGAAATACTGGCCATGGCGGATCAGCCGCACATCGAGATTGAGGAAGAGCGTCGCGGAGGAGAAATCCGGCAGGCTGGCGAATTTCGCCAGCGCCCGGTTCGCCATCATCTGTTCCAGAGCCAGGAGCTGGCCGGTCTCCTGGGCCTGGTCGAGCAGTTCGAGCGGTGAGGAGAAGCCGATCCGTTCCTGGCCGCGCAACAGGGATTCGTATCCGAAAACGGAACCGGTCCCCACCTCGACGATCGGCTGGAAGGCATTTTCCAGAACCAGCTTCGCAAGGGTGACCAGCTGGTCGCTCGCGTATCGCCGGAAGACGCCCGGTTCAAGAATGGCCGCAGACGACATACTCACTACTCCACTGCGCAATGGCCTAAAACACGAATGTCAGGCTCACAGCAATTCGTCAAAAATCCCTTTCCCAATGATGACGATTCAGTGAAAGTTTCATGACGGAAAAATCCGTTTTTATTCAATATTATAGAGACTTATCGGCAACGGGAGGCGCAGCGCCCCCGTTTCTTGCGGCGAGAGCCACCGCAATGAGCGCCCAACCTTGCATGATGAGGTCGATCGCCAGGAAAAGCCCCAGTATCCAGAGGCTGTTGACCGGCCAGCCGATGGCGATGATCAGGCCCGCCAGGATGGTGACGACGCCGCCGACGATGACCCAGCCGGCGCCCTTCATCGGACGCATCTTGAAGCCTATCCAGAGGCGGAAAATGCCGGCGACCACCAGCGCCACCGCCATGAGGAAGGTCAGCACGACCGCCGTCAGGGCCGGGTTCCAGAAGGCGAGCAGGCCGGCAATCGTATAGAGAACGCCGCTCAAGGCCCAGAACAGGATCTGCTCCCAGCCCTTCACCTGAAAGGCATGGACGAGATAGGCGACGCCGCCGATCAGCATCATCATGCCGATATAAAAGACCGAAGCGACCGTCGCCACGAAGAGATTGGCGAAAGCGATGATGCCGAAGACGAGAAGAAGAATGCCGAGGGCGAGGAACCAGCCCCATTTATCGCGAACCATCGAGATCGATGGCGTATCCAGACCGAATGTCATGTCCATCCCCTTTCCGCAAAGCCTTACCCGAAGCTATCGGATAAGATGTGGAGCAGGCTTGACGGAGGTCAACGGCACTCGTCATGCGGCGTGATGGATCGGGCGGGCACGCCCGATCCGCTCAAGCTCCTTCGGATTGTGCATCGTATTCCACAGGTCGTTGCGCCGCTGGATGTTCAACCAGAAATCCGGGCTGTTGCCGAATACCCGCGCAAGAATGAGCGCGGTCGGCGCGGTGATGTTGCGGCGGTCGTTGCAGAGTTCGTTCACATGCTTGCGCGGCACGCCCATGGCCTCGGCCAAGGCGCCCTGGGTCAAGCCCATGGGCTCCAAGAACTCCTCGACAAGGATTTCCCCGACCGTCGCCGGCTTACGCTTGGTCATCAGCATGATCATGTGCCACAGCCTGCGTTTTTGAGACAGGAAGGTTCGCAAACCATTCTTGATTGCCGTCGAGATCGAAAATAACTCAATTTGCTGAGGGAATCTAAGGCGATTTCAATATGGTCACAGCAGGACGGCAATGCATACCAATGCTTCGCCTCAGGGGTAGGGTTAGCACGTACGACATCGCGATCTATCTCCAGCATTGTTTGTGGGTAGATCCTCGGGACAAGCCCGAGGATGACGGCGGAGAGACCGTGCC
Organism: Neorhizobium descurainiae; assembly: GCF_051400715.1. Classification (NCBI taxonomy): domain Bacteria; kingdom Pseudomonadati; phylum Pseudomonadota; class Alphaproteobacteria; order Hyphomicrobiales; family Rhizobiaceae; genus Neorhizobium; species Neorhizobium descurainiae. Next base: position 151,479 of record NZ_JBLFFK010000012.1, read on the forward strand.
TCAGGTCCTTTTGGAGAGCCTTGAGCAAGTTGCGACGGCTCTTGTCCTGCCAGCCCGCGCCATACACTCCGTCATCCTCGGGCTTGTCCCGAGGATCTGCCCACAGACGAGCTGTGTGAACATGTCCGCCGTGGGCAACAGCTTCGATCCACCATATGCCGATCGGGCTATTAAAGGACCATACGCATGACCAAGCCGAATATCCTCATCGTCATGGTCGATCAGTTGAACGGCACGCTTTTTCCGGACGGGCCGGCGGACTGGCTGCATGTTCCGCACCTGAAGGCGCTTGCGGCCCGATCGGCGCGGTTCGCCAACAACTACACCTCCTCGCCGCTCTGCGCGCCGGCGCGCGCCTCCTTCATGGCCGGGCAATTGCCGAGCCGGACAGGCGTCTATGACAATGCGGCGGAATACGTCTCCTCGATCCCGACCTATGCGCATCACCTGCGCCGCGCCGGCTATTACACCGCGCTTTCGGGGAAGATGCATTTCGTCGGGCCGGACCAGCTCCACGGCTTCGAGGAGCGGCTGACGACCGACATCTATCCGGCCGATTTCGGCTGGACGCCGGATTACCGCAAGCCGGGCGAGCGGATCGACTGGTGGTACCACAATCTCGGTTCGGTTACGGGTGCAGGCGTCGCCGAGATCACCAACCAGATGGAATATGACGACGAGGTGGCCTTTCTCGCCGGCCAGAAACTTTATCAGCTCGCGCGGGAGAACGATGACGAGGACCGGCGGCCGTGGTGCCTCACCGTCTCCTTCACCCATCCGCACGATCCCTATGTGGCCCGGAAAAAGTTCTGGGACCTCTACGAGGATTGCGAGCACCTGGCTCCCCAGGCCGGGGAAATCCCGATCGAAGACCAGGACCCGCATTCGAAGCGGATCATCCTCTCCTGCGATTACAAGAGCTTCGATGTGACGGAAGAAGATATCCGCCGCTCGCGCCGGGCCTATTTCGCCAACATCTCCTATATCGACGAGAAGGTGGGCGAGCTGATCGATACGCTCACCCGCACGCGGATGCTGGACGACACGCTGATCCTGTTCTGCTCCGACCACGGCGACATGCTGGGCGAGCGCGGCCTTTGGTTCAAGATGAACTTCTTCGAAGGCTCGGCCCGCGTGCCGCTGATGATCGCCGGCCCCGGCATCACCCCTGCCCTGCATACGGCGCCGGTTTCCAATCTCGACGTGACGCCGACGCTCTGCGACCTCGCCGGCATCTCCATGGAGGAGATCGAGCCCTGGACGGACGGTGAAAGCCTCAAGCCGATGATGGACGGCACACCGCGCACGAGCCCGGTGCTGATGGAATATGCGGCCGAGGCTTCTCACGCGCCGCTTGTCGCCGTCCGCGAGGGCAAATGGAAATACATCCATTGCGAGCTCGACCCGGAACAGCTCTTCGATCTGGAGGCCGACCCGAAGGAGCTCACGAACCTTGCCGGCGATCCCGCCTTTGCCGATATCCTCGAAGGGTTCAGGAAAAAGCGAAGTGCCAAATGGGACATGGCCGCCTTCGACGCCGCCGTGCGCGAAAGCCAGGCGCGCCGCTGGGTGGTCTACGAGGCGCTCAGGAACGGTGCCTATTACCCCTGGGATCACCAGCCTCTGCAAAAGGCATCCGAGCGCTATATGCGCAACCACATGAACCTCGACAATCTCGAGGAATCGAAGCGTTACCCGAGAGGCGAATGAGATGAAAGCCCAGCCGATCGCCAGCCATTTCATCGACGGCGACTATGTCGAGGACGAAGCCGGCGCCGTCATCGAAAGCCTCTATCCGGCGACCGGGGAGGTCATCGCAAGGCTGCATGCGGCGACGCCTGCGATCGTCGAGAAGGCGATCGCGGCGGCCAAGCGCGCCCAGCCGGAATGGGCGGCGATGAGCCCGACGGCCCGCGGCCGCATCCTGAAACGCGCCGCCGAGATCATGCGCAAGCGCAATCGCGAACTTTCGGAACTGGAGACGCTCGATACGGGCAAACCGATCCAGGAGACGATCGTCGCCGACCCGACCTCGGGAGCGGACAGTTTCGAATTCTTCGGCGGCGTGATCGCGGCGGGCCTCAACGGCGACTATATCCCGCTCGGCCGCGACTTCGCCTATACCAAGCGTGTGCCGCTCGGCGTCTGCGTCGGCATCGGCGCCTGGAACTATCCGCAGCAGATCGCCTGCTGGAAGGGCGCGCCGGCGCTGGCGGCCGGCAATGCGATGGTCTTCAAACCATCGGAAAATACGCCGCTCGGGGCGCTGAAGATCGCCGAAATCCTGGTGGAAGCCGGCCTTCCCAAGGGGCTCTATAACGTCATCCAGGGCGACCGGAATACCGGACCGCTGCTCGTCAACCATCCGGATGTTGCCAAGGTGTCGCTCACCGGTTCCGTGCCGACCGGGCGCAAGGTGGCCGCCGCCGCCGCCGGCAGCCTCAAGCATGTGACGATGGAGCTCGGCGGCAAGTCGCCGCTGATCGTCTTCGAGGATGCGGACCTCGACAGCGCCATCGGCGGCGCCATGCTCGGCAATTTCTACTCGACCGGCCAGGTCTGCTCGAACGGCACGCGGGTCTTCGTGGCACGCGGTGTGAAGGAGAAGTTCCTGTCGCGCCTGAAGGAGCGGACCGAGAGGATCGTCATCGGCGACCCGATGGACGAGGCGACGCAGCTCGGGCCGATGGTCTCCTTCGACCAGCGCCAGAAGGTGCTTTCCTATATCGACAAGGGCAAGGCCGAGGGCGCGACGCTCGTCACCGGCGGCGGCATTCCGAACCACGTGACCGGCGAAGGCTATTACGTGCAGCCGACCGTATTTGCCGATGTGACGGATGGGATGACCATCGCGCGGGAGGAAATCTTCGGGCCGGTCATGTGCGTGCTCGATTTCGACGACGAAGACGAGGTGATCGCGCGGGCCAATGCCACCGAATTCGGCCTTTCGGCAGGCGTCTTCACCGCCGATCTTTCGCGCGGGCACCGGGTGGTGGACCAACTTCAGGCCGGTACGTTGTGGATCAACAGCTACAATCTCTGCCCGGTGGAAATCCCCTTCGGCGGTTCAAAACAATCCGGCTTCGGGCGGGAGAACTCGCTCGCCGCGCTGGAGCATTATTCGGAATTGAAGACGGTCTATGTGGGCATGGGGCCAGTCGAGGCGCCGTATTGATGTTCACTATGGCCGTCGCGCAAGATCGCCCCCCTCTGGCCTGCCGGCCATCTCCCCCACAGGTGGGGAGATTGGATGGGCGCACCGGCTTCCCCAAACAAAAAGCCGCGGCAGCGAGCGCACCGTTCACGTGGCGGGAAGGCCAAGCGGCCTGTGATCTCCCCACCTGTGGGGGAGATGGCCGGCAGGCCAGAGGGGGGCTGACACGGCACGACATAGAGAGACGGTCTGGAGAGAACTGACATGCTTCAGGCAGATTTCGTCATCATCGGTTCGGGCTCGGCGGGCTCCGCCATGACCTACCGCCTGTCGGAGGACGGCAGGCATTCGGTGATCGTCATCGAAGCGGGCGGATCGGATGTCGGGCCGTTCATCCAGATGCCCGGCGCGCTCGCCTGGCCGATGAGCATGAAGCGCTACAATTGGGGTTATCTTTCCGAACCCGAACCCAATCTCAACAACCGCCGCATCACCGCGCCGCGCGGCAGGGTGATCGGTGGATCTTCCTCCATCAACGGACTTGTTTATGTCCGCGGCCACGCGGAGGATTTCAACCGCTGGGAGGAGCTCGGCGCGACCGGCTGGGCCTATGCCGACGTACTTCCCTATTTCAAGCGGATGGAGAATTCCGAGGGCGGCGAGGAAGGCTGGCGCGGCACCGACGGGCCGCTGCATGTCAAGCGCGGGCCGGTGAAGAACCCGCTCTTCCACGCCTTCATCCAGGCTGGCAGCCAAGCCGGCTTCGAACTGACCGACGACTACAACGGCTCGAAGCAGGAAGGCTTCGGGCTGATGGAGCAGACCATCCATCGGGGCCGCCGCTGGTCCGCGGCCAATGCCTATCTGAAGCCGGCGCTGAAACGGCCGAATGTCGAGCTGGTCCATGGGTTCGCGAACAGGATCGTGATCGAGAACGGCCGCGCGGTGGGCGTCGAGATCGAGCGGCGGGGCGTGAAGGAAATCATTCGCGCGAACCGCGAGGTCGTCGTCTCCGCCTCCGCCTTCAACTCGCCGAAGCTCCTGATGCTCTCCGGCATCGGCCCGGCCGAACATCTGAAGGAGAGGGGCATCGAGGTGAAGGCCGATCGGCCCGGCGTCGGTGCCAATCTGCAGGACCATATGGAATTCTATTTCCAGCAGATCTCGTTGAAGCCGGTGTCGCTTTATTCCTGGCTGCCGTGGTTCTGGCAGGGCGTGGCCGGCGCGCAATGGCTGCTGTCGAAAAGCGGGCTCGGCGCCTCCAATCAGTTCGAGGCCTGCGCCTTCCTGCGCTCCCAAGCCGGGCTGAAACAGCCGGACATCCAGTACCATTTCCTGCCCGTGGCGATTTCCTACGACGGGCGTGCCGCGGCCAATACCCACGGATTCCAGGTGCATGTGGGATATAATCTATCGAAATCCCGCGGCAGCGTGACGCTTCGCTCACCCGATCCGAAGGCCGATCCGGTGCTGCGCTTCAACTATATGAGCCATCCGGAGGACTGGGAGAAATTCCGTCACTGCGTGAGGCTGACGCGCGAGATTTTCGGCCAGAAGGCCTTCGACCAATATCGCGGCCCGGAAATCCAACCGGGCGAGAAGGTGCAAACCGACGAGGAGATCGATGCTTTCCTGCGCGAGCACCTGGAAAGCGCCTATCATCCTTGCGGCACCTGCCGCATGGGCCGGGCGGACGATCCTCTCGCCGTGGTCGATCCCGAATGCCGGGTGATCGGCGTGGACGGGTTGCGGGTGGCGGACAGCTCGATCTTCCCGCACGTGACCTACGGCAACCTGAACGGCCCCTCGATCATGACCGGCGAGAAGGCGTCCGACCACATCCTCGGCAAGCAGCCCCTGCCGCGCAGCAACCAGCAGCCCTGGGTCAATCCGCGCGCGGCGGTGAGCGACCGGTGATCAGTGATAGTCTTCTTCGCGCTGATGACGAACGGCGAGGATTGTGACGGTTTCTTCATCCTCCACTTCATAGAGCAGAATGTATCCGCTAGAGCCGAAAGGAACGATCAACTCCCGCGCAAAAATACTATCGGTTAAAGCCCTACGCCCTACGAAAGGGAAGTCCTCCAGCACCCTCATAGCCTTCTGCATGGCATCGAAGGCCCGCTCAGCGAGCTGAATGTCGATTTCAGCGAGATGGCCATAATACCTCTCGAAGTCCTCATAAAACTCGGGCGTGTATCGAAGGCGACGACTCATTGAGCTCGGCGCGCCTTTGCCTTTTCCAATTTCTCACGCATCATGTTCAGCACATCCTCTGAGCTGTAATATATTCCTGTACGCTTGGCTTCCTCACGAGCCTTTAGCCCTCGAGCGATAAATTCCGTCTGAGTCTTTCGATAGTCGATCTGTCGCCTTAAGGACTCTTCGACGAAAGCGGACAAGGTCTCCCCTTCCTTGAGCACGCTTTCGGCAGCGGCACGCAGTTCCGGATCGACGCGCAGAGAGGGGATCGTCGCAGTTTTCATGACATTGCTCCATGCATCGCAATTGCGATGCAATATGCATGTGATGCATGTTGTTATCAAGTCCGACTACAGAAACCCGATCCACCGCCCCGCGATCACTGCGGCGATCCAGATCAGCGTGGAAAACGCAGCTGATAGACGAAGGATGGCGCTCGGCTTTTCTCCCGCAAGCATCGCTTTCCAGCCGGCGCCAAAATGGACGATCATCACGTTGACGAGGCCTAGCCCAACAAGCCCCAATTTGAAGAGGAAGGCGGGGTTGCGGACATATTCCACCGGCTTGACGGTGAAGAGACAGAGCCCGGTGACGATCGCCAGCACGACGCCGGCGCCGGCCATGCGCGACAGATAAAGGGCGACGGCCGGCAGCGGCACGGCCTGCGCAAGCCCCAGGAGCCTGAGATCCAACGCCAGGATCGCGCCGAACAGCATGCCGATTCCGAGAATGTGCGCTGCGTTGACCAGAAGATATATCGTCGAGGACGAGATCAGCGCCCGCGCGAGCGGCGTCTCGGCAAGCGGGGCGAGAAACTCCATATAGGATACTGTTCCTGGCTCAGTTCGTCCGGATACGTTCCGGATAGATGTCGAAGGTCTTGCCGGCGACGACGATCCGCACCGCCTTCATGCGCTTTTCGTCGCGGTCTTCGGAGCGGTTGCCGGTGGCGACGATCTCGTCGCCCACCTTGGCCTGGCCCTCGACGAAACCCGCCCGCTGCGTCTGGTTCGGATTGCCGAGCTCGACGCGCCAGACGCCGTCTTCGGCGCGGACCTCCAGCGTCGGATGCGGCGGCGCGAACGAGATGGAATGGATGGTGCCCCTGAGCTCCATCTGGTCGGCCTCGGCCCAGGACCAGCCATGATGGGCGGCGGCAGAGCCGGCAACGGCCGCGGCCATGGCAACTCCGGCAAGAATGCGGGTGATCGAAGGGCTGGGCATGACGGCTCTCCTTTTGCGGCGATCATATCCCGGAAGATGTGGAAGCCGCCACCGATGACCAGAGGTTTCACACCTTATTGAATGTCAGTTCATCGTCTGCGGGCCCGCCCGCGCACAGGAGCCTGGCGGGCCTGAACACGGCTATTTGCGGAAAATCTTCCAGCGGGTCGGGCGGAAGCGCAATTCGCTGCGCAGTTCGACCGGCGCATGCAGCGGCACCTCCACCTCGACGTGATAGGGCGCATGACCGTCATTGGCGATGTCGATCTCGGCAATGCGGGTGCCGGCAAGGCGGCGGCAGGCGGTCACCTTGCCGAACAGCGCGTCTGGCGCATCGACGAGCACCACGTCCTCGGGGCGGAAGAACAGCTCCCCCTCTCCGCCGGCCGCATCGGAGATGCCGATCGGCTGTCCCTGGAAGAGGACCGTGCCGCCCCTGACCTCGATCGGCAGCTGCGAGGACTCTCCGATGAAGGAGAAGACGAAGGGCGAGCCGGGGCGATCGTAGACGTCGTCCGCCGAACCGACCTGCTCGATCCTGCCCTGGCTCATGACGACGACGCGGTCGGCGAGCTCCAGGGCCTCTTCCTGGTCGTGGGTGACGAAGACCGTCGTGTGGCCGGTGCGGTCGTGGAACTCACGCAGCCAGCGGCGCAGCTCCTTGCGCACCTTCGCATCGAGAGCGCCGAAAGGCTCGTCGAGAAGCAGGATATGCGGCTCGATCGCCATGGCGCGGGCGAGCGCCACGCGCTGGCGCTGGCCGCCGGAAAGCTGGTGCGGGTAGCGCTTTTCAAGCCCGCCGAGCTGGACCATGTCCAAGAGCTCCAGAACGCGGCGGCGGATCTCTCCCTTCGGCGGACGGTTCGAGGAAGGGCGCACCTTCAGGCCGAAACTGACATTCTCCGCGACGGTCATATGGCGGAAAAGCGCATAGTGCTGGAAGACGAAGCCGACATTGCGCTCCTGCACCGAGCGGTGCGACGCATCCTCCTCGCCGAAGAATATCTTGCCGCCGGTCGGAAAATCGAGCCCGGCGATCAGCCGCAGAAGCGTCGTCTTGCCGGAGCCGGAGGGGCCGAGCAGCGCGATCAGCTCGCCGGAGGCGATCTTGAGCGACACGTCGTTCAACGCCGGGAAGCGTTCGAACTCCTTGCGGATATTGCTGATGGTGACTTCCATAGGACCTCTTAATGCCTGCCGCCGGTGGCACCGGCACCGAACCGAAGTTCGAGAAATGTTTTGAGCGCGAGCGTGACGAGCGCCAGGAACGCGAGCAGCGAAGCCACCGCGAAGGCCGCGACCATGTTATACTCATTATAAAGTATCTCGACATGCAGCGGCATGGTGTTCGTGAGTCCGCGGATGCGGCCGGAGACGACGGAAACGGCCCCGAATTCGCCCATCGCGCGGGCGTTGCAGAGGAGCACGCCGTAGAGCAGGCCCCATTTGATGTTCGGCAGCGTCACGTACCGGAAGGTCTGCCAGCCGGAGGCGCCGAGCGACAGCGCCGCCTCCTCGTCGCCGGTGCCCTGGTCCTGCATCAGCGGGATCAGTTCGCGCGCCACGAAGGGAAAGGTGACGAAGACGGTGGCGAGCACGATGCCCGGCACGGCGAAGAGGATTTCGATGCCGTAGCTCTTAAGGAACGGCCCGAGCATGCTGTTGGCGCCGAACAGAAGCACATAGACCAGGCCGGAGATGACCGGTGAGATGGAGAACGGCAGGTCGATCAGGGTGATGAGGAACGACTTGCCCTTGAACTCGAACTTGGCGATCGCCCAGGAGGCGGCGAGCCCGAAGAGCAGGTTGAGCGGCACGGCGATCGCGGCGACGAGAAGCGTCAGGCGAATGGCAGCGGCCGCATCCGGCTCGATCAGCGCTTCGTAATATTCCCCGAAGCCGTTGCGGAAGGCTTCGACGAAAACCGAGACCAGCGGCAGGACGAGGAAAAAGCCGAGGAAAGCGAGCGCCAGAAGGATCAAAAGAACCTTGGCGACCAAGCCTTCGCTGGCGGGATCGCGAAAGGCCGGCGATGTTGCGGAGGCGGAGCGGAGCTGATCAGGCATTGCCATATTTCCTGCGGCTCCAGGCCTGGATGAGATTGATGACGAGAAGCATCACGAAGGAGATGATCAGCATGATGGTGGCGATCGCGGTCGCCCCGGCATAGTTGAACTCCTCCAGGCGGATGACGATCAGGAGCGGCGCGATCTCCGAAACGTAAGGAATGTTGCCGGCGATGAAGATGACCGAACCGTATTCCCCGACCCCGCGGGCGAACGCAAGCGCGAAACCCGTGAGGATCGCCGGCATCAATCCCGGCAGAAGAACGCGGCCGATCGTCTGAAAGCGGTTCGCGCCGAGCGTCGCCGCCGCCTCCTCTATCTCCCGGTCGATCTCTTCCATCACCGGCTGCACCGTGCGCACCACGAAGGGCAGGCCGATGAAGATCAGCGCTATGACGATGCCGAGCGGCGTGAATGCGATGCGGAAGGGCATGAAGAGCGAGCCGATCCAGCCCTGCGGCGCGTAGAGCGTGGTCAACGCGATGCCGGCAACCGCCGTCGGCAAGGCGAAAGGCAGATCGACCATCGCATCGATGAGCTTGCGGCCGGGAAAGCTGTAGCGGCTCAGCACCCATGCGACGAGCGTGCCGAACACGACGTTGACAAGCGCCGCCGCCACCGCGGTCCCAAACGAAACGTAGAGGGCCCTGAGGGTCCGCTCGTCACCGAGGATCGCAAAGAAGCCGGTCCATCCCAGCTCGGCGCTGCGCCAGAACAGCCCGGCGACGGGGATGAGAATGATCAGCGACAGGTAGGCGAGCGAAAAACCGAGCGTCAGCCCGAAACCCGGGATGATGCTCGGCTGTTTCAATCGCCACCGCGCCGGAGCTGCGGCGGCTATGTTCGTCATTCGATATCCCGACTTATTTACCAGGCTTGTAGATCTGATCGAAGATGCCGCCGTCACCGAAGTGCTCCGGCTGCGCCTTCCTCCAGCCGCCGAAGATCGGATCGTCGAGGGTGACGAGCTTGATGTCCGGCAGGGCCTTCAGAAGATCAGGCTGTACCACATCGCGTTTCGAAGGACGATAGAAGTGCTTCGCGGCAATGTTCTGGCCTTCGTCGGAATAGAGATACTGCAGATAGGCTTCGGAGACCTTGCGGGTGCCTCTGGCATCGACCGTTGCGTCGACGACTGCGACCGGCGGTTCGGCGAGGATGGAAATCGGCGGAACGACGATCTCGAAGGCGTCCTTGCCGAATTCCTCGCCGGCGAGATAGGCCTCGTTTTCCCAGGCGAGCAGCACGTCGCCGATCTGCCTCTGGGCGAAGGTGACCGTCGAGCCGCGGGCGCCGGTATCGAGCACGGGCGCATGCCGGTAAAGATCGGCGACATAGGCCCTGATCTTCTCCTGGTCGCCCTTGTATTCCTCGTTCGCCCAGGCCCAGGCGGCGAGATAGTTCCAGCGCGCGCCGCCCGACGTCTTCGGGTTGGGCGTGATGACCTGCACGCCTTCCTTCACCAGATCACCCCAGTTATGGATGCCCTTCGGATTGCCCTTGCGCACCAGGAAGACGATCGTCGACGTATAGGGCGAGGAATTGTTCGGCAGGCGCGCACGCCAGTCGGCCTTGATCTTGCCGCTCTTTTCGATCGCGTTGATGTCGCTTTCGAGCGCCAGCGTGACGACATCCGCTTCCAGACCGTCGATGACCGAACGGGCCTGCGCTCCGGAACCGCCATGCGACTGGCGGATCGTGACGTCCTCGCCCGTCTGGGCCTTCCAGTATTTGGCGAAGGCGGCGTTGAAATCCTTGTAGAGTTCGCGGGTCGGGTCGTAGGAGACGTTGAGGAGCTGCGTCTCGGCGAAAGCCGGAGCAACCGCCCCTGCGGACATCCCGACGGTCAGGGACAGGCCGAGGGCGACGGCCCCCAATCGTTTACCAAATCCCCGGCCGAGTCCCTGGGCAAAATTGAACATGAGGTTCCCTCCTGTTGTTTCGCCCGAAACTCTATCGGCTAGGTCGTGTTAGTCAATCGAAGGACAAAAGAAGGCAAAACTGTTTCCCCGCACGGGGTGCCGTCAGCAAAGAACGCGTCGGCCTTGCACATGACGGCAGAACGCGCGCATCGGGAAAACGCCGATCGGCAAAATCACAATCCGGCCACAATCCGGATTTCGGGGCATTCGGAGAAAGATTTTCCGCGTATTCTGCATCGGCCGATTGCACCTATATAGTGTTTCAACGACTGCGGGGTGCCGCCGTCGCCCATCCAAGTCCATGCCTCGCCTGAACGGAGTTCGAGATTGAGCGTTGCCTTCACCAAGGAAGAGAGTGCCGAAACGGCCTCGGAAACCCTGCTCCCCGACCGTCCGATTTCTCCCCACCCGAATCTCGTTACTGAGGCCGGACTGCGGGCGCTGGAATTGCAACTGGCCCAGGCGCGCCAAGCCTATGACGCAACAGGCACGATCGAGGATGTGAACGAGCGGCGGCGGCAGGCGGCAAGCCCGTTACGCGACCTGCGCTATCTTGCGGAAAGACTTCGCACCGCTCAGGTCGTGCCCGACCCGACTTCCACCGACGCGGTCGCCTTCGGAAGCACCGTCACCTTCGCCAGAGAGGACGGGCGGGTGCAGAAGTATCGCATCGTGGGAGAGGACGAAGCCGACCCCAAAGCCGGATCGATATCCTACGTATCACCGGTAGCCAAAGCCCTGTTGGGCAAGGCCATGGGCGATGTCGTGAACGTCGGCGATCAGGAGCTCGAGGTCATCGCGATTTCGTAGAAGCCCTGCGAAGTATCGCGGCACATACGGAATTCCGACAAAGCGGGCCGTATCCTAGAGATAGCGGCTAACATCCATACGCTGGTGAAGGATGCGGATTACATCGATCCCATTTTCGGCGAGCCGATAAAAAACGAAATGCGAACCGATCGAATATTTCAGATATCCTTCGCGGATATCAACACGGCGCCCAGTCCTTTCCCGGGAAGCCAGGTTTTCAAGGGTCGCGATTATTTCGCTATGATAGCGCTCAGCCTGTTCCCAGGACCAGATTTCGACGGTGTAGGACCAGATTTCTTCGAGGTCGGCCTCCGCAAGCGGAGAAAGTCTATATCCGCGAGCCTTACCGGCCATGCCGCTCTCGCATACGCTGGAGGAAAGCCTCGTTATCGAAGGGCTGCGGAGGACCGGATTCCTCTCCCGCCACCAAGGCATCCTGCAGGGCCTTCACCCGTGCCTCATGCTCCTCGAGCAGGCGCAAACCTGCCCGAACGACGTCGCTTGCCGAGCCGTAACGGCCGCTTTCGACCTGGCGATCGATGAAATCGGCGAAATGATCGCCGAGCGAAATGGATGTGTTGCGCGCCATAGCAGCCTCCTGTCCCGCGACTATACCAAAATTTGGTACATCGCCAAGACGAAGGATTGGCGCCTTACGCCGTCAGCAGTTCCCTGACCGGGGCCGCCTTGGGCTCTCCGGCGCCTTCGATCGCATCGGCGATCGTCGTGTTGAACAGAACGTTGCGGGTGGCGTCGGCGACGCGGGCGAAGACGTGGCGGATCTCGCAGAGATGCTCGCCGTCGCAATCCTCGCATCTGCGATAGGCGGTCTGGGAAAGGCAGGGGAGCGGCGCGATCGGCCCGTCGACGAGACGCAGCACTTCGCCGAAGGTGATGGCATCGGCCGGCTTCAGGAGAAGATATCCGCCCTGCTTGCCTCGGCGGCTGACGACGATGCCGGAGCGCTTCAGGTCGAGCAGGATCTGCTCCAGGAACTTTTTCGGAATGCTCTGCTGGACGGCGATCTCGGAGATCAGCATCGGTTCGGCGGGATCGGCCTGCGCGAGCGCGGCGAGCGCTCTCAGCGCATATTTCGCTTTCTGGGATATCATCACGCAACCATCGACAACAGCGCCGCCGCAAGACCGACCGGTCCTCACGGCGCCGCTCATTCAGCTTCGTTCGGGGCATCCACGGGTTCGCCGCAAAGGCGCTCAAGGGGTGCATGTCCGCAATCGGAAACCCTGCCTTGCGGGCATATATCCCGATTAGCTCAAATCATGAGAAATTACAAACCAATGCGGGTGTTTCCGGAGATAAAACCGGTCACTTTTGGTTAAGGCGGCAGGTTTTTTGTGTGAGGCCGGCTTTGGAGAGATATTTGCTCTTCATCTCCATGGGAAGAAACGGGTTTTTCTGTCCTTGCGGGCGCGAAACCGGGATAATCCAGCAATCGCTCACGAAAGAAGACATGATGACCCTTCATGACGACGCCGGCCAGGACCGTTCGGTACTGGCCGAAACTCTCGATGCAAAGCTCGAAAGCCTCGATCTTGCAGGCCGTCTGGCGCTGGCCGCCGAGCTCGGCCATGCCGTGTTCACCACCTCGCTCGGCATCGAGGACCAGGTGATCACCGCCGCGATCGGCACCCACCGCCTGCCGGTGGAAGTCTCGACGCTCGATACCGGCCGGCTGTTCAAGGAAACCGTCGACCTGATCGGCGAGACCGAGGAGCGCTACGACATCGCCATACGCCGCTTCGTACCGGAACAGGACGACGTGGACGCCTATGCGGCGAAATACGGCATCAACGGCTTCTACGACAGCGTCGAGGCCCGTCACGCCTGCTGTCATGTGCGCAAACTGAAGCCGCTCGCCAAGGCGCTCGCCGGCGCCGACGTGTGGATCACCGGCCTTCGCCGCGGCCAATCGGGCAACCGCGCCTCGACGCCGTTTGCCGAATACGATGCCGAGCGCAACCTCATCAAGATCAACCCGCTCGCCGATTGGGACATCGAGGCGATCCGCGCTCACGTGGCGGCGGAAGCGATCCCGGTCAACCCGCTGCATGCGCGCGGCTATCCCTCGATCGGCTGCGAGCCCTGTACGCGCGCCATCAAGCCCGGCGAGCCCGAGCGCGCCGGCCGATGGTGGTGGGAAAACGACGAGAAGCGCGAATGCGGCCTGCACGTTCCGGACAGCCATGTGCCGGAAAGCGCCGCTCAACCCGTCGCCCGAGCCAGCTAAACCGGCCGGCTAAGCAGGCCAGCTAACCTTTTGTGTTTGTTACAGTCGAATACCCGGAGACCGAAATGCCCCTGTCCGTACAGGAAACGGAAATCAAGAACCCGCCCGTTTCCAGACCGCCGCTCGATCCCCATCTGAAAGCCCTCGAAAACGAAGCGATCCATATCTTTCGCGAAGTGGCGGCAGAGTTCGAAAAGCCGGTGATGCTCTACTCGATCGGCAAGGACTCTTCAGTCCTCCTGCATCTCGCCCGCAAGGCCTTCCATCCCGGCCGCGTCCCCTTCCCGCTTCTGCATGTCGACACGACCTGGAAGTTCCGCGAGATGATCGAGTTCCGCGACGCGATCGCAGAGAAATACGATCTCGACCTCGTGGTCCACACCAATGCGCGCGGCAAGGCGGAGAACATCACGCCCTTCACCCACGGCTCGGCCTTCTATACCGACGTCATGAAGACCGAGGCGCTGCGCCAGGCGCTCGACGCCGGCGGCTACGACGCGGCCTTCGGCGGCGCACGGCGCGACGAGGAGGCCTCGCGGGCCAAGGAGCGCATTTATTCCTTCCGTACGCCGGACCACAAATGGGACCCGCGCAACCAGCGGCCGGAACTCTGGAACATCTATAACGGCATGATCAAAAAGGGCGAAAGCGTGCGCGCCTTCCCGCTCTCCAACTGGACGGAGGTGGACATCTGGCGCTATATTCAGGCCGAAGACATCCCCCTCGTGCCGCTCTACTACGCCGCCGAACGCCCCTATGTGGAGCGCGACGGCATGATGATCCTTGCCGAGGATCCGCGCCTTGAACTGCTTCCCGGCGAAAAGGTGCAGCACGGCATGATCCGTTTCCGCACGCTCGGCTGCTTCCCCCTGACCGGGGCGATCCGCTCCAGCGCCACCACGCTGGAAGAGGTAATCGCCGAACTCGAGATCGCCACCGTCTCCGAACGCCAGGGCCGCGCGATCGACCGCGACCAGTCCGGCTCGATGGAAAAGAAGAAGCGCGAAGGGTATTTCTGAGATGACCGCCACAGCAACCCCGACATCTACATCTTCCGGCACATCCCCCGGCGCGACCATCCTGCCCTTCGCCGAATCCGCCGCCAAGGCGCATCGCGACACGCGGCCGCTCAGGCTCATCACCTGCGGCTCGGTCGACGACGGCAAATCGACGCTGATCGGCCGCCTGCTCTGGGACACCAAGGCGGTGAAGGAAGACCAGGCCGCGACGCTGCAGCGCGATTCGAGCGGCAAGCAGAACGATCTCGGCCTGCCGGATTTCGCCCTGCTGCTCGACGGCCTGCAGGCCGAGCGCGAACAGGGCATCACGATCGACGTCGCTTACCGCTATTTCTCGACCGACCGGCGCTCCTTCATCGTCGCCGACACGCCCGGCCACGAGCAATATACCCGCAACATGGCGACCGGCGCCTCGACGGCCGACCTCGCCGTGCTTCTGGCCGATGCCCGCGCCGGGCTGCTGGAACAGACCCGCCGGCACGCGACGATCGCGGCGCTGATGGGCATCCGCCAGTTCGTGCTGGCGGTCAACAAGATCGACCTCGTCAATTACGACAAGGCCGTCTTCGAGAAAATCTCCCATGACTTCCGGGAATTCGCCCTGTCGCTCGGCGTGCGCCAGATCACCGCGATCCCGATGTCGGCGCTGAAGGGCGAGAACGTCGTCTATGCGGCTTCGGGGGCAATGCCCTGGTACGAAGGTCCGACGCTGATCGATGCGCTGGAGCTTGCGACCGTGCGTTCCACCCAGGCCGGCGGCTTCCGCCTGCCGGTGCAGCGCGTCTCCCGCCCCGGCGAGAGCTTCCGCGGCTACCAGGGCACAGTCTCCGGCGGATCGATCAAGCCGGGCGACAGCGTCGCGATCCTTCCTTCCGGCACGGTCGCGAACGTCAAGCAGATCGTCACCTTCGACCTCGTGCGCAACGCCGCGGTCGCGGGCGACGCGATCACGCTCGTGCTCGACCGGCAGGTGGACGTTTCGCGCGGCGACATGATCGTCTCGATCGACGGCCCGCCGATGACCGGGCTTGATTTCGACGCCCAGCTCGTCTCGCTGCAGCCGGGCGGCATCGAACCGGGCAAGCGCTACTGGCTGAAGAGCGGCTCCCGCCGCCAGCGCGTCACCGTCGAACCGATCTGGCAGCTCGAACTTGCCACCGGCGCATGGCAGCCGCACGCCTCGACGCTGCAGATGAATGCGATCGGCAAGGTGCGGCTTTCCTTCGAGGAGACGGCGATCTTCGATGCCTACGAGCAGAACCGCTCGACCGGCGCCTTCATCCTGATCGATCCCGATACGCTGAACACCGTGGCGGGCGGCATGATCACCGCCAAGCGCGGCGAAACCGGCGGCATCCATCGGGAAGGCCAACGGGTGCTCCTGTCGCTGCCGGCCGATCTTGCCGAACAGATCATGGCAAGCGAACTCTTCGCCAGCCGCCGCGACGAGACGGAAATCCGCCGCATGACCGCCAAACAGGCCGCGGAAATATTCTCCAACGCAGCGAGCGACATCTAGCATTCGGCATGCAGGATGAAGAAAGGGGGCCGAAAGGCCCCTTTCGCTTCACATCCCCGCCGTCAGGGTCTCTTCCGCCATCTCCCGGTGAAGCGTGCAGGGAGCCCTCGTCGAGCCACGCCGGATCAGCTCGAAGGGCAGGTCAACGACGCCGTCCGCTCCGTCGATGCCGGCGCGCGCACGGACGAGCAGATCGGCAGCTTGATAACCCATTTCGAAAGCCGGCACCCGGACCGTCGTCAGCGGCGGCTCCGTATGGGCGGAATACGGCAGGTCGTCGTAACCGCAGATCCCGAGATCCTCGGGCACACGCAGTCCGAGCCTGCGGCTCTCGAAAAGGGCGCCGAGAGCGATATCGTCGTCCTGGCAGAACACCGCATCGACCCCCGCGACGCCGTCCACCAGCCTGCGCAGAAGCCGGCAGCCGAGCTCGACGCTCGCCGGCGCGTGGTCGCAGACCACGAGCGCGGGGTCGTAGAGGCCGGCTTCCTGCATCGCCGCGCTGTAACCTTGCCGTCGCCTTTGGCTCCGGATATCGGCATAGGCGCCCAGCAGACCGATCCGCCTGTACCCGCAGGCGAGGAGATGGCGCGTCGCCGCGGCGGCGGCTTCGAAATTGTCGACACCGACCGCCATGCCTACCGGCCGCAGGGCGGGATCGATGACATGCACCACGGGGCATGCGCCCGACTTCAAAAGATCGGCCGTTTTTTCGGGCGTATCGAGGCCCGCAAAGATGATGCCGGCCGGATATTGCGACAGGAAAAGCCTGATGATCCGCCGCTCCTCTTCGGGATCATTGCGGCAATTGGCATATTGAATGCGGAAATCCGTGGTCAGCGTGCGGGCCTCGATGCCGCGCACGAAGCTTAGCGTGCCCTGATGGGTGAGCGCCGGGACCAGGACGCAGATGGTGCCGTTCCGCCGGCTTGCCAGGGCCCGCGCCGCCAGATCGGGCATATAGCCCATCTCCTCCACCAGATTGAGGATCTTTTCACGAAGCGCTTCGGAGACCTTTTCCGGCTCTCGCAGGGCGCGGGAAACCGTAATGGCACTGACCCCGAGCGCATTTGCGACATCAAGCAGCGTTACCCGCTCAGACTTGGAATTTTTATGCGGCATGCCCGTTGCGGCCATCCTTCTTCGGCTGCCCCGCTGCAGGCCGCTTCCGGGAGCATGGGAGTCTCAACAAAGTTACACGTTTCGGTTGCCATCATGCATGGAAGCCACGGCCGCACCTAGTGCAATTTTGGCCCCGCAAAAGTGTGGGGGTTGCTCAGTAAGGCCGATCTAACGCAAGAGAATCGATCTTCCTTGCGAGTCCTTCATCGAATGCCGCGACCGCCGCCTTGCCGTTCAGGCCCTTGGCAGCATGAAACCGTCGAAGAAGGCCGCGAGTTCCGCATGCGCATCGAGCGGGAGAATATGGGCGACATACTGGTCCGGCCGCACCACGACCATGCAGCCCCGCTCCCGGTCGATGCCGCGCATGTCGAAAATGTCCCTGCCGCTCCTGAGGTCGGGGCAGAACATCTTTTCGTAGTCGCGGAGCCCCAGGCTCCCCTTCGCGGGCAGAAGCAGGGCCGGCATGGCTTCCACGGCAAGCTCGCGATGGGCCTGCTGGAAGATCGCCCGGAGATCGATCACAGAATCGACATCCTCGCCTGCCGGCGTGTATTTGCGGACCGGCGACATGGGAGAATCCGCAAGAAAATCGCACAAGGCCCGCAGGCGCGAGGATGGTGCAGCACGGTCTCCAGCGCCAGCGAAGGCGTAGATGCGCCAGCGGCCGTCCGCCTTTGCCGCATGACCGAGCTCGACCGGCTTGGCATCGCCCAGGCGGATGACCGGGGCGGAGTGGAAGCGCATGCCGATCATCAGCCCCTTCGCCAGATGCTGATGGGTCGCCTCGCCGGTGAGAACCGACGGACGGTAGCGGGTCGCCGTTCCTGCGGTGTAACGCCCGGACCTGACGAAATAGTCCTGGACCTCCGCTGGATCGACGCCTTCCGCATTGGTGGCGGATTTCAGCGGCGCGCTCAGCATCTTTGCCCATTCGCGGTCGAAATCGATCAACTCCCTGGCAATCGCCTGGCGCTCCGCCGAGTAGCTGTGCAGGAGCTCCGGCGGGCACCGCCCCTGGAGAACAGCAGCCATCTTCCACCCAAGGTTGAAACTATCCTGCATCGAAACGTTCATGCCCTGCCCGGCCTTGGGGCTGTGCGTATGGCAGGCATCGCCGGCGATGAAGACATGCGGCAGGCGCGTCCGGACCTCGTCCTCCGGCACGTCGTCGAACTTGTCGCAAAGCCGCTGCCCGATCTCGTAGACCGACCACCAGGCGACCTCCTTCACGTCCAGCGTATAGGGTTTGAGGATCCGCTGCGCCGCGGCGATCAGGTGGTCGACGGTGATGTTCCTGCTCGCCACGCGCTCGTTTGCGGCAAGCTTGTCGAGCTCGACATAGATGCGGACGAGATAGCCGCCTTCGCGCGGGATGAGGACGATGCTGCCTTCTCCGGCGGATTGGATCAGCGCCTTGAGGCGGATATCGGGGAAATCGGTGACGGCGAGCACATCCATGACGCCCCAGGCCTGGTTGGCGGAATCTCCCTTGAGTTCCCGGCCCAGAGACTTGCGCACCACGCTGCGGGCGCCGTCGCAACCGACGACGTAGCGGGCTTTCACCGTCTCCACCTGCCCTTCGTGCGAAGGATCGAGCCGTTCGAACCGGACGGTGACCGGATAGGCGGGGGCCGTGCCGCCGGAAACGCCTGGGTCGATCTCGAGGTCGATCAGGCGCCGGGCATAGTGGGGTTCCAGCCGGTTCGGCGAGCGGCGCATGACGTCGAGATAGAAATCATGGACGCGCGCCTGATTGAGGATGACATGCGGCATTTCGGAGAGCCCGTCCTCGACATCCTGTATCCGGCCGTGGCGGACGATGTTTTCCCGGTTGCGATCGTCAGGTTTCCAGAACGACGTCTCGTTGACCCAGTAGGATTCCTTCAGCACGCGCTCGGAAAAACCGAAGGCTTCGAACATTTCGAGCGTGCGGCAGGCAATGCCGTCGGCCTGTCCCAATTGCAGCGGGCCATCCTTCTGATCGACGATGCAGGTTCTGACATCGGAAAAAGCGGAGAGCTGCGCCGCAAGCGTCAGGCCGGCCGGCCCGCAGCCGACGATCAGCACGTCGATTTCCTGGGGAAGAGAGTCGGAGCGGAATGCCGCCTGCCCGGATGGCTCGGACACGCCCGGATCGCCCGTCCGGAACCCGTTCAGATGAAATTGCATGGGACTGCCTCCTCCGCGTGTCTCCAACGGGCATCCGGACCGCGCCGGTTCCAGAGCCTGGCGTATCGACGGCCGGGCCACCCCGTGATTTAAGTCGATGCGACGATGCCTGTAGACAAGCCGCCGCAATAATTGATCAGTACACTGATTATCAGTATACTGTCAAGATCGCGTTCAACGGTGGAGAGATCGGTGAAGGACAACAACGACATGCCCGGGCATCTGGCCCGCCGCTTCCAGCAGATTGCCGTCGCGGTCTTCCATGCCGAAGTCGAGGAGGCGGGCTATGACCTGACGCCCGTCCAATACGCCGCACTCGCCGCGATCAGCACCAATCCGGGGATCGACCAGATCACGCTTGCCGGGTTGATCGCCTATGACCGGACGACGATCACCGGCGTGGTGGACCGGCTGGCGCAGAAGGGATTGCTGGTGCGCAATCCGAGCAGCAGGGACAGGCGCGCCCGCGAGCTGCAGATCACCGATGCGGGACGGCAGACCCTTGCCGGCATCACGCCGGCGGTGGAGGCGGCGCAGAAAAGCATGGTGCGGGGCCTGACGGCAGACGAGACGGAGGAACTGATGCGGCTCCTGCGCAAGGCGATCGCCGCCGGCAACGAACTCAGCCGGGCGCCGCTGCGGGAGGCTCCGGCGGAGGCGGCCAAAGACAAATAGGCCGCCCGATCGGCTCCGATCGGACTTCCAGGCGGCCTGCACTGAACGAGGCCGGTCGATCCGAGCCGCGCCATGAAAATGATCAGCCGATGACCGTCGGCTTCAACAGGTCTTCGAGGCCGATGCGGCGGAACAGTTCGGCCCGGACTCGGTCGGCGACGCCGTTGACGATTTCCGCGCCGTCCTCCGACGGATCGATATGGATCCGGAAGGGCCGCCTGCCGAACGGCTTGCCGACGACATCGACGATGGCGACGGCGACTTCGGCGGCATCCGCATCGGCCGGTTCCAGCGAAGCAAGCCCCTGCAGCGCCTGTTCCGGCACGCCCTTGTACGGACCGTCATTGTATTCGGCGGCGCGCAGGGTATCGGCCGGCGAGCCGGAATGGGCGAAGTGGTTGGTGCCCTTGGTGAAGGCGCCGGGAACAATGATCGACGTCTCGATGCCCCAGCGCGTCAGCTCGCTGGCATAGGAGACGGCGAGCGAATCCATCGCGGCCTTGGCGGCGAAATAGGGCGAGAGATAGGGCGGCGTGCCGCCGCGGGTGCTGGAGGAGGAAACCCACACCACGAGGCCTCTCCCCGCCTTGCGCATGTGCGGCAGGACCGCACGGTTGACGCGCTGGGTGGAGAGCACGTTGATATCGTAGAGTTCGGCGAACTGTTCCGGCGTGAATGCTTCGGCCGGGCCGAAGGACATATGGCCGGCATTGTGGACGATGACGTCGATGCGGCCTTCCTCGGCGATGACCTTGGCGATGCCGGCTTCGACGGAGGCGTCGTTCGCGACATCCAGTTCGACGGTGCGCAGATCGGCGCCGTTTTCCTTGGCAAAGGCGGCGGCATCGGCGACGGCCTTGGCGTTGCGGGTCTCGGTGGCGCGGATGCCGGCATAGACGGTATGGCCGGCCCTGGCGAGTGCGCGGGCGGTGAGCGCGCCGAAGCCGCTCGATGCGCCGGTGATGACGATGACTTGCTTGCTCATGATCGTGATCCTTCTGCGTACGGGTTCTGGGGGATGTAAGTGACCTTGAGACGGCGACCTTGGTCGCCGCCGAACTTGTTTCGAACAGGCTGGGTTCAGATGACGCCGCCGTTGGCGCGCAGCGTCTGGCCGTTGATCCAGCCGCCGTCCGGGCCGGCGAGGAAGGCAACGGCGGCGGCGATGTCTTCCGGCGTGCCGAGACGTTCCAGCGGGTTCATCTTCGCCATGCGCTCGATCAGCTCGTCCGACTTGCCGTTCAGGAAGAGGTCGGTGGCTGTCGGCCCGGGGGCGACCGCGTTGACCGTGATGCTGCGGCCGCGCATTTCCTTGGCCATGATCGCCGTCAGGGTTTCGACGGCGGCCTTGGTCGCGGCATAGACGCCGTAGGTTTCCAGTTTCAGGCCGACGACGGTGGTCGAGAAATTGACGACGCGGCCGCCGTTGCGCAGGCGCTTCGCAGCCTCGCGGAGCGTGTTGAAGGTACCCTTGAGGTTGACGGCGACCTGGCGGTCGAAATTGGTGTCGTCGGCATTGGCAAGCGGCGACAGCATCATGATGCCGGCATTGTTGACAAGCACATCGACGCCGCCGAATGCCGTTTCGGCGCTGTCGAACATGCGGCGGACGGCATCCGCATCGGCAACGTCGGCTTGAGCGATGACGGCCTTGCCGCCCGCCCCTTCGATCTTGCGGGCGACCTCTTCGGCCGCGGCGGCATTGCCGGCATAGTTGACGACGACGGTGAAGCCGTCCCCGCCGAGACGCTCGGCGATCGCGGCGCCGATGCCGCGGGAAGCGCCGGTCACAATCGCGACCTTATTCTGATTGGCAGACATTTTCTTCTCCTTCGGTTCTCCGCGCCGCAGCGCGTTTTCGATGAGGAGAAGATGGCGCTTTCCGATCTGCGGATAATCAGGCATATTTCGCCATCACTATCCGAAGATCTCGAACAAAACTCATGGACCGATTTGACGCCATGCATGTCTTCACCCGCGTCGTCGAGCGCCGCAGCTTTACGCTGGCGGCCGAGGATACGGGTCTGCCACGCTCGACGGTGAGCGATGCGGTGAAGGAACTGGAAGCCCGCCTCGGTGTGCGCCTGCTGCTTCGGACCACGCGGCATGTCAGCCCGACACTCGATGGCGAGGCCTATTACCAGCGGTGCCTTGCGATCCTCGCCGACATCGAAGATGCCGAGGGCGCCTTTGCCGGCGTCAAGCCGAAGGGGCTGCTGCGGGTGGACGTGCACGGCACGCTCGCCAGGCATTTCGTGCTGCCGAACCTGCCCTCCTTCCTCGAAACCTATCCGGAGATCGAATTCTACATGAGCGAGGGGGACCGGCTGGTCGATCTCGTCCGCGAAGGCATCGACTGCGTGCTGCGGGTCGGCACGCCGCAGGACAGCGACCTGGTCGCCCGGCGCGTCGCCATGCTGGACGAGGTGACGCTCGCTTCACCCGCCTATATCGAAAAATTCGGCCTGCCCGAGCATCCGGAGAAACTCGACGGCCACCGGATGGTCGGCTTCCGCGCCACCGGCAGCATCGCCGCCCTTCCGCTGGAATTCACGGTGGACGGGACGGTGCGCAACATCACTATACCCGCAACCGTGACCGTCAACGCGGCGGAAAGCTACATCTCCACCGCGCGGCTGGGGCTCGGCCTGATCCAGATCCCCCGCTATCACGCAACGCACGATCTCTCGGCCGGTACTCTGATCGAGGTGCTTTCCGCCTTCCCTCCAACCAAAACGCCGGTCTCGCTGCTCTATCCGCGCAACCGGCAGCTCTCGCCGCGCGTGCGCGTCTTCATCGACTGGCTGGCGAGGATATTCGCCGAAAGCGCGTGAGCGGCTAGAGCGTTTATGATTTTGTTTGAATCGCGGATTCCCTTTTGATGTCGAATGTGATTCAAGATGCAGGCTGAGAGGA